>JAFQGS010000095.1 GCA_017415455.1 Prevotella sp.
GACCCACGCTGGATGGTTGAATATGACAAGACACAGGCATTCGCTCTTCCTATCGTTGTTGACGTAACAGAAGGCGATATCATTGCAGCTCTTGACTCTGTTAAGGCTACTGTTGACAAGGTAGGTGACATCACTATCAACCTTGCTAAGGGTACTACTTATACAGTAAGCAACTCTGTTCTTGCTCCTGCTAATCTTGTTATCAATGGTGACAGCGCAATAATCGACGCTACTGCTTTGGCAGCTCCAATGATTATCACTGATACTGTTGCTCTTGCAGAAGCATTGGTAGTAGAGAACATCGCTATCAACAATGTTGTTGTCAAGGGTCTCGGCCAGGCTCTCTTCTACAGCTCTGGTCAGAAGCGCAACATCACAAACTTCGTTGTTGACAACGCAGTAATCGAGGTTGCTAAGGACGTAACTGTATTCGACTTCACAAAGGGTAGCGTTGCTATGAACTTCGCTGTTAAGAACTCTACACTCTATGCTCCTACAGCTACAACTAAGTCTGTATACAGCAGCCAGGGCGGTGAGAAGGCAAGCGCTTACGGTGCAACAGCTGAGGCTCCTCAGACATTTGCATTCGAGAACTCGACTATCTACAACATCACAAGCGGTAAGAACTTCTTCTCTCACCGCCAGAACAGTCAGACATGGATTAAGTATGCCATCAAGAATAATATCGTTGTAAACAGCGGTAAGGCCAACTTTATGCAGTCTATCAATGGTGGTGGCGACTCTGCAAATCCACAGTATGACGTAACAACAAACTCTGTTGGTACTCTTGCTGACGGAACATACACAGACCTGAGCGCAAGCCAGATGGTACAGAGCGTTGTTATGGGTACACTTGTTACAACAGATCCTCAGTTCAAGGATGCAGCAGCTGCAGACTTCACAGTTTACGCAGGCTCTGACCAGGCTAAGGAGAAGATTGGTGACCCACGTTGGTTGGTAGAGTTTGATGAGACACTCTCTGGTATTGAGGGTATCACAACAGACGGTTCTTCTGTAAATGGTGCAAACAACGACGCATGGTACAACCTCCAGGGTGTACGCGTTAATGGCAAGCCAACTCAGAAGGGTATCTACATCCACAATGGCAAGAAGATTGTTGTTAAATAAGCAGCAAACTTAACCATACTTAAAGGAAGGCGGGAGAAAAAATTCTCCCGCCTTTTTTATTTCTTCATTTTTATGTCTACCTTTGCAACAAAATAGCCGTTTTTCAGTTATATATAATATAAGGTGTAGGGAACGGGTACTGCAAAGGTGCCTAACCATACACAAAACATACAGGAATATTAAAAGAAATAAATATAATAAGGAATGAGAAAACTTGTCATATTAACATTACTCATGGTTTGCTTCACATCAGCAGCCTACGCACAGTCGAGCATGACAGACGAGCAGGTAATAAAGTTCGTTATGAAAGAAAACGAGGAAGGAACATCACAATCACAGATTGTCACTAAACTGATGCAGCGCGGAGTGGATATAGAACAGATAAGAAGAGTAAGAAAGAAGTATGAGAGGCTGGCAAAGGAGAAAGGCTTAGGCACCACTGTGGCAGAGTCTGACGACAACACAAGTGACAGCAGACTGAGAAAGAACAACAGTGAGGACAAAGACGACACCCCGTCATATCGTCTTAAAGACAAGAATAAGGACAAGTACAAGTTCGTATATGACGACACTAACGAAGACTGGCTTGACATGCAGGATGAACTAAACGGCTTTATGCCCGACTCCACAGCAATGTTTGAGCGCATGAAAGAAGAGCTGGACAAGAACAAGAAGAGAGTGTTCGGACGAGATATCTTCAACAACAAAGAATTGTCGTTTGAGCCAAACATGAACATCGCAACACCACAAAACTACCGTTTAGGTCCTGGTGACGCTGTGTTTATAGATATCTACGGTGCATCACAGAAGACGATAGAGAGCACTGTGTCGCCCGAAGGAACTGTCACAATAGAGGGATTCGGACCTGTATATATCAGTGGCATGACGGTGCAGCAGGCAAACGCACAGCTCAGAACACAGCTCGGCGCACGCTACAGCAGCTCTAAGATAAAACTAAGTGTAGGTCAGACACGAACAATGCTCGTCAACGTCATGGGTGAGGTGAAAGCCCCTGGAACATATACCCTATCTGCATTCGCAACAGTATTCCACGCTTTATATATGGCAGGCGGAACAAACGACCTTGGAACACTGCGTAACATCAAGGTATATCGCAACAACAGACTGGTGAGCACCGTGGACATCTATGACTATATCCTTAACGGAAAGCTTACAGGCAATGTGCGCCTCGCTGATAATGACGTCATTGTTGTAGGTCCATACGACTGTCTGGTTACTGTAAGCGGAAAGGTTAAGCGCCCGATGATTTACGAGATGAGAAGAGACGAAAGCGTTGGCACACTGCTGAAATACGCAGGAGGATTCACTGGCGACGCTTACAAGGCATCTGTAAGACTTATAAGAAAGACAGGAAAAGAATTCTCTGTACATAACATCAACGAGTTTGACATGGCATCATTCCACCTTGCCGACGCAGACTCACTTAGCGTGGACTCTATCATTCAGAGATACTCTAACATGGTTGAGGTGAAAGGCGCCGTGTTCCGCCCGGGAATGTATGAGGTAGGCAACGAGATAAACAGCGTGAGAACCCTCATTGAATACGCCGACGGACTGAAAGAAGAAGCATTCACCGCACGTGCCGTAATGCACAGGATGAAAGCAGACCGCACATTAGAGGTATTGCCAGTTGACATAGAAGGTATTATGAACGGAACAGTGGCAGACATTCCACTGAAGAAAGACGACGTGCTCTTCATTCCAACAAAGCAAGAGCTGATGGAAGAACAAACGATAACAATACACGGAGAGGTGCACTACCCTGGCATATACAAATATGCTGACAATGAGACACTTGAAGACTTTGTACTTCAGGCAGGAGGACTCAAGCAGACAGCCTCAACAGTAAAGGTTGACGTTGCGCGAAGAGTTATTAATCCTAAGGCACTTACCACTGATTCTGTCATAGCACGCACATTCACCTTCGCACTCAAAGACGGATTTGTCATAGATGGAGAACAAGGTTTCAAACTGATGCCTTTCGATGAGGTATATGTAAGAAGAAGCCCTGGATTCAGTAAGCAGCAGAATGTAACCATTGATGGAGAAGTAATGTTCAGCGGTACTTACACACTGGCAAAGAGAGACACCCGACTGAGCGACATCATAAAGTCTGCCGGCGGCGTTAATGACAAGGCTTACGTCAACGGTGCACGTCTGGAACGCAGAATCACCCCTGAAGAGCGTACAAGAATGGAGGCTGTCATGAAGATGCAGAAAGAGAGTCTTGAGGAAGAGAAGATGGAGCTGGCTGCAAAACGTGGCACCAACATAGACATCAAGACCACAATGCAAGAGAACAAGTTCTCTATCGGCGACACTTATTTTGTAGGTATTGAGCTTGACAAGGCACTGGCTAATCCTGGCGGAGACGAGGACATCGTGCTACGAGAAGGCGACCGCATAATCGTTCCGCAATACAACGGAACCGTGAAGATAAACGGCGAGGTACTCTACCCTAACACTGTCGGATACAGCAAAGGCAAGAGTACGAAATACTACATCGAGCAGGCTGGCGGCTTCAGCAGCAGAGCAAAGAAGAGCCAGACATACATCATCTACATGAACGGAACAGTGGCAAAGGCAGGACACAACGCCAAGCCACGCCCAGGATGCGAGATTGTAGTGCCATCTAAGTCAATCAACAAGATGTCACTTGCCGAGACCATGACACTTGGAACATCAGTAGCATCAATTGCAACAATGATTGCCACACTGGCGAATATTCTTTAAATGAGGAGCATAAGATTATGAATGAGCAGAAAGCAAAAGACGTTATAGATTTTGGCAAAATAGCAAAAACACTTTGGAATAAAAAGAAGTTATTCTTTATATTATGGGTAATTGTCTTTATACTATCTTGCATATGGATATTCCCACAACCACGATATTACAAATGCGAAGTATTGCTGGCACCAGAGATGTCAAGCGAGGATGTTGCCGGAAGTTTGTCGTCAATGGCTTCAAGTTTCGGTCTTAAGCTGGGCGGCAGTAACAATGACGCCATATACCCGGAATTGTATCCCGACCTATTGTCCTCAAATGAATTTATCATTGATGTCTTAGAGACCAAAATCACAACACAAGACAGTTCTCTGACTACGGATTATTATACATACTTGGTAAAGCATCAAAAGAAGAACTGGCTTACCCAGCCATTTGTAAATGCAAAGGTTTGGTTCAAGACACTCTTTTCTGATAAAAAGGCTGGCATTGCAGGTTCTCCAAAGGCATTAGATCCATTTATGCTTTCGGAATTTGATTACAACATAGTTGATAATGCAAAGAAGAAGATTCTCTGTTATGTAAACAAAAAAACTGATGTCATAACGATATCCTTTACTGATCAAGATCCTTACATCAGTGCGATTATGGCAAACTCCGTCAAACAGCATCTTCAGAACTTCATTATAAAATATCGTACTCACAAGGCTCGTATTGACGTGGAGCATTACAAGCAATTGGCTGACAGTACACAAAAAGAATACAATAAATCTGTTGAACGCTACAGCCGTTTCTGCGACAGCAACAATGATGTAATACTACAATCAGCTATATCAGAACGCGACAAATTAGAGAATGACATGCAGTTGAAACTAAATGCATATACAGCAATGAGCACACAACTTGAGGCTTCAAAAGTGAAACTGCAAGAAAAGACACCTGCTTTCACAACACTCGTAAGCGCAACCGTTCCTATCAAACCTGCCGGACCTAAGCGTATGATTTTTGTTGCAGCCATGCTTATATTGTCAACTATAATAACTAGTATTTGGTTGACAAGAGATGAGTGCATGAAAGTTTTCGCTGCTAAATAGTCTTGTCTGTTGCATATAGTTGTGCTATGGGAATAAAGCGTAATGTTGCATACAGTAGCATTCTAACCGTTGGCAGTCATGTATGTGCACTGCTAACATATCCTTATGTTTCCAGGACCCTGGGAGTTTCCGGCGTTGGCATATACGACTTTGTTGATAGTATCATAAACTATTTGATTTTGTTTTCAATGCTGGGAATATCAGCATGTGGTATTCGAGAGATTGCAGCAAATAAAACAAACAAGAAGAAACTGTCGCAAGTATTTACGAGCATATTATCTTTCCACTTGTTTACTACCGTTATAGCAATAGCGATTCTTGCTATAGCAATGTTCACTATTGAAGAACTCTTTCAGTATCGCAAGCTATTATGCATAGGTATATGCAAGTTGTTGTTTAATGCCTTGCTTATAGAATGGTTTTTCACAGGAATGGAGAATTTCGCTTATATAGCTAAGCGAAATCTGACAATCAGAGTGTTATATGTAATATGCATTTTCCTATTTATAAAAGAAAAAGAAGACTATGTACTTTATTATATACTGACAACGTCGACGGTAGTTATAAATGCCCTCGTTGATATAATATACAGTAGAAAGTTTGTTAAATTCTCCATTAAAGAGTTTACATTAAAACCATACTACAAAACAATTGTATCTATAGGTACATATATGATTGTCACCTCATTATACACATCTTTGAATATTGCTTGGTTAGGAGTCGTATGTGGTACTATTCAAGTTGGATATTATTCAACATCCACAAGGCTCTATACTATTATAATTGCTTTTTTCACGGCGTTTACCAATGTAATGTTCCCCAGAATGTCTTCTTTGCTCTCACAGGGGTCGACAAAGGAATTCTGGGATAAAATATCATTGTCCGTAAAAGTTCTTTTTTCTTTTGCATTCCCTACTCTTTGTGTATCTGCAGTTGTTGGTCCAACTCTTTTGCATTTCTTGGTTGGTGACGGATTCGAAGGTTCTTATTTGCCATTCCAGATAATATCTGTATTAATACTTATTATTGGTTTTGAACAGATACTTGTATTACAGATTTTGATGCCAATGAAGCACGATAATATTATATTGCGTAACTCTTTTGCAGGAGCGGCACTGGCAATAATCTTAAATCTAACAATAGTTGAGAGTATGGGTGCTGTAGGAACCGCTTTAGTATGGCTGTCTTCTGAGATATGTGTTTTCCTACTATCTCTGTGGTATCTTAAAAATCATTATAACTATGAATTCCCTGGGAAAGATATCTTACGCTATTTGTTAGGATACCTTCCGCTGGCAGGCATCTTATATGCATGTAAGACTTTGTTGCCTTTAAATGATATGTTAATACTATTATTGGCAGGAATCATAACGCTAATATATACATACTATATTCAGTTGTATTTATTGCGCTGTCCAGTTATAATACAAACAATTAATAGATTGCATGAATATGTTAAACAGCGCAAGTAACACTAATATCATAACATCGTTGATGTCTTCAACAAAGAATGTTACCGTGACATTATGCATGGTGGCATTGGTTATATTCTTAGGTAATGGTTTGAACCTGATAGGTTGGGGATATATTGTACAATTGAGATATTACCTACTTATGGCTGGTGTATGCTGGGCGCTGTATGGACTTTTCTTCATACAATACCGTAACAGACATATTACATTCAAATACTATTCCCTATTTCTTACATTGTGGCCATTCGGAATTTTGCTTACATCCTCTCTATTGGGCGGTATCATCACCGAAGAACTGACGCGTGTACAGGTTTGGGTGTATGTGTCAACATTCTTTATGCTCTTCTATCATTTTAAATTCACAGAAAAGAGACTAATGTGGATTATCGTGATAGTGGCTATAATAACTGCTATAATACAGATATTACAGCAAGTGGATCCTTTATTTGCCATTTTTGGAGGCAGTGCCGATGACACTGGCGAAGTTGTTATTACTGCCGAGCGAAATGGTATGGCAAGATTCTTTGTCGGCAGCTATCAAGTACAGATGCTGGCTATGTGTTTCTGCTGGTATAAAATGCTGAAGACATTCAAACCGATATGGTTCTTACTCTCAGCATTGATGTTAGTGTCGATTTATCTTTATCTGACCAAACAGATTCTTATAACAACATTGTTTACTTTAGCCTTATCGTTCTTTTTGGTAAAAGGGCGTTGGGTCCGCATTTTGTCTTATTCCCTATTGATTATATGTGGTATCTCTTTAGCTATCTTCTGGGAAGATTTGTTCGGAGATATGATTAGAGATTCAAAAGATGATAATTTCTCACATGCTATTAGATTTGAATTCATAGGATATATTATAGAATATAACTTTGCCAATCCGATTAAAGCTATCTTCGGTCATGGAACAACAATACCCTTCTTTGAAGAACTAAGACATATGCTTTATCATCCGTCTGATATTGGTTTCTTTGGAGAATCTATCTATTACGGATGGCCCTGGGCTTTGGCTTATTTCTATATTGCATTCAGAATATTAGTAACATATCGTACCCATGTACCTATATATATACGCCTATATGTTCTATGCTCTGGTTTCATCTCTATTTTCATTTTCCCATACAGAGACAGAATCGAGATGTACAACTGGATGTGCGTCGTTTATATAGCATCGCTATATATAGACAAGGCACAAGTGCAAAAAGGCGACGAGGCAGAAATAAAGAATTTAGGAATCACCACAAACCAAGATAAAGCATGAAATTCTCGATAATAATACCTGCATATAAGATTAATTATCTGAAAGAAGCTATTGAAAGTGTTGTCAACCAGACTTTCAAGGACTTTGAATTGCTTATTTTCGATGATTGTTCTCCACATGATATAAAATCATTGGCTGATGAATTCATAACAGATAAAAGAGTTAAATATTTCCGCAACGAGAACAACTACGGGGCTGAACGCCTTGCTGACAATTGGAACAATGCGTTATCTTATTGTAAAGGAGATTATGTAATTTGTATGGGCGACGACGACAGACTCACGCCGAATAGTCTTGAGACATACGCCAGCATGATTGACAGACACCCGGAAATAACAGTATTCCATGGTCTGACAGAGATTATAGATGAGAACGGAGATGTGGCAGAATATTTAGAACCGAGATTTGAGAAAGAAAGTGTCTGGCAACTGATTTATTACCGCTGGGCTGGACTTGGCAGACAACAGTTCATAGGAGACTTCTGCTACAACAGAGAAGCGCTGGTGAAAGAAGGAGGATTCTACAATCTTCCATTAGCATGGGGCAGCGATGATATTACAGCATGTATTGCCGCAAGCAAGAATGGCATTGTCAATTCGCAAGAAATATGTTTCCAATACCGTAAGAACAGACATACCATTTCTAATTCTGCAAATAATGATATAAAAATCAAAGCACTCCTATTGCAGCGCAAATGGTATGAGGATTTTATTGCAAGACAAAATCCTACGACAGAGTCAGAAAGAACAATGCAATATCTTCTGCAACAGTTGTTACCTAAACACTTTGAGTTTCATACCAAGATAATAGTATGGAAAGACATGAGGGCCAATAAATGCCGACTATTCCACTGGCTATCACAGCAGGAGAACCTTAAGCTGAGCAAGCTGGAGATTCTCAAACAATTCGTTAAAGCCCTGACATAACCACCATTTCTGTATGTGTCTGAATACTATCAGAAGAGAGTCGTCTGATAATATCATGAGATACAACAAACATTGCACCGAGTAAAATCAATCAATAGAATCTACTTGCCTTCCCTTTAAACGAATAGCGCAAATCACGCGGCCGCTCTCCTATTTTCTTTGCGGGGATACCAGCTACAACATCATAAGGTTCTACATCTTTTGTAACAACACTACCTGCACAACATACTGCGCCCTCTCCTATTGTAACCCCAGGGAGCACAGTAACATTAGAACCTATCCAAACACGATCTTCTATCTCAACAGACATTTTTCTTTCTTCTGGCGACGGACATCTGAACCACGAATCACGATAATCATGTTGCTGAGTATAGACAGATACGTTGCTTGAAAGATTAACATTCTCACCAATGGTCAGCTTACACCTTGCATCAAGAAGTGCATTGTCGCCAATAATAGAACCTTTCCCTATAACCAAATCCCAGGGATGACGAATCTCTGCTCCATGATAAACTATTACATTATCCGCCAGATGGCATCCTATTCCTCTGTATAGCGTTCTTCTGACATGATGTGATGGTATTTCTGATATATTATAGACAATGAATCTCATTGCCCCGCCTCGCATCATTTTTTCCGTAAAATGATATGGCGCTGCTATAATTTTCAGAAACATGCATCCCCTGTTGTTTATATAAAAAGCATAGGCAATAGCTTCAATGAGTAAAAAAATAAAAAATATCTTTTTTATACATAGAAGAAATATCAACAAGTATAATAATAAAATATGATTTTCCATGGACTGAACTTTCTTATAAAAACTGCAAACTAATAATTATATTGTAACTAATTGTAAAAAAAATAATAATCTCAATCTACAATCATACAATATTGAAATATCTAATTGCGTTATCCATAAAGCAAAGCCATAATAACAAAACCAAGCAGATGAAGCGTATAGCATTTATAGAAGATGCCTTCACGGGAAGTACATTGCCGCTTGCAAAACAATTTTGCAAGGACGGTTATATTGTAGACATCTACTATCTAAGGAACTCTATCAAGGAGCCAGAGGGAACCAACTGTGAATATAATGCAAGCAAAGATAGAATTACGGCTATACCTGATGAGCAACTCTACGAAATAAGGAAATATATAGGCAGCAATAATATCAACATATACTTAGTGCGACTTATGCGCCCCTTTGAGTCTGTGCCATTTTTAAGAAACATTGCAGGGTGTATAATGAATCGTCATTTGAAACAGATGGCTGAATTCATAGACTCAAAGAACTATGTTTTTGTAAACATTGTAGCCAATTACAACAATAAACGTTTCACAAATATCATCCTCTATCTTAAGAGCAAGACCATATTGTCACTACATGAAGTATGGAATCATTATAATCCTTCAACCACACCATCAAGACTTCTCCATACGGCAATTAAGAAAGGCACTGATATTGTGGTCTTCTCACAGAACAGTTATAACGACATCTTAAAGATAGAAGGTATTAACAGGGAGAAAGTCTCTGTTATTCCATTCGGACTTTTTGAATCTTATGGCTCGCTGAATCCAACAGCACCAAAAGAGCCTTTGCCTCAAAGATATTTCCTGTTCTATGGATATATGGTTCCATATAAAGGATTATCTCTTATCAAAGAGGCTGTAGACATCTTGGGTGAGAACCTGCAAGACTATAAGATTGTATTGGCTGGCAGGGGAAATGACCCTGTGCTGCAACAGGTTGCAGATGACAAACGTTTTGTCACCATTCCCAGATTCATCTCAAATACCGAGCTTGCATTCCTGATTCGTAATGCCTATGCAATATTATGTCCATACAAAACCGTATCACAAAGCGGAATACCACAGACAGCCTTTGTTTTCAACACCCCAATTATAGCATCAGACCTTAACGGATTCAAAGAGATAATTAACGAGGACAATGGTATATTCTTTAAATGTAACGACGCCAAAGGACTTGCCGACGCTATGTTGAGACTGATAAATGACAATTCATTAAGAAACAAACTGTCTGATAACATAAAGGCATTTGACATCAACCATCCTGTATTCAACTGGAATAATATACGGAAATTGTATGACCGTTTCATGGGATAATATCCTTATGTTATCACAACAGAACGCTTTTCCCACATCAAATCACATCTTCATTTATCTTAATTACTGCCAACAGAAACTGTATTATGCCTGAATACAATGCGTATCATGCCTAAATACAATGCGTATCATGCCTGAATACAACACGTATTATGCCTGAATACAACACAAAAGATAGCCTATAATAATGCGAAGTCATAGAAAACAGCTATCTTTGTAGTCGTATTTTATTGAATATCGCTATGGTGGATGAAGAAATATTAAGAAAGAAAACAAAAGGATATGTTGTCTGTTACAGTTCCAAGTGCCCACTGCGGGAGCATTGTCTTCGTTGGCAGGCAGCCCATCGTGTTAAACCAGATGAACGTATCGTAACCTGTATTAATCTTCTCAGGCCGGATACTACCAATGGCAGTTGCCAAGATTACCGTGATAACAAGCCTGTACGGATTCCCAAGGGCATGATTCATTTCTATGACAATATGCCAGGCAAGTTGGAACGTGAAATCAAAAGCAGCCTCATCGCTCGCTTTACACGTGTGGGATATTACAAATTGCGTAACGGAGAAAGGCAAATAACACCACAGATTGAGAGAGAAATAGCCGAGATATGCTCAGAACACGGTTGGTCACAACCTCTCGTTTTCGATGAATATACTGAGGAGTTGCTGTGGTAGTTCCTTTTATTTATTTCAAATACTACAACAGATTATTCTTGTCTTGCCATTTTAGGTCACAATAAGCAATAATCAATGATTTGACACGTTATAAATACAAATGATTTTCATATTACGTAATGGACAACAAACGAATACAAATAGCAGTAATATTGACTTGCTATAACAGAAAAGAAAAAACAAAGAAATGCTTGGAAAAACTTTTCTTGGCTCAACGTTGTTTTAATAAGGAGCATGAGCAGCAAGTTCATATATCGTTGTTCATTACAGATGACAAATGTACAGATGGTACATTTGACGTCGTTGCGGATATTTGCAAAGATCATGAGCTCACGATTATTGAAGGTGACGGCAACCTCTATTGGGCGGGAGGTATGCGAACAGCATGGAAAGAAGCCCTGTCTGAAAAAGAGCGATGGGATTTCTATTTACTATTGAACGATGACACTGAAGTTTTCAATAATGTTTTCGGCGAGCTTCTGAATACGCATGCATATTCTCTTGAGAAGTTCAATAAAGCTGGTATTTATTCAGGAATCACATGCGACATAAATGATGTCTCTCACATAACATACGGAGGAGATGTCTTCAATACAAAAGCCAAAGGCACCTGGCATAGACTGGCAGAAGCGGAGAGTCCTCGCCTTGTTGACATGATTAATGCGAACATTTTGCTTGTACCTAATAGCGTTGTTGAGAGAATTGGCATCTTCCCTGATTGCTATGTTCATTCCTGCGCTGATACAGACTATTGCATGAATGCCCGTAAGAATGATATTCCGGCGCTTGTCACAGCCAAAGCCTGCGGTGCATGTGAGGACGACCATTTGTCAAAAGAAGAAGAGTGCCTGATGCTGATGGGAATGAGTTTAAATGAGCGTCGCAAATATGTAAACCACCCGACTCATTCAGACGCAGATTATCTTATGTGCATCAAGAGAAACATGCGGTATAAGTATCCTGTTAGTTGGATGATAAGAAAAATAAGACTATTTTTTCCAGGCTTATATTATAAGATAAGCAAACACAGAGGATTGTATAAAAAAACTGTATAACATGTACGAGATACCTGTATTATTTGTATTTTTCAACCGTAAGGATGTCACGCTGAAAGCATTCGAACGTATCTGTCAGATAAAACCTGCAAAATTATATCTGGCACAGGATGGATATAGAACTAATAAAGGGAAGCAGGAGGCTGATAAGATATTAGAGATAAGAGAATGCGTCCTTGGCATGATAGACTGGGAGTGTGAGATAAAGACATTATTCCGTACAAAGAATGTAGGTTGTGGCGCAGGTGTGAAAACTGCAATAGACTGGATGTTTGAAAATGAAGAGTATGGAATTATTCTTGAGGATGATTGTGTAGCGGAGCCTTCTTTCTGGACTTTTATGCAACAGCTACTCATTCGTTATAAGGACGACCAGCGTATTGGTATGATTGCAGGATATAATCCTTTAGATAATATATATACAGATGCTTCATATACCTTTTCAAAATATAAAGCATGCTGGGGCTGGGCTACATGGAAACGGGCATGGCGCAACATGGATATTGATATGAAATGGCGGGATAGTGAAGACGCAAAGAGTGTTATCAATAATATGGGCGGGCATGGAAAAGATAAGAACTACTGGAAATATCGCCTGAAAGCAATTGACAACAATTATGTATCTGCATGGGACTGGCAGTGGTATTTCTCACTCGCCTCCCAGAATCAGCTTACAATATTCCCATTGTCAAACTTAATCTGCAATATTGGATTTGGCGAGGAAGCTACTCATACATCAGGCTTTGCCTTTTCTTCCTCAAAAGCAAGCAAGGATATAACATTCCCATTGAAACATCCCGAGTATATATTACCTAATATTGCATTTGATAAAAAATTCTATAGATATAATAATACAACATACAACAAAAT
This sequence comes from Prevotella sp., assembly GCA_017415455.1. GTDB lineage: Bacteria > Bacteroidota > Bacteroidia > Bacteroidales > Bacteroidaceae > Prevotella. The sequence goes on from JAFQGS010000095.1 coordinate 13,356, forward strand.
CATACAGTTAATACCGTTTGGTTTAAAGACCTGGCTGAAAAAAATAATAAAGCATTAACAAGATGAAATTAAGCATAAAGACCCCAAAAGGGAAATACAGATACAAGTTTATTCCGTTATTTGTTGGTACCAAAATAATAGACAAAGAGATATCCGCACGTAACATTAAAGAGTTCAAACGTATCTTATATAAAGTAGGCGTTGAGTTTATCCTTTCTTATGGAACTTTATTGGGAGCCGTAAGAGAGAATGATTTCATCAGCCATGATGAGGATATTGATCTTAGCATGTCACACAAAGACCTCCCTCTGTTGCTTTCTTCTTTGTTCTTATTACGTGAACATGGTTTTGAGGTCTGCCGTTATGACAGAAGAGGCTTGATTTCGTTTATCAAAGACAACGAATATATTGATGTCTATATTTTTAAAAATATGACAGAGGACATTCTTATTTGTGGTCGTGAAGTAATGCCAGCACATTTTTTGCAATCTACAACATCCCTGATATTTAAGGATGAGGAGTTCTGGGTGCCTAAGGATTATGTAAAGTATTTGGAGTTCTTTTATGGGAATAACTGGAAAACACCTGTGCAGTTTTATCATTATGAACTGCCAAAATGGAAACGCAATCTTAATGTAATAATACAGCATATAAAGGAATTTCTGCCTGATAAGATTTTTTATGCCTTAGTGGAACCAGGAGATAGAAAATACAGAGAACCTTTGTTGAGAAAGATCAATGAGCAATATACAAAATAGCTTCGACGATATTGTCTTATATATAAATGTAACAAGAATATAAATACATATGCAAGCAATACTATTAGCTGCCGGAATGGGCAAAAGATTAGGTGAACTTACCAAAGACAGAACCAAGTGCATGGTTGAGGTCAATGGGGAGAAGCTAATTGACAGGACAATAAAAATACTTTCCAGTCTTGATATTACAAGATTGATAATAGTTATTGGCTTTGAAGGCCAAAGACTTAAAGAATATGTAGAGGATAAATACAATGATGTCATTGATGTAGATTTTATTGAAAACCCTATATATTATAAAACTAATAATATCTATTCACTTGCACTGGCAAAAGACGAAATGTGCAAGGATGATACAATATTATTGGAGTCTGATCTAATATACAACCAAGATATGGTACAATTACTTTTGTCTTCTCCATACAAGAACGCGGCACTTGTGGCCAAATATGAACCTTGGATGGATGGGACAATGGTGCAAATCGACAGCAATAATAATATTGTGAATTTCATTCCTAAATCAGCATTTGAATATTGTGCCATAGAAACATACTATAAGACTGTAAATATCTATAAGTTTAGCAAGGATTTCTCCGCTAATTCTTTTATGCCTTTCCTGGAAGCCTATTGTAAGGCGATGGGAAACAACGAATATTACGAACAAGTATTGTCGGTTTTAGCTCATTTGCACAACAATAATCTTAAAGCATTGCCTATCACAACAGAGAAATGGTATGAGATTGATGATGTTCAGGATTTGGACATCGCATCATGTATCTTCTCTGAAGACGTAGAAAAGTTGTCAATGTATCATAAACGTTATGGAGGGTTCTGGAGATTTCCTAATATGATTGACTTTTGTTATCTTGTTAATCCATATTTCCCTACCAAACGTATGATTGACGAGATGAGCAGTAATTACGAAGTCTTGTTAAGGAACTATCCTTCTGGCATGTCTGTAAATCAATTACTCGCCGCTAAGATGTTTGATCTCAACCATGATTTCATAATAGTTGGTAATGGTGCTGCAGAACTTATTAAAAGTCTGATGAATAATATAGAAGGAAAGGTTGGTATGGTATTTCCTACGTTTGAGGAGTATTCTAATCGAAAGAACACTGATGACATAGTTGCTTTCTATCCAAACAATTGGAGTTTCTCTTATAATGCAAATGACTTGATTGATTATTATGGAGATAAAGAAATCTCAACGCTTCTGATAATCAATCCTGATAATCCATCAGGAAATTTCATACCAAAGAATCAACTGTTAGAATTATGCCAATGGACTAAAGACCGGAATATCAGATTGGTTATAGATGAGTCTTTTGTTGATTTCAGTGAAGACTTTGAAAACAACAGTCTCTTGCACAATAATATTTTATTACAGCACGAGAATCTGGTTGTTGTCAAAAGCATTTCAAAGTCACATGGAGTTCCTGGACTGAGGTTGGGCGTTATTGCAAGTAGTGACACTAATTTTATTAAGATAATAAAGCAAGATGTGGCGATATGGAATATAAACTCATTTGGTGAATTCTATATGCAGATCTTCGGAAAGTATTCTTCTGATTATATTAAAGCTTGTCATTCTTACATTGAAGAAAGGAATTTATTTGAAAATGAATTGAAGAAAATTCCTTATTTAAAGGTACTCCCATCGCAAGCAAATTTCTTCATGCTTAAAGTTCTTCCACCTCATAATTCTTCAGATTTGGCAAAAGAGCTTCTTAACAAATACAATATCCTAATCAAAGACTGCAACAACAAAACAGGAGTTGACAAATCAGACTACATACGTCTTGCAATAAGGAACAGGCATGATAATGATTTACTCATCAATGCATTAAAGAATATAAAATGAAGATTTCAATAATTACAGCAACATACAATAGCGAGAAAACAATTGCAAATACAATAGAGTCTGTGTTGTCACAAACGCATAAAGATATTGAATATATAATTGTTGATGGTATGTCTGATGATTCGACCATTGAGATTATCAAGCAATACGAGCCTCGTTTTTGCGGCAAGCTAAAATGGATAACAGAAAAGGACGAAGGTATTTATGACGCAATGAACAAAGGCATTGGTTTGGCAACTGGAGAAATAGTAGGAATATTAAATTCAGATGACCACTTCGCTTCAAATGATATACTTGATAAGATAAACAAGGATATCAAGGACTATGATGCTGTTTATGGTGATGTTAGTTTCATAAATGGAGATAATCCTGATGTTTGTGTCAGATATTATAGTTCAAAGATTTTCAGACCATTTATGCTCCGTTTCGGAATTATGCCTGCCCATCCGTCATTTTATGCCCGTAAAGATGTTTATGACAAATATGGGACATACTCGTTGGAATATAAGATAGCTTCTGATTATGAGATGATGGTCAGACTATTCCATAAACATAACATAAGAGCAAAATATCTGCCTTTAACCTTTGTGACTATGCGTCTCGGAGGTGTAAGCACTAAAAATGTCGCTAACAGGTGGCTCATAACCAAAGAAGATGTTAAAGCATGCAAGCAAAATGGTTTGTATACAAATATACTATTTATATGTGTAAAGTATTTATTGAAAATATTTGAGTTTAGACGTCAAAGCATAGACCAGGCCAACAAAAAACAGATGTGCTGAAATAGTTTGCGCCACATAATGAATATGTGTTTAGTTACTCTGTTTTTTTTGCTCACAGCGCAATATTTCTCGGCATATATAGTTATAAAGATATAACCATTATAGAAGAAATATGAATTTATATATTCTATGTATTCTGGGGGTACTATTAATAAGCATAGCATGCGGTCTTATTTTTATACCTGCCATACTTAGATTCTGTAAAAAGAAGAACCTCTACGACATACCTAACGTAAGAAAGATACATAAGACATCGATACCACGTCTTGGTGGTGTTTGTTTTATGCCCAGTATGTTTATTGCGGTTCTTATTGTTTTATGTATACATAATCTTGATGCAGAAAACAACCAGATATCTTTCAGTCTATGGTCGGTATGCTTTTTTATAAGTATGTCGCTTATTTATGTTGTTGGCATTATTGATGATTTGGTCGGGCTAAATGCCAAGACAAAGTTTGTTGTACAAATAATAGCAGCTTCTTTAATGCCGCTTTCCGGACTTTATATAAACAATCTTTATGGCCTTTTTGGGGTTTATGACATTCCTTTGTGGATAGGAGCCCTTATTACTGTTTTTGTTATTGTTTTCATCAACAATGCTATTAATCTGATTGATGGTATTGACGGACTGTCAGCAGGACTGTCTTTATTGGCACTTAGCGGTTTCCTTTATTGTTTTATGCATGAAGGTCTTTTTCTATATAGTATTCTGATTTCAGGGCTAATTGGAGTGCTTTTAACATTCCTATACTTCAACATGTTCGGCAATCCGGATAAAGGGACGAAAATATTCATGGGCGACTCGGGCAGTCTTACGCTTGGGTTCATCCTGGGTTTTCTCGCCGTGAAGTACTCTATGGATAATCCTAATATCGTATCATACAGAGCTAACGCTTTATTATATTCCTATACGCTTCTCATTGTGCCGGTTTTTGATGTCGTAAGAATCATACTTTACCGTCTGCGTCACGGAGCGTCTATATTCAGCCCGGACAAGAATCATATACATCATAAGGTGATGCGTGCCGGTTTCTCACAGCATCAGGCACTGGGAATAATAGTTTCTCTTGCGCTGGCTTTCATATTAATAAACCTTACTGTATATAAGTATCTGGACTATACGCTTACTGTATTATTAGATATTGCTATCTTCATAGTATTCAATTTATGTCTGAATGCTGCTATCAAGAGAAAGGGCGTTAATGTATGATTAAGCGTACTACAGACATCATAATATCATTCTTCTCACTGCTTTTATTCTCTCCTCTTTTTCTTATCTGCTATATTGCTGTGAGAAAGGAGGACGGCGGTCCTGCCATATTCCGTCAGGAGCGCATAGGGAAAGGCGGCAAACCCTTCTTCATATATAAGTTCAGAAGCATGCGTGTGGATGCGGAGAAGGACGGCACTGCCCTGTTCCAGCATGAGAACGAGACCCGCATGACCAAGACGGGCAAGTATCTCAGGGAGCATCATCTTGACGAGTTGCCACAGTTATGGAATGTTCTGAAGGGCGACATGGCATTTGTCGGTCCGCGCCCAGAGCGTGAATACTACATAAAACAGATTATCGAGCATAATCCAAGATATACTGAATTGTACAAGATTCGTCCTGGAGTGACCTCATATGCCACATTATACAACGGATATACAGACACCATGGAGAAGATGCTCCGACGCTTGGAGTTGGATTTATATTATCTTGAGAATCAGTCTTGGTGGTTCGACATGAAGATTCTTGCTAACACATTCCTTAGCATTGTGGGTGGAAAGAAGTTCTGACTTATACTTATTCCGAAGGGTATAACAATACTATAATCTCCCCTGCTATGTCTACGAAGGGGCAAAACATAATAAAAACAAACAAGAGGGTATGAAAACAAAAAAACTTCTCAGAGTGCTTACGCTTGCCACTCTTATTGCGTTCTCGCTGCAAGCATATTCACAGGCATACGTAAATATTAAGTCTGTACAGACAAAGTATCTGACAATCATTGAGCATTCGGGCACACAGGTGGATATTGAGATTGCCAAGATGCCTGCTCTCACTATTGTCAGCGACTCACTTGTTGCCACGGAAGACAGTTCGTTCGTTATGTTCTCCATGGCCAAGGCAAAGAACTACACTGTTACAAACAAGCGCAAGGCGAAGGCTATGGATAACCTCACCGAGGGGAACGAGCCGCAGAGCACAAAGCCAGCCATGGGCAACAACGTCATAGTAAGCAAGCTTGCCGCAGGCACTATGGTGCATGTAAGTGATGCCGCCGGGAATAAGGTGGCTGAGGCTAAGGCTGACGACAAAGGTAATGCGGAGATGGTTCTCACCTCATTGCCACAGGGAGTGTATGTCATTAACACTCCTGGCGCAGGATATAAGCTCAGCTTAAACAGATAAGGAGAGATTGAGGAAGACTGAAGGAGCAATATGAAAACAGGAAGAGAGAGCATCATCGTCTTCCTGTTTCTTCTTAATATGCAAGATTTGAGTATATAACAAAAGACGGGGACACCGCTTGGCGTCTCCGTCTTTTGTTATAGTTGAGTGTTTGCGTCACTACACGTACCCGCGTGTCTTTATATCTTCTTGAATGATAATCTTAATGTTCCTGACTGCAGAATCATTGAACTGCTGCTGAGCTTGATAACATCATAGGTCTCATTAAGGCTGTGTACACCAAATGGGTAGAGCATTGGCAACTGCTCTTCGGTCATCGGCTCGTCACCGTCCTCTCTGTTATATATATAAGGTGAGGACAATATCAGTTTGCCTCCGGCATTGTTGAATCTCATCAACAGGCTTGCGTTGTTCCCTGTAAGGTCGTCAAGCTTCATGAGGTCATGCTGAAACGACCAGTATATCCTGTGCTCCTTCATGTCGCATGAGCCTGCGGTGGCAAGGGTGTCAACAGTGCGCAGATGCCACATGCCGTCAAGGTCTCCGTTGCCGGATGTCTCAATGTCGCATGACACGACAGCGGCTACCACTGCCGCCATTGTCAATATAGTGTTTATCAGTCTTCTCATCTCTTATGTTCTTTCGTTAGAGGTTAAACAATCCGTTTTTTGATATCGTAAGCTGGAAGCCATAGTTGTTGCCGAGAATCTTTCCCAAGTCCATGCCATAGCCTCCTTTTATGCTCCATCCTTTCAGCCATTTTTTACTGAACGAATACCTACCTTCCAGCAAGAGGCTGAAGTTGTGGTGCTTGTCTATGTAAGGATTGTCATAGGTTCCCATACCTTCCTGCCATGATGCCAGCACCCGATAGCCGAAGCCTTCAAATGGTCTGCCATGCAGTCCGAGGTGGAACGCCATGAATCTGTTGTTGGCCACTCGGATATTTCCATCTGCATTGTATATTGGCGACTGGTATAACGGGTTGCCCATCACCTGTCCCCAGTGCTGCCATCCGGTATATGTTCCATGATTGTAGTAGTTGTCCATTCCTCCAATATGATCGGGAATGGTCACCGTATGGTCATGATATACGGGGCCGCTTTGGTATTTTGTGTATATATACTCAAATACGATGTCGTTTATCCATCGGGCATATTTAAGGTTCACCTCTGCTCCAAGCATCATGTCCTTGAAGTCGTACAGCAGATATTTTCTGTCTTTCTTCACCTGCCACTCCTCTCCAGTGCCATATCCGTCGTAGTCTAACTGGAACATCGCTGAGTGGTCTTCAAAGTATTTATCGGCATAAACCGAGGCTTTCCATGTGTCTTCCTCCCAGTTAAGTCTTATCATCCAGCTTCCAAGTTGGTTTCCCTCAGCGTTGGAATAGTTTGTTCCGTCAAGTTTGTCGGAGCCTCCTGGAAGGAAAGCGTTCCAGAAAGCCTTTGCCCCCGTCTCTCCTTTTATCGCCGTAAGCGAGCCGTTCCCATCAGGGACATAGGCTGTTCCGCCGAACGTTGACGCCATCTCAAGCCCCAGTTCCACAGAGAATGGATAGAAGCGTTCCTCGTTTCCTATCTTTATATATCCCGCCTTGCTGTGATAGAGCACGTCGTCGGCATACTTGGACAGCTTCTGTGTGAAGTCATGCTGCCAGTTGTCGTCTGTCATCTTTCCGTAGGCGATGTGTCCTTTTAAGCCAACCCAGCCGTTGGTAAACGGCAGTTTCCAATAATCGGGCAGTGAGAGTCTCACCTGAGGAACTGGTCTTGCATTGATGCCCAGCGTCTGTGAGCCGCTGCTAAGCATGTTGTTCTTAAGCTCCATCGGCTGCTGCTTGCTTCCAACGGTCAATACTCCATGCAGCCAGCGGGCTTCAACAAAGGCCTGCTGCACCACTACGTTACTCGTGAAGTTATACGGCACGGCAATGTCCATGCCATAGCCCACGCCCCATTTCCTTAACGAATCGGTCTTTAGCGGTCTTATAGCAGAGGCTCTCAGATAGCCGTTTAAATCCTCAAGCGAGCTAAGTCCGTACTTATTGGCATTGAGCCAGAGCGGCGTTACACCCTCCGACGCAGTGGCCTGCATCTCCAGATTATATTCAATCCCTTTGCCTATCCTTGACAGAGAGTTTTCTTCCTGAGCGCATGTGTTGCCGGCACACAGCAGCAGAACAGCCATAAAGGCATATAGTCGGTTTCTCATCTGACGTCTTTCTTATGTTATACTCACAATATGTTTTATGCCTTTTCCATATACTTAGGCATTGCAAAAATAGTCTTTTTTGCTTAAAAAACATACACTGCGCATCATTTTTATCAGCTGCGGAGGAGATACCACTTAACATATTATATACAAAGGAGTTACAAAAGGGCATCAGACGCATGCCATTTCTGCATCAGACGCAGGCCGAAAGGGCATCTAACACAGGGCGTTTGATACTCTTTCTTATTCCGCCTCATCACGCACAGGTTTACATTATAGGGTTTTTCCCACACACGTTAGGGAAAATCCTTTTTCCTTGTTGTTTTTTATTCGTTTCTTTGCAATGTGAAATTAATATTCTGACAATAAGAAACAATAAAACATACCACTATGAAGAAGTTTATATTAACACTCACAGCACTGCTCACCATGGCAGTATCGGCAAAGGCAATGAGTTTTGAACAGGCACGCCAGCAGGCTTTGTTCCTCACTGACAAGATGGCTTACGAGCTGAATCTGACAGACGCACAGTATGAGGCTGCATACGAGATAAACCTCGACTACCTCTTGAGCGTGAACCATCACAGCGACCTTTATGGCGTTTACTGGCAGAACCGCAACCTTGACCTGAGCTACATACTGCTTGACTGGCAATATAGCGCGTTCTGTGCGGCAAACTATTTCTACCGCCCTCTATATTGGAGCGCAGGCGTTTGGCACTTCGCTATATACTCAAGATATCCAAGACGTGACTATTTCTACTTCGGAAGACCACATTTCTACGTATCTTACAGGGGTGGACACAGCTGGAGAATGAACGGCGGAAGGAGCTGGTATCACGGAAAGAACTTCCATCATGGACACAAGCCTAATGGCGGACATGGTATGAGAGACAGATATGACCGCGGCGACTTCAAGGGACATAAGGGCGGCGATGCTCACAGATATACAGGTGGCAACAGCCATAACAGAAACGACCGTGGATACAACAGCCATAACAGAGACAACAGACCTAACGGCAACTCACGCGGCAACGGCTCTTCTTTCGGCAACAACAGAGGAGGCAGCAGCATGAAGCCAGGCAGCACAACAGGCGGAAACAGAAACTTCGGACGTACTGAACGAAACAGCAGCACACGCTTTACCGGAGAGAGTGCGGGTACTCGTAACAGAGGCATCTCATCATCAAGCAGCACACGCGGAACATCAAGAGACTTCAACCGCAACACCACACGCCCAAGCAACACATTCTCACCTAAGGGCGGCTCGTCAAGAAGTTCATTCGGAAGCAGCCGCGGAGGCTCATCGGTAGGAAGCAGAAACAGCGGCAGCAGAAGCTTCGGAGGAGCAAGTCATAGTGGCGGAGGAGCCGGCAGAAGCGGCGGAGGCAGCCATAGCAGAGGCTTTGGCGGACACAGGTAATCAACACATAGATACTCTAAATAATAAATAAAGACACTACATGAAGAGTGAAGAATCGGCACGAAATTCTTCATTCTTCTTTTTTATACCTACCTTTGCATTCAGATATAAAGCGACATAAGGATAATATGAAGAGATTAGCTATAGCCGGTTGCGGCAAATTAGGAGGCATCGTCGTTGATGCCATGATTAAAGGATTACTGCCCGATTATGAATTGGTGGGAGTCTATTCACGAACAGAAGACAGAGCCATCATGCTTGCTGGCAAAGCCAATGAGCAAGGCATGGATTGTCAAGTTGCGGATTCTTTTGAGGAGTTGCTTGCTCTCAAACCGGATTATCTGGTAGAGGCGGCATCACCTGCTGCCATGCGTCAATGGGCAGTGCCGGCACTCAAAAACGGCACATCGATAGTAACATTGTCTATCGGTGCCTTTGCCGACGATGCTTTCTATGCCGAGGCAATGGAGGTTGCCAAGGAAAACGGCACACATATCTACATCGTCTCCGGTGCCACTGGCGGTTTCGACATCCTCCAGACGGCAACGCTTATGGGTGGAGCGACGGCAAAGTTCTTCAATGAGAAAGGTCCAAATGGTCTTCGCGGCACATCCGTTTACGATGACTCGCTGCAGACAGAACAGCGTACCGTGTTCACAGGCACAGCCAAAGAGGCAATCAAGATGTTCCCAACAAAGGTCAACGTAACCGTTGCCGCCTCTTGCGCCAGTGTAGGTCCAGAGAACATGCAGGTAACAATTCAATCAACACCTTATTTCAAGGGCGACACACAGCGCGTGGAGATACGCAACAATCAAGTGCATGCCGTCATCGATGTTTACAGTGCCACCGCCGAAATCGCCGGTTGGTCGGTTGTAAACACCTTGCGCAACATCTCCTCTCCTATTGTTTTTGTGTGATACCCAATAACCATGCCACTTTCTATTTAAAAGTGACACACTTAGCAAGCATAACAGCACCACTTACGATTCGTAAATGGTGCTGTTATTTTTTTAGACATGTTCATTGCTATTTCTTGCCAGACAGCATTTTCAATTTAATTCACCAACAATCATTCTCCTAACAAATATCCATCCATTTATTTGCAAGTTCATTTTTTATTATTACTTTTGCAACCGCATTTGGTTCACTCGCAAGGGTGATTAAAAGGGAATGAGGTGCGAATCCTCAACTGTCCCGCAGCTGTAAATCGCTTTTAAAGGCAAACAAAAGTCACTGATATTTTTGGGAAGACGTTTGCTGGTTGGCGATAAGTCAGAAGACCTGCCTCTTGCTAATTATTCAGAATTCCCCTGGGGATGGGGTCTGGAGAAAAATTTATTTTATTACTTTTTGGACATGAAGCATCTGAGACTTATCGTCGTCAATGCGTTCATTCATCTATGGTGGAGCGTGCCTTTGCATATAGCTGCGCAAAATGCAGCCACTGACAAGGTTATGACTGACAGCATCTACAACCTACAAGAGGTTAGGGTGCAAGGCCGGCGACCATTGGCAACAGCACAGACACTGCAAGGGGCAGACCTTAGAGCCTTGTCAACAACCACCGTAGCCGACGCATTGAAGTATTTTGCCGGTGTGCAGATAAAGGATTATGGCGGATTGGGAGGACTGGAAACCATCAATGTTCGGTCGCTCGGTGCGCAGCATGTGGGCGTGTATATTGACGGCATCCGCATCACCAACGCACAGAACGGCATTGTTGACCTTGGAAAGTTTTCCCTGTCGTCAATGGAATCGGCATCGTTGTATAATGCCAACAAACTCGACAATTGTCAGTCGGCAAGCGAATACGCATCGGGGGCAACGGTATATCTCCGCACGCGACGCCCTGCCAGCGATTCCCTCTCCGTACAACTACGACGCAGTTCGTTCAGCACATATACAGCCAAGGCAAACGCCCAGTTCAAGAAGAAGGACTGGAGCGGATTCGTTGACGGTGAGTATTGCGATTCAAAAGGCGACTACCCTTTCAGATATAAGTCGGAATATGAAGATACCATAGGACGGCGAAGCAACAGCGACATCTGCTACGGACGCATTGAAGCAGCACTCTTCAACGGTGGTTTTTCATCTCATCTTTATTATTACGAGTCAGAGCGTGGTTGCCCAGGCGGCATTGTTCGCCGCCTGAGCGACAAGTATGTGAATGTGGGGCGCGAGTGGGACCGCGATTTCTTTATTCAGGCTTCTTATCAGAAAGAAATAAACAACCACCGCTTCAAGGTAAATGCGAAATACACCAACGAGTATCTCCGCTATTGCACCGACTATCCCGAGAACCAAAACACCGCACGCTATGACAATCATTATCGGCAAGAAGACGGTTATGGTGCATTGTGCTATGGTTTTTCCCCATTCTCCTGGCTCACCCTGTCAACAAGTTACGACATCCGTTACAGCAAGCTGTGGGCAGACCTCAAGATGTTTGAAAACATTTTCCGTCTCGACCAGAAACAGGTTGTTGCCACACAGATAAAATACAAAGGTTTGCAGCTGGCTGCTTCGCTGTTGCACCAGCATTACCACGACTTTACCAACACTCATGTAGGCGCTGCCGACCCTATTGACCGCTGGACACCGGCCTTGTCTGTTGCCTATTCACTGGGCAACCTGACACTTAGGGCATGGTATAAGAAGATTTTCCGTGCACCTACACTCAACGACCTTTACTACACACAGGTGGGCAACCGCAACCTCAAACCGGAATATACCAAGCAGTTGAACATCGGTGCGGAATATCACTATGCTTCAAGGCGTTGGAAGGCATCAATACAAGCCGATGTCTATCAGAACAAGATAGAGAACCGCATCGTGTGTCTGCCAATGAAAGGCACATACACATGGACGATGATGAACTACGGCTATACCTTCTGTCAAGGACTTAACGCCACGGCATCAGGACATTTCGCTAACAAGGGGTGGAAGTTCTCGCTACTCACCTCGCTCACTTGGCAGCGTGACCTTAACCGTACCGACCCCAAAGATGAGGAGACCTACGACAAACCTATATGCTACTCACCCACTCTCTCCTACGGCATCACCGCCATCGCAGCTTGGAAAGGACTGTCACTCACGGTTTCCAACCTCCATGTCGGTGAGCGCATGTGGTCGTATGCCGACCCGGAGGACATACTAAAACCATACAACAATATCGATATGAAACTATCTTACGATACTACCATAATGCGCAAATCTGGCAAACCGATATGCACAGGACTTTGTCTTGAGATTAACGACTTGCTCGACGAACAATATGAACACATTCCGAGATACCCCATGCCAGGAAGGAACTACAAGCTTACTTTGGTGGTGGGGATGTAAGGAAGCCCCCTCTCGACCTCCCCGAGGGGAGGAATAGGAGTTCTGAAGATAGAGGTAGATAGAAGATAAAAAAACAATAGAAGATAAAGGACTTTTTATAACATTATGAAAAAGAAAATAAATTTGCTGATTGCACTGTTCTATGCCTGCTGCATGATATTCGCACAAGAGAAAATTATCCTGCTTAACGAAGGGATATGGCAGGCAGACAATGGCAAACTTACGTATTTTGAAGACGGGCGCATTGTCAGTAACCAGTGGTTTAGAGATGTCAACGGTCAGAAACTTGGCGACACTCCAAATGACATCATACAGGTGAACGACAATCTGATTGCCATTTCAATAAACTGGAGCAATATCGTTCAGTTCATCACACCCGAAGGCAAGGCTGTGGCAGCAACCGAAGATGTGCCCAACAACCGCAAACTTGCCACCGACGGCCGTTTTGTATATGTAACGTCCTACGGTCATGAGTGCGGAACAGCAAACGGATATATCTCGTTTACAAAAGGTTACGTTGCCAAGATAGACCTCAGCACATTCAAGGTTGTCGCTACATGTGAAGTGGGTTACGAACCCGAAGGCATCGCAATGTATAAAGGTCATCTGTTCGTTGCCAACACCGGCGGTTACGCCTTTCAGGAGAACCACGATTATGAGACAACCGTGAGCATTATAGATGCCAACACCATGCAACTACAAAGGAACGTTGACACACATCAGATAAACCTGTATGGCAAGATGTCTCAGTCGGGCCAATATCTCTGCATCAACTCCCCCGGCGACTATTACGATGTTCCTGCCGCAACAATCATCTTCGACTGCGAGAAGGCTTTGAGCGGAAGCGACAATTGCTTCGTTCGACTTGACTATGCCTCAACATATAGTTGTACCA
>JAFQGS010000096.1 GCA_017415455.1 Prevotella sp.
ACAGAACTAATACATGCGGAGAGTTAAGACTCTCTGATGCTGGAAAGAAAGTGACACTGGCAGGCTGGGTGCAACGCAGCCGCAAGATGGGAGGTATGACCTTTGTGGATATCAGAGACAGATATGGCATCACACAGCTCGTTTTCAACGAGGAGAATGACGCAGAACTCTGTTCACGTGCCAACAAACTGGGACGTGAGTATTGCATTCAAGTGGAAGGCTCGGTGAACGAGCGCGAGAGCAAGAATAAGAACCTTGACACAGGAGACATCGAGATAATCGTTACATCGCTGAACGTGCTGAGCGAGAGTGCGACACCTCCGTTTACCATAGAGGATAACACCGACGGCGGTGATGACATCCGCATGAAGTATAGATATCTTGACTTGAGACGTCCGTCTGTAAGAGCCAATCTGGAGCTGAGACATCGCATGACTATTCTCATAAGAAACTTCCTTGACTCAAAGAGCTTCATAGAAGTGGAGACACCTATTCTTATAGGAAGCACTCCAGAGGGAGCACGCGACTTTATCGTTCCTTCAAGAATGAACCCGGGGCAATTCTACGCCCTTCCACAAAGTCCGCAGACATTGAAACAATTGCTCATGGTAAGCGGATTTGACAGATACTTCCAGATAGCAAAATGTTTCCGCGACGAGGACCTGAGAGCCGACCGTCAGCCGGAGTTCACACAGATAGACTGTGAGATGTCGTTCGTAGACCAGGAGGACGTTCTTAATCTTTTCGAGGACATGGCGCGTCATCTCTTCAAGGAAGTAAGAAATGTTGAGTTACCAGAGAAGCTCACACGCATGACATGGCACGACGCAATGCGACTCTATGGAAGCGACAAACCAGACACTCGCTTCGGCATGGAGTTCGTAGAACTGATGGACGTACTTAAAGGCAGCGGAACTTTCCCGGTGTTCAACGAGGCGGAATACATCGGTGGTATATGCGTTCCTGGATGCGCTGGATATACTCGCAAGCAACTTGACCAGCTGACCGACTTTGTGAAACGTCCACAAGTGGGAGCGAAGGGACTTGTATATGTGAAATTCAATGAGGACGGAACCGTCAAGAGCAGCATCGACAAGTTCTACTCACCAGAGATATGGCAGGCAGTGAAAGAGCAGATGGGAGCAAAGGACGGCGACCTGGTGCTTATCCTGAGCGGAGACAATGCCAACAAGACTCGCGTTCAGTTATGCACACTGCGTCTTGAGATGGGAGACAGGCTTGGACTGCGCGACAAAGACACATTCGAGTGTCTGTGGATTGTTGACTTCCCACTGTTTGAGTGGAGCGACGAAGAGCAAAGACTGATGTCCACTCACCACCCATTCACCATGCCTAACCCGGAAGACATTCCTTTGCTTGAGACACAACCGGAGAACGTAAGGGCCATGGCATACGACTTCGTATGCAACGGTGTGGAGCTCGGAGGAGGTAGTCTGCGAATACATGATGGTAAGCTACAAGAGAAAATGTTCAGAATTCTTGGCTTCACTCCCGAACAGGCCATGGCACAATTCGGATTCCTTATCAACGCATTCAAATACGGTGCACCTCCTCATGCCGGACTCGCATTCGGACTTGACCGATTCGTGTCAATCATGGCTGGTCTTGACAGTATTCGTGACTGTATCGCCTTCCCGAAGAACAACAGCGGACGCGATGTTATGCTTGACGCTCCATCGTTTGTAGACGAGAAACAACTTAACGAGCTGCGGATAACAGTTGACACAAGTCAAGAAAACATCTGATTACTCTGATTATTAGACTTTTACATTGATTTTATATATTTCAAACATCTTAAAATTAAAAATTAAACATTAACTTTGCGCCGGTTTTTAATTAAAGATTGAAATATTAATAACATCAAAGGTATTAAGTTTTAAAGATTATGGCAGAAAAAAAGACAACAACAAAGAAGGCTGCAGAGACAAAGGTAGCAGCAGAGAAGAAAGTAGCAGTTAAGAAGACAGCATGCAAGAAAACTACTTGCAAGAAGGCTACACTTGTTATAAACGCTGAGAACGTAGGTTTCAAGGCAGGTGATGTTTACCAGACACTTGCTACTGCAGGAACAGCAATGACTGTTGCGGAGATCGCAAAGGCTGCTAACATCACAACAGAGGAAGTTCTGCTCGGTATGGGATGGCTTTTGAAAGAAGGTAAAGTTAAGGATGCTGAAGGCAAGATGGTTTTAGCATAATTATCACAAATACAAAGAAGGGCTGGTAAAATTCCTTACCGGTCCTTTTTCGTACCATGAAATATAGCAAGGACATAATCAAGATACTAACAGAGGCTGGAGATAACGGATTAAGCCTGAAAAAAATATCACGACACATATTCAATGTGCACAACACGTTTTTTGAAAGCGTCAACATTGAGGATGTACATAGTGACGTAAAAGCCTATTTGCTGCGAAACAGCAAGAACAAAGATTCTGTAATAGAAAGCGTCGCAGGCAAAAGAGGATATTACAAACTGAACATGAGCTCTGTTGAGACTCAACAACTGATGCTTCAGTTCAGGGATGAAGAAGAGGGAAGAACACAACAAGAAGAACAAAGCAGGGATGAATCATTATCATTATTTGATTAATGAGAAAAGAACCGTATGACTGAATCTACTGCCGGAAACAGATTGATGATACTTTGTATCACTTGTTGGGATGAAAAGAACAGAGAAAATAAGAGATAAAAATAATATTTTTATTTTTTGTTCGTTTAATGAATAGGGAAATTAAAAACACAAACGTATATAAAGATATTTAAATTAATTCTATCATGGCAAAACAATATTTATTGGGATTGGATATCGGCAGCTCTTCGGTGAAGGCGTCTTTGGTGAATGTTGAAGACGGATCATGCGCTGCTACTGCTTTCTATCCAGAAAAGGAGGCACCTATCATTGCACACAAAGCAGGATGGGCTGAGCAAGAACCGGAGATGTGGTGGACTAACATGAAGTTAAGCCTGAAAAAAATAATGTCTGACGCAGGAGCCAAGGCGGAAGACGTTAAGGCTGTTGGTATTTCTTATCAGATGCATGGACTTGTTTGTGTGGACAAAAACCTGGAAGTGCTTAGACCATCTATCATCTGGTGTGACTCAAGAGCAGTTCCTTATGGTGAGAAAGCTTTCAACGACTTAGGAAAAGACTATTGTCTTGGCAGCCTTCTTAATTCCCCTGGCAACTTCACGGCCGCAAAACTGGCATGGGTGAAGGAAAATGAGCCGCAGCTCTTTGAAAAAATATATAAATTCATGTTACCTGGTGACTATATTGCAATGAAACTGACTGGCAACGTGAACACAACAATAAGCGGACTAAGCGAAGGAATGCTTTGGGACTTCAACGGCAAGAAACCGGCATACGAACTGATGAAATACTATGGGTTCGACAAAGAGATGTTGCCGGAGATAGTACCAACATTCAGTGTTCAAGGCGAGATTAGCGCAGCCGCAGCAGCAGAACTTGGACTTAAGGAAGGAACACCTGTCAGCTACAGAGCGGGAGACCAGCCTAATAATGCATTGAGTCTTAATGTGTTTAATCCGGGTGAGATTGCATCTACCGCAGGTACATCGGGAGTTGTTTATGGTGTTCTTGGAGATGTCAACTATGACAAGCGCAGTCGCGTAAATACCTTTGCGCATGTTAATTACACTGAAGAATTAAACAGACTTGGTGTATTGTTGTGCATCAACGGAACAGGTATATTGAACGCATGGATAAGAAGGAATGTAGCACCAGAGGGAATATCATATTCAGACATGAACGACTTAACCGCAAACATACCAGTCGGAAGTGAAGGCGTGACTGTTATTCCATTTGGAAACGGTGCGGAACGTGTTCTGGAGAACAAAGAAACAGGCTGCTCTATTAACGGAATAAACTTCAACAAGCATGGCAAGGCACACATCATGAGAGCCGCACAAGAAGGAATCGTGTTCAGCTTCTGCTACGGAATGGAGATCATGCAACAGATGGGCATGGATATTAAGAAAATTCACACAGGAAAGGCAAATATGTTCCTGAGCGAACTTTTCAGAAACACTCTCGCAGGTGTAAGCGGTGCAACAATTGAACTTTATGAAACAGACGGTAGTGTAGGTGCTGCCAAGGGTGCCGGTATGGGTTGCGGTATCTATAAAGACAACAACGAGGCCTTTGCAACCCTGAACAAACTGGCTGTGATTGAACCAGACATGAAGCTCCGCAATCAATATCTTGACGCATATGCACAATGGAAAGAGCAGCTTAACAAAATTATAAGATAATCAAATTTTTAAACTCACAATATTAACATTTTAAAAATATAAAATTATGGCAAAAGAGTATTTCCCAGAAATTGGAAAAATCAAGTTTGAAGGTAAGGAGAGTATGAATCCTATGGCTTACCGCTATTATGACGCTGAGAAGGTTGTAATGGGTAAGAAGATGAAAGATTGGCTGAAATTTGCCATGGCATGGTGGCACACACTTTGTGCAGAAGGCGCAGACCAGTTTGGTGGTGGAACAAAGAAGTTCCCATGGAATGGTGACGCTGACAAAGTACAGGCTGCTAAGAACAAGGTGGATGCTGGCTTTGAAATCATGCAGAAGATGGGTATAGAATACTATTGCTTCCACGATACTGACCTTTGCGAAGAGGCTGCAACAATAGAAGAATATGAGGCAAACCTTAAGGAGGTTGTTGCATATCTCAAGCAGAAGCAGGCTGAGACAGGCATTAAGCTTCTATGGGGTACAGTAAATGTATTTGGACACGCACGTTATATGAACGGAGCTGCCACAAACCCTGACTTCGATGTTGTAGCTCGTGCTGCTGTTCAGATCAAGAACGCTATTGACGCAACAATAGAACTCGGAGGTTCTAACTATGTATTCTGGGGCGGACGTGAAGGTTACATGAGCATTCTCAACACAGATCAGAAGAGAGAGAAGGAGC
>JAFQGS010000097.1 GCA_017415455.1 Prevotella sp.
AATATAGCAAAAATCATCACCATCACGATGACACGGCATACACTTCGCTGTTACCAGATAGCAGGAATGAAAGAACAGAAAAGCTCTTTGATGCAGGACTACAAAATGTCACCACAAAATGCTTTGTTATATGAGGAAATGGCAGAAAATTTCTCCTCAGAGGACGTAAAAGCCTGGTGCTCAGAGCATAACGCCAGTTATGACACCGCAAGAAGATGGCTGAGAAACATGTGTGACCACCAGCTTCTGTCAAGGCTCTCACCTGGGAAATTCAGAAAGATGAAGGCTGCGTAAGTGGTTGATAATCAGTAGGTAAAGAGTATGTTTAGGTAAAGAAAATGCACCATTTACAAGGCGTAAGTGGTGCGTTTTTTTTTTTGAGCCTTATGAGCCTAATAGGCCTTATAGGCCTAATATGCCCAATAAGCCCTACGGCTTATTGCTGTTCATCATTTTTCCTTGCCAGGCATCTGTCTCGTGGAGGTGCCTGAGGAGCTTTGCAGTGAACTCATGATTTTTCAGTCCCCACTGTGGTGCTATAAGTTGCTGAGGAGGAGACTGAGACGTGAACCGCTCAATGATGATATCCCTCCTGAGATGCTGTATATATCTGGCTATCAGGTGGATATATTCGTCAACAGAGAAGGTCCTGAATGGCTGTGAGGCATAAATATCTGCCAGTTTGGTGCCCCTTAGCACCTGCATCTGGTGAAGCTTCAGTATCTGCAGACTGGTGTCAGATATTATCTCTGCCTGCCTTATCATCATCTCCTCATCCTCGCCAGGCAACCCAAGAATAACATGACCGCCCACTGTTATCCCCCTTGCGGCAGTAGCCTCTATGGTCTCTCTTGCCTGTCCGAAGGTATGCCCTCTGTTTATCCTTCGCAAAGTCTCATCAAAGACACTCTCTATGCCGTATTCCACCACGACGAAGGTTTGTCTGCTAAGACTCTCAAGATAGTCCAGCACCTCTGCTGGCATCATGTCGGGCCTTGTGCCTATCACTATCCCCACCACATCATCACATCCCAGAGCCTCCTCGTAGAGAGCCTGTAGTCTGTGAAGAGGAGCGTAGGTGTTTGTAAACGACTGAAAATAAGCCAGATACCTCATGCTGGGATATTTGCGCTGGAAGAACTCCTTGCCATCCCTTATCTGTTCGGCTATGCTCTTCCTGCCACCACAGTAGGAAGGACTGAAGGAGCTGTTGTCGCAGTAAACACACCCACCAGTGCCAATCAAGCCATCACGATTGGGACAAGAGAATCCAGCATCTATGCCTATCTTCTGCACCCTGAACTCAGGAAAAACCCTCCGAATCCAAGAGCCATAGTCGTTGTAGTATCTTTTCTGCTGCATATTGCTGCAAAGTTAGCAAAAAAAAGAGTATCTTTGTACCCTAAACATATAATATATTATGAAACGAACATCAGCATTTATCTTATCTCTCCTTGTCGTGGCAACCATCTTCGCGGCAGAGAGACTTGACCTGAAAGACATAACAGCAGGAAAATACTCTGCCAGACACCTTCCTGCCCTTACACCACTGCAAGACGGAGAAAGCTATGCCCAGATTAGCCAGGACAGGAAGAGAATAGAGAGATATGCCTTTCGCACAGGCAAGGCCACAGGCACACTCTTTGACGTGGAAAACACTGTGGGTGAGATGATTACAAGTTTTGACGCCTACAAGATGTCGCCCAATGGCAAGAAAATGCTCATTCAGACACAGACAAAAAGGATATACCGTCACTCCTTCACCGCCACCTATTATATATATGACATCACCACCCGACGATTGGAGAAGCTCTCAGAAGGAGGTCCGCAACAGTCACCTGTGTGGTCGCCAGATGGCAACCTTATTGCCTTTGTCAGAGAAAACAACATCTTCATCATCAAGCTCCTCTATGACAACGCAGAGACTCAGGTGACGAAGGATGGCAAGAGAAACGAGATAATAAACGGAATCCCCGACTGGGTCAACGAGGAGGAGTTTGGCTTCAACACAGCACTCACCTTCAATGCCGACGGCACCATGCTCACGTGGATAAGATATGATGAGACGCAAGTGCCTGTGTATCAGTTGCAGATGTTCAAAGGCAGCAAGCCAGAGATGGAGCAGAACAGGCTGTATCCAGGTGTGTATGAATACAAATACCCCAAGGCAGGAGAGAGAAATGCCAAGGTGTCTCTTCACAGCTATGATGTGCAGAGCCGACAGACAAGAAAGCTGGATGTGCCACTGCCAGATGACGGATATATCCCACGCCTCAAGGCAACAAAGAATGCTGACAGGGTAGTGGTGTACACCCTCAACAGGCATCAGGACGAGCTGTCTATATATGCCGTGAACCCCAGAAGCACCGTCAGCAAGCTGCTCCTGAAGGAGAAAGCAGACAAATATGTGAAGGAGAGTGTGCTGGATGATATACAAATCGCTGATAGCCATATACTTATACCCAGTGACCGTGACGGATACATGCAACTGTATCTCTACAACATCAACGGCAACCTGCTGAAGAAGATGACAACAGGAAAATATGACGTGACAGATGTCTATGGCTTTGACGAGCAGACAGGAAATGTTTATTATCAGGCTGCTGGCAGGAACCCCATGAACAGAGAGGTGTATGTGACGGCAAGAAACGGAAAGACAACTTGTCTGACACCACAAGAAGGATGGAACAGTGCTGTGTTCAGCACCACAATGAGATATTTCATACACCAGAGCAGTACGATGAACACACCTTACCAGTTTGACATCTGCACCTCTGCTGGCAAGAAGCTCCTTACACTGGAAGACAACAGTAAGCTGAAGGCAAAACTGCCAGCCGATATGCCTGAAAAAGAATTGTTCACATTCACCACCTCAGAGGGTGTGACCCTCAACGGAGTGATGATAAAGCCAGAGGGCTTTGACGCCACAAGAAAATATCCAGTCATCATGTGGCAGTATGGAGGACCTGGCAGTCAGCAGGTTATGAACTCATGGAGCATGGGCTCAGTGGGACAAGGCTGCATGTTTGACATATATCTTGCACAGAGAGGCTTCATCGTTGTCTGTGTGGATGGAAGAGGTACAGGTGGCAGAGGCAGCGACTTTGAGAAAGCCACATATCTCACACTGGGAGACAAAGAGGCGAAAGACCAGGTGGAGGCTGCATTGTATCTGTCGTCACTCCCATATGTTGATGCCGACAACATAGGTATCTGGGGCTGGAGCTATGGAGGCTTCAACACCCTGATGAGCATGAGTGAGGGACGTGGAGTGTTTAAGGCAGGAGTGGCTGTGGCACCACCAACAGACTGGCGATTCTATGACACTGTATACACAGAGCGATATATGCGCACCCCACAGGAGAACCCACAGGGATATGGTGACAATCCTATAGCACGTGCTGACCAGCTGCAGGGAGAACTGCTGATATGTCATGGTATGGCAGATGACAATGTGCATCCACAGAACACGTATGAGTATGCAGAGGCACTGGTGCAGGCTGACAAGCATTTCTATATGAATATGTACACCAACCGCAACCACTCTATCTACGGTGGAAACACAAGGAACCATCTGCTACGACAGATAGCAAACTTTTTTGAGACGAATCTGAAATAACAATTTAAATAATAAAAAAACAGAATTATGAAGATGAGAACATTTATTTTGGCTTGTGCTGCCATGATGGTGCAGGGCATGGCTGCCAAGGATGTGACTGTTACTGTGGCTAACACGGAGAACACACAGAGGCAGGAACTCGTGGAGCTTGATGTCAATGAGGTGTACAGCAAGCTTGGCATCAAGAAATGCCAGAAGTTCATAGTGAAAAATGCCATGGACCAGCAGGTTGCTTATCAGGTGACATATGACGGCAAACTGCTTATTGACGCAAGTGTGAGACCTAACGGAAAGGCTGTATATACCATCACTCCTGGTGAGCCTCAGGCCATGAAGGCATACGTATATGGACGCCAGTATCCTGAACGTGTGGATGACATAGCTTGGGAGAATGACAGAACTGCTTACCGAGTATATGGCCCTGCTCTGCAGAACTCAGGAGAGAGAGCCTTCGGTGTGGATGTGTGGGTGAAGAACACACCAGACCTTGAGGTGGAGAAGAGATATGCCACAGAACTGTCTAATCATCCTCGCATACAGGGACTGAAAAAGGCAGGAAGAGATGCTGAGGCAAAGGAGATACAGATTGCCACAACTTATCACTTTGACCATGGTTACGGACTGGACTGCTATAAGGTGGGTCCTACACTGGGATGTGGAGCACCTGCCCTGATGGTGGATGGTGAGCTCGTTATGCCATACTGCTACAAGGATTATGAGATTCTGGACAACGGACCTCTCCGATTCACCGTGAAACTGGTGTATAACCCAGCACAGATAAATGGTGACAAGAATGTCGTGGAGAACAGAATCCTCTCACTCGACAAGGGAAGCAACTTCAACAAGATGACGGTGTGGTATGAGGGTCTTACAAAGAAGTGTGATCTTGCAGCTGGTGTTGTGCTGCATAGCGAGGATCTCCAGACTGTGGACTGCGGAAAGAACTTCGTTCTCTATGCTGACCCAACAGATGCTCCAGCAAATCAGAACTTCCAGATTTATGTAGGTGCGTTGTTCCCCAATTGTGTCAAGGCTACAAAGAAACTGATGTTTGACGAGGTGGTAAGTGGAAACGCTGGTCATGCTGTTGGTATCACCGAATATACTCCTGGAGAGAAATACACTTATTATTTCGGCTCTGCATGGAGTAAGAATGATGTGCGCACATTTGCAGAATGGCAACTGAGAGCAGATGGCTTCCTGAAGGCTCTTGCCGCACCTCTGAAGGTGACTGTGGAATAAGCAAAACCATATATTAATAACATAAGGACTGGCTCCATTGGGAATCAGTCCTTATTTTTTATTCTGTCAGAGAAAGATTTGTCGGATACCAGTAACCGCCTGATCCTAATCCTCTATGATGCCTTGCTCTTTCCACTGGGCTATCAGCCCCCTGGAGTCCTCAAGTGCTGTCTGCTCATCAACTTCATATGCGTCGGTAAGAAGTGTTACAAGTGTGTGCTCATCAAACTCCTTGCCTTTGACATTTTCCCATAAGTACGCCGAAGACTCGTTCATGCTTATGATGTTGGAGAAATCGATATTCTCCTTTCCCTCAGCTACAACTATCTTCTCACCGCACATAGTGCGCAGGTTGAATCCTTGTTTTGTTCTCATCTGTTGTCTGTTTTATATAAACCTTCCAAGTACTGGTATTCTTATCATTCGTCGGTGGATGGCCAGCAGATATCTTCTTACTGGAAGCAGCCTCATCCAAAACCATGAGTATATAAGCCATTTTCTTCCATCCGTTCTGTCAAGTCTGCCTCTTCCTTTGCGATAGAAACCTATCACACTGCCCTTTATATCTGCTGACTTGCAGTGTTCTGGACTCAGGTTGCCGTCTCCAAGCAATGTCACATCATCACCACTGATACTCACTATTCTGTGCAACACAAAATGTCCATGGCTTATTTCCGCAAGCACAGGATCGCCCACTTTCAACGCTCCAGCCTTGTTCAGCAATGCCTTATCCCTTTCATTCTCAAGAAAAGGACGCATGCTATAACCTTTCAGTCTTAAGGTTATAGTATGTCCCTCCTCAAGAAACTTCACCACTTCCGGAAGAAAGACGGAGTTCTGTAATTGTATTACTATCTTTTTGTTATCTCCTTGTGACATATTATTGCTGACTCTGCGTTAGGTAGGCAATGTAGTACGTAAATGCCTGTACACTCTATGATGCTTGAAACAGTGTTGCATACGGAGTTGAATATATCCTTATCCCATTTCATCGAAGCACAGGATGGCAGCAGAGAGGCGAACGCCCCAACTGGAGAAAGTCTCTCTACTCTGTTCTCCACAGCTCTGTTGATACGTGTTATTGCACCTAATCTTGCCTTTACGTTTCTGTAGCATGGTGTCTTGCCGCTCCATGGACTTCCGTAGATGTATGGAACACCGTCAATAAGCCTTATTATGGGATTGTCGTCGTTCATCAAATCACATCCCTCTATATACCTGAGCCAGTTGCTCACCTGTGTGCTCTTACCAGTGCCGCTCTTGGCTGTGAATGCATATCCATATCCATCCTTGCGCACAAGAGACGCATGTATCATTATAGTCTGTTTAAGGCTTCCTGCAAAAGAGTATATCAGCATAAGTGCGTTGTTCAAACCAAAACAGCGCATGTTGAAATTGCCGTTAAGTGCACATCTGCAATCACTGAAGTCATGATTTGTCTGTAACAGGCAGCAGTCACCTCCTTTAAGATTTCTTATTATATACTGATACCCACCATCAGGCAGACGGGCCACAATAGTGTTTCCGTTGCCAGTTTCAAATTTTCCGATATGCTCTCTTTTCTCTCTTATCGGCTTTATCGTGTCATCCACAGATAGTCTGAACAGGATGTCCTGTGGGGCTTCCTTGATTCTGAATCTCTCCAACGACATAATCAGCCGCATATTATTTATGCGGGTGTCATTAAAGGATATCTCAATGTTGTGCTCTGCTATGCAGAAATAATTCCTGCTTATTTCCACTATTGCATCAGTTGATTTATGGTTTTATAGCCCTGAAACGGAAATCACTCTCCTTCACATATATTATATTATAAGAAAGTCTTTTAAGGCTTTTTGCTTTCATCTTGTTATATTTCTTCTCTGCCTTCTTCCTGTCAGTGCGATATACCACAGTGCAAGTTCTGTGAGTCTCACCCTTGGCAGCAAGATAATCTCTCAGCTGGTATGCGTATTCGCTACGGTTTACCAGAAAGCTGTTCTTGCTGTTAACCCATACACTGTCAATCTCCTGAATCTCTGTGATATATAAGGTGGAGTCGTTGAAAGATTCGGCAAAACCAAATATGTATGCTTTGGGCAGGCATTTTGTCTTTGTCTGTGCAATGCATGTTGCGGAAAGCCACACAAGCATTGAGACCAATAATATTTTACATCTCATATTTATTATATATTCTTCTAATGTCCTAAATAAGATTTTAGTAACTTGTTCTTTGTATTACTTCTCAGTTTCCTTATCGCTTTCTCCTTGATCTGTCTTACTCGTTCTCTTGTCAGACCATATTTAGTTCCAATCTCTGCCATAGTCATCTCTGGCTGGTCAATGCCGAAGAAAGCCTCAATAATCTTGCGCTCGCGCTCATTCAATTGTTGCAATGTGTTCTTAATCTCCTCCTTCAAGGACTCAATGACCAGGGTGTTGTCAGCCATTGGAGAGTCATCGTTGGGTATTATGTCAAGCAGGCTGCTGTCGTCACTGTCAGAGAACGGGGCATCAACAGAAACATGTCTTCCGTTGATCTTCATCGCACTTTCTATCTTCTCGTGTGGCAGATTCACCTCCTCGGCAATCTCATCAATGCTTGGCCTGCGTTCGTTCTCCTGCTCGAACTTGCTGAGTGCCTTGTTTATCTTGTTTACAGACCCTACCTGATTAAGTGGCAATCTTACAATACGGCTCTGCTCTGCTAATGCCTGAAGAATGCTCTGGCGTATCCACCATACAGCAAATGATATGAACTTGAATCCTCTTGTCTCGTCAAATCGCTCTGCTGCCTTTATCAGTCCGAGGTTTCCCTCGTTTATCAGGTCAGGGAGACTGAGTCCCTGGTTTTGATATTGCTTTGCTACTGAAACAACAAATCTCAGGTTTGCCTTTGTAAGCCTCTCAAGTGCCTTGCGGTCACCTTTTTTTATTCTCTGAGCAAGCTCAACCTCTTCCTCAACGCTAAGAAGTTCTTCATGACCTATTTCCTGAAGATATTTCTCCAGTGCGGCGCTTTCTCTGTTTGTAATAGATTTAGTTATTTTCAGTTGTCTCATTAGTGTATGATTTTAGCAATTGCAAATTTACTTAAATTATTGCTAATAGCAAATGAAATGTAATATAATTTGGTAAAAACAAATAGGAGTATTAGCCTTTCCTATTTACAGAGAATGATTAGTCCGCCATATTTGTCTTGCCTGTCCGGAATGGTTGCTTAATGCGTAGAGCCATTCATCAGGCGTCTGGTCTGTTCTCCGTATTATTGCTAATACTCCTATTTCCTTATTTAGAGTTCCTGAAGCGGAACGGCAAAGTATGCTCTCTTGCCAGTAGGATAGATACCTTGTATATATAGTACAGGGTCTTTGCTTGTAGAGGCATCCTTCACTGCTTTCTGCAAGTCGTCAATAGTCTTCATAGACTTGTCGTTGACCTTCTGTATGATGTATCCGCGGTTTATGCCAGCCTCTTTCAGAGGTCCGTTGTTAACCTTCATGACAACAAGGCCGTTGTTGATACCGAGCTGTTCCTTTTCAGATGCGTTTATTTCTCTGAAGTTTCCACCCAGTACGTCAAGGTCTGCATTCTTTACTATCTTTGTGTTGCCCTGAGCGTTCTTCAGTACTACAGTGACGTCTTGCTTGCGCTTGTTGTGCATGAATGTAAGGGTGATCTTGTCTCCAGGACGTTTGTTTGCCATATATTCCTGCAGCTCAGCCATCTTCTTAACCTTCTTGCCGTCTATGGCAATAATGACATCACCTTTCTCAAGACCAGCCTCTGCACCGGCTCCTCCGTCTTCTACCTCGTCAACATAGATACCCTCAATAGTACCATAGTCAACTTCTTTTCCCTTAGCCTTTTCCGCGTCAATCTGCTTGTTAACATCTCCGCCTCTGATGCCAAGTAATGCGCGTTGTACTGTGCCGTATTTCTTGAGGTCGTCAACCACCTTGTTCATTATTGTTGTAGGTATGGCAAAACCATATCCGCTATAACTGCCAGTACGTGAGTAAAGCATTGCGTTTATTCCAACAAGCTCGCCTTTGGTGTTCACAAGTGCGCCGCCAGAGTTTCCTGAGTTGATGGCAGCGTCAGTCTGTATAAACGACTCAACTCCATTTGCTCCAAGTGAACGTGCCTTGGCACTTACAATACCTGCGGTAACAGTAGAGTTGAGGTTGAAAGGATTTCCTACAGCCAGAACCCATTCGCCCACCTTCAGCTTGTCGCTGTCACCAATAGGCAGAGTAGGCAGGTTCTTACCGTCAACCTTGATAAGTGCGAGGTCTGTAGTCTTGTCTGTTCCTATGATGCGTGCAGAGAACTCGCGGTTGTCATCCATTGTCACGGTAAGCTCATCCGCACCTTCAACAACATGGTTGTTTGTTACGATATAACCGTCAGGCGATATGATGACACCAGAGCCCGAGCCTTCTTTCTTAGGTGTCTGTACCTTGCGTTTCTGTGTGCCGCCATTGTTTGGATTGCCAAAGAAACCGAACGGGTCAAAGAAATCATCAAAAGGGCTGCTTTGAACATCAACAGTCTGTACCTTGCTGTTCTGCAAGTATTTAATGTGGACTACTGCCGGCAAGGCTTTCTCCGCAGCAAATGTAAGGTCAACAGGCTGTGCCGGTATTACGGCTTTGTTTGCGTAAACCTTCATGAATGATGTAGCGGAAAATGCAATTGCTATAATGCACATTGCATACAATAGGTAGCTTGATAATTTTTTCATGTTTCTATTAATGATATTTGTTAATAATCTGTTTTGTGCATGCAAATATAGATTCAAAATTTGTGAAACGTGAAAAAGAGGCATTTATTTGTCCTCTTTTAACAATAAGAATAATGTTGTTAACGGCTGTTTACTTGAAATTGTGTCTTTTTTACATTCGTTTAGTTCTGTGTAAATAGCATATCTGTTAACCAAAAATGCTTAATTATTCTCTAAGATGGGATTCTTTTTGTATCTTTGCATCGTAGAACGCAGTGTCTCGGCTTGTCGCTGGTATCTTTATTGATACGAGAGGAAAGTCCGGGCAGCATAGGGTGCTCCACTTCTGAAAGTAGAAGCTGTCGGTGACGGTAGGATATGGCAGAAGAGAACAACCGCCTTGTAATGAGGTAAGGGTGAGAAGGTGGTGTAAGAGACCACCAGCCGGTGGGTGATCATCGGGCTGTGCCATCTGGAGGCTGCAAGTTCGCGTATACCATCGTTGAGGGTTACCCGCCCGACTAACTCCGATGGAGGGTAGAACGCTTCAGGTGTATGGTGACATGCATCGTAGATAAATGACAGGCAATGCAATTGCCGAGAGGTGCTTGCATTACAGAACCCGGCTTATAGGGACACTGCTTTCTGCTTTTTTCTTTTTATGTAAACACAACTATGTCACAATATTTAAAAGAATATGTTGCGCTGGTTCCGTAATACTGTTGATTTTCTTAAGGATGGCATCTGGCATGTTCAGCCAGGTGATGTCTCACGATGGCGTTATATACTCTACAGCCTGATAAAAAGACTTCTTCTTTCCATTGAGTTGTTCACGGAGAAACGCCTTGTGGCATCAGCCTCAGCCCTTACTTATTCCACCTTGCTTGCGATAGTACCAGTCTTCGCTGTTGTTTTTGCGATAGCGCGAGGGTTCGGATATAGTAAATATATAGAGGTGTGGTTCAGGGACGTTCTTTCAAGTCAGCCTCAGGTTGCGGAGACAATAATAGGGTTTGTCAATTCATATCTTGTTCACACCAAAAGTGGAATATTCCTTGGAATAGGACTTCTGCTCATGCTGTGGACTGTTATAATGCTGTTGTCGAATGCTGAGCAGGCATTCAATAACATCTGGCAGGTGAAGAAGCAGCGAAGTCTTTACAGAACCATTACGGACTATATGGCAATGTTCCTGCTCACTCCTTTTATTATCGTTCTGTCGTCGGGAATATCTATTTTTATGACAACCTTTATAGAGCACATTGACGAGTACATTGTGCTTAAGCCTATGCTGAAATTTCTGATAGCGGCAATGCCTTATCTGCTCATGTCTTTGGTTTTTATATTGCTATATGTCTTTATGCCAAACACAAAGGTGAAGTTATCCTATGCCATTGTGCCGGGTGTGCTCGCAGGTGTTGCCATGCAGGGACTGCAGTTTCTTTATATCGACTCACAGATATGGGTGAGCAGCTATAATGCCATATACGGCTCCTTCGCGGCCTTGCCGCTTTTCATGCTGTGGTTGCAGATATCCTGGACGATATGTCTTTTCGGAGCAGAATTGTGCTATGCGAGTCAGAATCTTGAGGACTTTGCTTTCAGAGCGAGCACCGAAAATCTCAGTCATCGTTATCGTCTTATGCTGTGCATGCTGCTCATGAGTCACATATGCAAGCGGTTTGACAAGGGAGAGAGGGCATATACAGCTCTTGAGCTGAAGTTTGTTACAAATATTCCGATACGTATCATACACGATTTGCTTTACGAACTGACCAAGGTGCGCCTTATTGTTGAGGTGACATCAGACGAGAAAGGGGAGGACAGTGTCTTTATGCCGGCAGAGTCAATATCCCATCTTAGCGTTGGTACGCTGATAGACCGTCTTGAGTCAGAAGGTAAATGGAATTTTGACGTAAATGTTGAGACAGACAATAAGCAGACTTGGATTAAAGCCATTGCGGCTCGAACGGATTATCTCAACAAGCAACGCGGGATATTGCTAAAAGATTTATAATACTCAGCTCATTTTATGAAGCAATCGTTAGGGTAAACTGGCTGAAAACAGCTGGCGGAAACTCCCGTTTTTTGAATCATCAGTCATCAAAAAGTCTTTGTTTTGCCCCAAAAGTTATATCACTCACCAATGATTTTTGCAGATATGTGAAGGATGTGAAGGCAAAAAATGCAACTTTTTTATTTTTGTGTTACATTTACCCCCGGGGGGGGTAAATGTAACATATTTATAGTAAAGTTGCTATTTTATCCTTCACATCCTTCACATCTTCACAAAAATCACCTGAAAAGTATGCGTTTTTTTTGACATAAATACCATACTAACACACTGAAAGTATGGTACTTACGAGTAAAAAGTATGCTGTTTTTTGAATTAATGTCACAAAATGCAAAAATGTGACAATAATTGGAATTAATGTCATTTTTGCCAGACATTAATTCCCCGAAAAATAACTCTTTTTATTAAATATGTGTTAATATTTAACTGGATTTAAGTTAAAACACCCCAAAATCGGGTGAATTAATGCACGCCAAAAATGACATTAATTCAAAAAAAGCGACATTAATGCAACAGAATTACAGATAATACAGAACTTATAGAATCGCAATGACCTCAACCTACTTTGGTCTTTCCTGTAAAAAAGCCTCCTCTATCTGTTGTGCTATCTCTTTCATACCTTTAACAGAAGGATGGCCGTGCTGTTTGTCAATATCTCTCAGTTGGATATTTATCACTCCATAATGATTGCATATCTCCTCAGTTGCGGTGGTGATGTCTTGTTTCAGTTGGTTGTTAGTGATATTTATAATCCTGGCTTGCGGGTATAGTTTGCGCATTGATGATAGCAGATAGCAGAAAGCCTGCCTGAACTGGAAAAGATCTGTGCGTGTCCAGTCTGAATATTTGTTTATGCCTATCGGTGAGCGTGCCCAACTGTCGTTGGTGCCACCGAATATCAGGATGATATCAGGATTGCCGAGGTTGTACATACGTGTTATGAAAGAGCGGTCGGAATAGTCTTCCCCGCGATATCCGGTGAAGCAGATGGTTGCTCCTGAGTAGGAGTTGTTTGCCTCTAATGTCCACCCTTGTTTATTTATCAACAGGTGCCACCATGTCTCCTCGACCCGTCTTACATCATTGCGCTTGCCCTTGCCGTCTTCTCCTGCATACCACGAGAGGTTGCATGAAGGAGTCATGAAACCTTCAAAAGTGGAGTAGGAGTCACCTAAAACAGATACTTTCTTTTGTGCTGTTGCCGATGTGGCGTAACAGATGATGGCGATGAGCAATATTATTTTTCTCATGTTAAATATTTATTTGGTTAAAATTATTTCTTAAACTTAATAGGATAGGATATTACAAACTCGGTGAGGTCGGCCTTTGTAAGATGTGCCTTTACATTGCAGCCTATTGTAAGTCCTCCGAGCGACGGGAAAGTGTAGTGCAGTCCGATGCGCTCATAGTAAGGCTTTTCGTTGATGCTCGCATTATGCCCCATTTCGCGATACAAATAATATCCCAGCGACATGGCCAGTGAGATGTTGTGGTAATAAACGTTATGCTTGGCGGCTATACCCACAGACCATGGACTGTGGCTTATGGTGTGCCCTTGTTGCCTGTTCATGTCCTCAATGTAAGAAGAGTAGGTGCCGTAGAATATATCAGCGCCTATGCCTGATGCCCACCGGCGTGCGTAACGGCACATCACGTCAATCTGCATAGAGTAGGCAGCGTGGAACTTGAACTTGTCGGTGCGGTAACCGTCTTCTCCTGATGCTGTCTCAAACTGAGTCTTCTGCCAGTCCTCAAGCAGTGTCTTCCCGCCAATGCCAAGTGTGAAGTTGCAATACCAGTATTTGTTGAATCTTGATGGCCTGTATTCACCGCTGTTCGTCAGACTCTCCATGTACGGATAGTAGCATAGAGCCACCGACGGAGCCAAGATATTTGCCCCTTTGTTGGGGCGGTTGAGCGCGCCATTGCTATGATGATAGAACTCCAATCCGGCTTTAAGTCCCCAATTGGCCGCAACACGGTATGTGGCATGGAGACCTGCGCCGAAGTATATAAGCCATCTGGAGCCGATAAGCTCGTTGTCTATAGCATTGTGGGTGTTGTATTTCTCATTGCTATATCCAACTCCGAAGGCAAGAGAATAGTCAGCCTCCCATCTTTTTGTGCGGAAGAAAGGTCGTGAGAACATTCCGTAAAAGGTTATTATGTCTCCCATCCTGCTGTCATAGTCCACAGGTTCTATCAACGGCCAAGCCTCGTCTGCATTGCGGTGCATCGTGATGTTGTTGTTTCTGCTGTATCTAATACCAGCGCTTATGGTAGGGTAGTCGTAGTCGGCGGCGAAATCGTCGCTGTCGCAAGGGTGTGATATGTAGTTTACACGAATACCGAAAGTGTAATTATTATTGCCTTTCATCCATTTCTTCTGATACTCATCCATGTTAATAGCCTTTCCCGGCAAGAACTCAACCTCCGCGCCCCAGTGCTTTATGGAGTCTTCCTGAGCCTTTGCGGTCATGAACAGTAATGATATGGCGGCGATTATTGTTAAGCGTAAGTTAAATATTCTCATTTCCCTTTCTGTTGTTGTGCTTGTGTATCTTTAATATGAATTATTATGAATATGAGGAGTTACAAAAGTCTATACATACATGAGGTCGGACATTACTGAGTCGCTTACGAATATTCCCTTTCTTGTTAATCTTAATTGTGCACCCTCAGTTGTTAGTTTCCCGCTGTCAATATGTTTCTTCGCATTCTTTAACAGATAATCATACAGCTCCTTTCCAAAGAGAGCCAGAATCTTATTTGTGTCAAGTCCATCGGATGTTCTCAATGCAGTCATTACCATGTCGTTGAACTTGGTCGTCTCATCAAGGTGCTCAATCTCTGTGGGCAATTCTCCATTCTCAATGGATGTTATATATGTGTCTATGTTGTCACAGTTCCATTGGCGTGAGACTTTGTTGTAGGAGTGCGCAGCCGCTCCAATTCCTATGTATGGCGTATCGTCCCAGTATGAGCTGTTATGCCGTGACCGGAAGCCACTGCGTGCAAAGTTACTTATCTCGTAATGCTCATATCCATTGCCTGTAAGACTGTTGATTAGCATTTCGTACATCCTTAGACAATGCTCGTCATCAGCCTGCCTGATGCTCCCTTCTGAGAGCATTCGGGTAAGTAAGGTTCCTTCCTCATACATAAGACTGTAGGCGGATATATGCTCAACGTTTAGTAGTAGCGCCTTCTGAATATCTTTCATCCAATCTTCTGCCGTTTCCTCAGGAAAACCAAACATCAGGTCGATGCTGATGTTTCCGAACCCGGCATTGCGTAAATTGTCAACAGCCTTTACAGCCTGGGCGGAAGTATGCCTGCGGCATAAGAATCTCAATCGGTCGTCGGAGAAAGTCTGTATGCCCATGCTCACCCTGTTGACGGGAAGCTTGGCTAAGAACTCTGCGAATGCTGGGCTTACGTCATCCGGATTACACTCTATTGTTACCTCAACCAGCGACTTGTCATCATACACCTTATTATATTTATATATAGATTCAAATAACTGTGTGAGATTACGTTCAGAAAGAAGTGACGGGGTTCCGCCGCCAATATAAATGCTTTTTATCTCATCTGTAATATAACTGCGTCGCATCTCCATTTCCTTGCATAAGGCATCAACGTATTCGTCTGTACGGTTGATGGACGTTGTGGAGTAAAAGTCGCAATATATGCAGCGGCTTTTGCAAAAAGGAATATGTATATACAGACCAGCCATTATCGCAATAAATGTAATATTTTTAATGTTTATTGCAACAAAATTACTAATATGTTTTAAAAAAATCACTCTTTTTGTCACAATCTTTTGGCTGTTAGTGTAAAAATATGTATCTTAGAGCCCAATATTATGTTTAATACTTAAATCTACAATAACATGAAAGTTTATCAGACTAACGAAATCAAGAACATTGCCTTGCTTGGCAGTGCCGGCAGCGGCAAGACAACTCTTGCCGAAGCAATGCTTTATGAAAGTGGTTTAATCAAGCGTCGTGGAACGGTTGAGGCAAAGAACACAGTAAGTGATTATTTCCCAGTGGAACAGGAATACGGATACTCTGTATTCTCAACAGTTTTCAATGTTGAATGGAATAATAAGAAGCTTAACATAATAGACTGTCCTGGATCTGACGACTTTGTGGGCGGAGCTATAACAGCCTTGAACGTAACAGACCAGGCGCTGGTTCTTATCAATGGCCAGTATGGACCGGAGGTTGGAACACAGAACATCTTCAGATATACAGAAAAATTGAAGAAGCCAGTTATCTTCCTTGTTAATCAGCTTGACAGTGACAAGTGTGATTTCGACAGCATTATGACAAATATGCAGGAGATATATGGCTCTAAGTGTGTGCAGATTCAGTATCCTATTGCTACAGGTCCTGGATTTAACGCTCTTATTGACGTTCTTCTTATGAAGAAATACTCATGGGGTCCAGAAGGCGGTGCTCCGATAATTGAGGACATCCCTGCAGAGGAGATGGACAAGGCGATGGAACTGCACAAGATTCTTGTTGAGGCTGCGGCAGAGAACGATGAGTCGCTGATGGAGAAATTCTTTGAGGAAGAGTCATTGACAGAGGATGAGATGCGTGAAGGTATCCGTAAGGGTCTCGTGACACGTTCTATTTTCCCAGTGTTCTGTGTTTGTGCAGGTAAGAGTATGGGTGTTCGCCGACTGATGGAATTCCTTGGTAATGTTGTTCCTTTTGTAAGTGACATGCCGAAGATTCATAACACTCGCGGTGAGGAGGTTCCTGCTGTGACAGACGGACCAACATCGCTCTATTTCTTTAAGACGGGAATGGAACCTCATATCGGTGAAGTTTCATACTTCAAGGTTATGAGTGGCTCTGTTAAGGCTGGAGACGATCTTACAAATGTTGACAGAGGATCAAAGGAGCGTATTGCAAGCTTATATGTATGTGCAGGTGCAAACAGACAGGCAGTAGATCAGCTTAACGCAGGTGATATCGGTTGTACGGTGAAACTGAAGGATGTGAAGACCGGAAATGCGCTTAATGGTAAGGATTGTGACAACAGATACGATTTCATTAAATATCCAAACTCAAAGTACTCACGTGCTGTAAAGGCTGTTAACGAGGGTGAGACAGAGAAGATGATGGCGGCTCTTACAAAGATGCGCCAGGAGGATCCTACATGGGTTGTTGAACAGAGCAAGGAGTTGCGCCAGATTATCGTACACGGACAGGGAGAATTCCACTTACGTACATTGAAATGGCGTATGGAGAATAATGAGAAGATTCAAATTAAATTTGAAGAGCCGAAGATTCCTTATCGTGAGACTATCACAAAGACTTCACGCGCGGATTATCGTCATAAGAAACAGTCGGGTGGTGCCGGACAGTTTGGTGAGGTACATCTCATTGTGGAGCCTTATGCAGAGGGTATGCCTGATCCTACTGTTTACAAATTCAATGGTCAGGAATTCAAGATGAATATCAAGGGCAAGGAAGAAGTTACGCTTGACTGGGGTGGTAAGCTCGTATTCATCAACTCTGTTGTGGGTGGTGTTATTGACACACGTTTCATGCCTGCTATCCTGAAGGGTATCATGGAGAGAATGGAGCAAGGACCTCTTACTGGAAGTTATGCTCGTGATGTACGTGTTATCGTATATGACGGAAAGATGCATCCGGTAGATTCAAACGAACTTTCATTCATGCTCGCAGCTCGTAATGCCTTCTCTGCTGCCTTTAGAGAGGCCGGACCGAAGATTCTTGAGCCTATCTATGATCTTGAGGTGTTTGTGCCTTCTGATTTCATGGGTGACGTTATGAGTGACCTGCAGGGAAGACGTGCCCTTATCATGGGTATGGACTCTGAGGCCGGATATCAGAAACTTCAGGCGAAGATTCCATTGAAGGAACTCTCAAGCTATTCTATTGCACTTAGCTCAATCACTGGTGGACGTGCTTCGTTTACTACTAAGTTTGCAAGCTATGAACTTGTTCCTAATGATATCCAGCAGGAACTTATCAAGCAGCATGATGCGGAGAATTCTGATGATTAATGCAATATGAGAAAATCAGGAAATAATTGATGAGAGAAATCTTTTATTCCTAACATAATAGTTTAAGGTGGATACTGAGGTGTCCACCTTTTATTTTATTAGTAATCTTTGTACATAAATGTTTAATAACTATTTCTTATCTTATGTAACCATATATGAACTTGATAATTATTAAGTAAGATAAGGTAAATGGGTTAATATGATTAAAATATAAGAATTTAATTAACAACATTTGAACAACATATTTAAAATTACCATATATTTGCTGACATGAAGAAAAGAACTATTTGGATCATAGCAACAGTAATGGGCCTGTCGTTCCTCGCTCTACTTTTCCTGCAGCTGAAATATATTGACGCAATGGTAAAGATGAAGAAAGAACAGTTTGATGAATCTGTCAATAAGGCTCTTTATCAGGCGTCAAGGAATCTTGAGCTTAATGAGACGTTGCGTTATCTTGAGAAAGACGTTGCGGTGTCAGAACGCAATAGCCTTCATAAAGACTCTGTCAACAAGAATGACTCCAATGAAAAGTTCGGCTTGCATACACAAGGTAAGAACGTCGCAGGCGACAAGGGTATGATGCCTTCATCTTTTGAGTTGAAGACCCTGGCGATGAATCCTGCCACAATGCCCAAAGCGATGATTCTCACTAATGACAAGAACGCAATATCTGAGGCAACAAAGTCATTGCGCGAGATAATTAAAAACAGATATCTCTATCAGAAGGCGCTTCTGGATGAGGTTGTTTACAGCATTCTCTATACGGCATCCGACAAGCCATTGCGTGAGAGAATTAACTTTAAGCTGCTGGATCAAGACCTGAAGACAGAATTGATGAACAACGGTATTAATATACCATATCATTTCACTGTCACTACTCAGAGCGGAAGAGAGGTCTATAAGTGTCCGGACTATAGTGATGAAGGACAGGAGTTTATCTACTCGCAGATATTGTTCCGCAACGACCCGTTGAATAAGACAGGTGTGATAAATGTACACTTCCCTGATATTAACAGCTATATATTCAGTAGTGTTAAGTTTGCCATTCCGTCGATTGTCTTCACTTTTGTGCTGCTTATAACATTCATATTCACAATTGTGGTGATATTCAGGCAAAAGAGGTTCACTGAAGTCAAGAATGACTTTATCAACAATATGACTCATGAGCTGAAGACTCCAATCAGCAGTATCTCACTTGCCGCTCAGATGCTTAATGACGAGTCGGTAACAAAAAGCCCGGTTATGATGAAGCATCTTGGAACAGTGATAAATGATGAGTCTAAGCGTCTGCGTTTCCTGGTGGATAAGGTTCTGCAAACATCATTGTTCGACAGAAAAAAGGTTATATTCAAGAAAAAGGAGCTTAACCTTAACGAACTTATTGACAACGTGGCTAATACATTCACACTGCGTGTTGAGCATACAGGAGGACATATAAAGACTGAACTGAATGCGGTTAATCCTACTATATATGTTGATGAGATGCATTTCACAAATGTGATTTTCAACCTTATAGACAATGCGGTGAAGTACAAACACCCGGACAGAGGTGTGGAACTGGTGATTAAGACATGGAATGATAAGGACAGGCTGTGCTTCTCTATCAGTGACAACGGCATAGGTATAAAGAAAGAGAATCTTAAGAAGATATTTGATAAATTCTATAGAGTTCATACAGGAAATCTCCATAATGTGAAAGGCTTCGGACTGGGGCTTGCATATGTAAAGAACATTATTGAGGTTCATAAGGGAGAGATTCATGTAGAGAGCGAGAAAGGAACAGGAACGAGTTTTATTATCATATTACCAATCATTAAAAATTAAAGGTTATGGACGAGAAGTTAAAGATTTTATTGTGCGAGGACGACGAGAACTTGGGTATGTTGCTTCGTGAGTATTTGCAGGCGAAAGGGTTTTCTGCAGAGTTGTGCCCAGACGGAGATGCCGGATATAAGGCATTCTTGAGGACTAAGTTTGATATATGTGTGCTTGATGTGATGATGCCTAAGAAGGACGGATTCACACTGGCTCAGGAGATACGACAGGCAAACGCTGAGATTCCAATTATATTCCTGACGGCAAAGACGCTGAAGGAGGATATTCTTGAAGGATTTAAGATTGGAGCCGACGACTACATCACCAAGCCGTTCTCAATGGAAGAGCTGGTGTTCCGTATTGAGGCGATACTGCGTCGTGTAAGAGGAAAGAAGAATAAGGAGAATACTGTTTATCATCTTGGCCGTTTCGTGTTCGATACTCAGAAGCAGCTTCTCACTATTGGCGGCAAGCAGACAAAACTTACTACAAAGGAGAATGAGCTTCTTGCACTGCTTTGCAGTCATGCAAACGAGATATTGCAGCGAGATTTCGCTCTGAAGACAATATGGATAGATGATAACTACTTCAACGCGCGCTCTATGGATGTGTATATAACAAAACTGCGTAAACATCTCAAGGATGATGACCAGATAGAGATCATAAATATCCATGGCAAGGGCTATAAGCTTATCACTCCTGAACAGGAATAGGCAGATGATTATACCAATAGGAGAGGGGACCCGATATGAAGGTCCCCTCTTTTTGTTATAAACCGTAGCGGCTATACTTATGCTCAAAAGCGCTTATTCGTGCGTGTCGCTTATGGAGATTAAAATGAAAACTAATATTTACTCTCGCTTTTTATCCTCCATACAAATAACACCGCTCCGCCAATTATCATTAACGTGCCTGTGGTAAGCAGGTGGTCCACGTCAAGAAACGCCAGCATCAGGCTTGTGCCAATTAGCAATGCCCCAATACACATCAGTGGAATACCTGCCTTCTTCAATATAGTTATTATTCTTCTTTTCATCATCTGTGGCTCAGATTTGTTTCTTAAACATACAGCAAAGGTAGATATATTTGTTATAAAACAATCATGTTGCTCTTTGTTTTTACGTTTTTTTTGTCTTTCCATAACCCGAATCTCTCCTCTAAGCAGAGAGTTTGCCGCATAAAACTGAAAGAATATAAGCATATCAATGTGAATATTCGTTAAAAATATACTTAACGTTCTGGTATAAATCATTTTATTGAAATAAAAAGTGTAATTTTGCACCGCATTTTGCAAAACAATTAATAACTAATTATTTTTTAAAGTATGAATCAATACGAAACCGTTTTCATTTTGACTCCCGTTTTGTCTGATGATCAGATGAAGGAAACGGTCGCTAAATTCACAAAGATTCTCACTGATAATGGTGCTGAAATCCTGAATGAGGAGACCTGGGGACTGAAGAAGATGGCTTATGCTATTCAGAAGAAATCTACAGGTTTCTATTGCCTGGTAGAGTTCAAGGCAGAGCCACAAGTAATCAACACTCTTGAGAAGAACTTCCGTCGTGACGAGAGAATCATCCGTTTCATGACAGTTAAGCTTGACAAGTATGCTGCACAGTATGCTGAGAAGAGACGTAACAAACTTGGTAAAAAAGAGGAGGCATAAACTATGGCACAAGAATCAGAAATCCGTTATTTGACAGCTCCTTCTATTGATACAAAGAAGAAGAAGTATTGCCGTTTTAAGAAAAGCGGTATCAAGTATATCGATTACAAAGATCCAGAGTTCTTGAAGAAGTTCCTTAACGAGCAGGGTAAGATTCTTCCACGTC
Source organism: Prevotella sp. (assembly GCA_017415455.1). GTDB lineage: Bacteria > Bacteroidota > Bacteroidia > Bacteroidales > Bacteroidaceae > Prevotella. Next base: position 21,343 of record JAFQGS010000097.1, read on the forward strand.
GTATCACAGGAACATCATTGAAGTATCAGCGTCGTGTCGCTCAGGCTGTTAAGCGTGCTCGTCAGATAGCATTGCTTCCATACGTAACAGACATGATGAAATAAATCAAAGGAGGACATAGAATGGAATTGATATTGAAAGAAGATATTATCGGCTTAGGATATAAGAACGATATCGTAAATGTAAAGTCTGGCTATGGCCGTAACTATCTTATCCCACAGGGTAAGGCAGTTATAGCATCTCCTTCTGCAAAGAAAGTTCTTGCAGAGAACCTCAAGCAGCAGGCACACAAGCTTGCAGCAATCAAGGCAGCAGCAGAGGACAAGGCAAAGACAATGGAAGGTGTTGCACTTGTTATTCCTGCTAAGGTTAGCGCAACAGGTCAGCTCTATGGTTCTGTAAATGCAAATATCGTTGCAGAGGAACTTCAGAAGAAGGGTATTGAGGTAGACCGTAAGATTATCGTAATGCGTGACATCAAGACTGTTGGTGACTTCGTTGCTACAGTATGTCTGCATAAGGAAGTTGCAGTAGAGATTCCTGTACAGGTAGTTGCTGAGAACGCAGAGCCTGTAGCAGAAGCTCCAGTTGCAGAGGAGGCTCAGGCTGAGGCTCCTGCAGCAGAGGAAACAGCTGCTGAGTAAAAAGCAGCGACATCTGCGCAATACTACTTTCAGGCGGTATAGGAAAGAAGTAATTTTTCGCACTGTAAAGCAGTTTTATATAAAATCCCGATTACCCATTAGGGCAATCGGGATTTTTATGTTTCATATAACACTTCGTCAGATATCAAGAAGTTTCATGTTAATACTAATGATCTTATTTAGTCAAGTATTACATTTTGCTTCCGAAGCATTTTTTTTTACTCATAACTGATAGTCATTAAATTCGGTATACACGCTGTATACTTTTAGTATATGCCGTGTATACTTTTGGTATATGCCGTGTATACCAAATTGAAATGATATGATTAGAGCCTCGAAAGAGGCCTTCTTGAAGTGCAAGTATATCTTCTGTATGATGATATACAGTTTGCTTCTCATCGGCGTGGTTATGAATACGTTTTTTAGTGGTGTTTTATAAACCTTTGTTTTTCCGTGAGTATTCCCAATGCGCTTATGCTGAGATAAATATAATCAATATATGTTGCATTTGTTTTAGGACTATGCAATTCTTTATTTTTGATGTCTTGCGGGGTATTAAGTAAATAAACATTCTGCTTTTACGTAGTTTTTTCGTACCTTTGCACCTATATTTTATTAACAGTAAATAAGTTATAAAAATGAAAGCATTTGTTTTCCCTGGTCAGGGTGCCCAGTTTGTAGGTATGGG
>JAFQGS010000098.1 GCA_017415455.1 Prevotella sp.
GTGTTGTTACTATTGCAGCCGATGCTCCTATTGGTGCAGAAGTTTATATAACAGCTCTTGCTAATGGGTGTTATGATAACTGCAAAATAACGGTTAGTGGTAAAGAATATGATCTCTATGTGGCATCTACACAAGTTACCAGCCGTAATAGCGAAGACATCTTAGGTGACGGCAAGTTCAGTTTCAACAATTATAACAGATTGACAATTAATGGAGATTACACCTTGAACACACCTGTAAAATTGGTGGAAAACAAGGGCATAGACGGACTAATTATAGATGTGAAAGGTAACTCTACAATTAATCAAGAGATTAATGTTGAGTCTAATGTGTTTGACTTTGCAGCTAATACGGTTATTATCGGAGAAGGTCAATTGACCATCAATGCCAATGCTATAGGTATAAGTGTCAACAAAGGGGCAAGTTTGACTATTTTCGATACTGATGTCGCTGTGAATGGAATGTACCCAATTACAGGTAATATAGGTGGTAGCGAATCTCTTTCAATCGTCGCTTCTAATGTGGAGATTTCAGCCAAGGGCTCGGCTGCTGTTGATGACTTCAATGGTGGTATTTCTCTTGTTGATTGTGTAATAGCAACTCCAATTGGCGGAGAAGTCGTTGATGCTACAATAGAAGACGGTAAAGGAAATTATGCTCGCAAAGTTGTGATAAAATCACAGTTGATGTTATACGATGATATTAACAACACTGTCACATTAGAGACTTATGCATCAAGAAATAGGCCAACCAATGCACAACTTGTAAATCGCACATTCTACAAGAATAACAGCTGGACTACATTGTGTTTGCCTTTTGATGTTACCAATATAAATGGTACACCACTTGAAGGAGCGACTATTATGGAATTGAATACTGCAGGACGTAATGGATTTGATAGTACAACAGGCATGCTTTATCTTTCATTCAAGACAGTTACTGAGATAGAAGCTGGAAAACCTTATATCGTTAAATGGGATAATGGCGAAAACCTAATGAATCCGGTATTTGAAAATGTTGCAATAACTAGTTATGAGCCGATAACTATTGTTTCAGAAACATTTGATTTAGATGCAATAAATATGAAAGGTAGCTATGCTCCTGTTTATGCATCTGCCGGAGACCAAAGCATTATGTTCATGGGAACTGATAAAGTTATATATTATCCTACAGAAGATGCCGCATTAAATAGTTTCCATTCATATTTTGAAATTCCTTCATTGAAAGGAATTGAAGAAACAGCAGTTAAGAACTACTCAATAGACTTTGATGGTGCTGTTGTTGGAATAGAAGAAGTAACAAACGACAATATCCTATATCCAGAAGGTTGGTACACAATCACAGGTATAAGATTGACACAAATGCCAATAGAAAGAGGTATTTATATCAATAATGGAAGAAAAGTAATTATTAAATAATATCCAATACAACAAAAGAGACTATATCAAAACAAAGCGGGTGTGTCAAAAAATGACGCACCCGCTTACTATTTATAATAAATACAATCCCTATTCTGCCCTATGCCGCACGGCAACTACTTATACTCAAACCTTGCGACACCCCTCACATCTGTCTGCGAGGCGCAGACATACGCCTTGAACCATCCCGGCTCTGCCGTCCACGCATGCGACTGCTCGGAGAAGAAACAGAGGTCGTCGCGCTTTATCGTAAACGTAACGGTCTTTGTCTCACCCGGCATGAGGCTCACCTTGGCAAAGCCTTTCAGCTCTTTCTCCGGCCTCTCCACGCTGCACTGCTCATCTCCGATGTACAACTGCACCGTCTCCTTGCCCTCACGCTTACCTGTATTTGTGACGTCCACAGAGAGAGTGATATCGCCTGCCCCTGTCATCACACCTGACGAGAGCACCGGCTTGGAGTAACGGAAGGTGGTATAGCTAAGCCCATAGCCGAAGGGGAAGCGCGGTTTAATGTCCTTAGTGTCAAACCAGCGATAACCAACCATTACACCCTCACGGTAATACACCTGTCCGTCCTTTCCGGGATAGGCTTCCTCGCCATATTGCACGAACGGATAGTCGCTGCCATTGACAGCAAACGTCACCGGCAACTTACCACTGGGACACACCTCGCCCGTGAGAATCCTTGCCAGCGCGGTGCCGCTCTCCGAACCGAGATACCAGCAGTGGAGCATTGCCCTTACGTCGTCTATCCACGGAGTGGCAAAGGCATTGCCGCCGAAGGTTACCACCACAATGTTACGCTGCACAGCCGCCAGACGACTTATCAACTGGTCTTGTCCGAAAGACAGGCTGTAACTCCTGCGGTCTCCATTCTCACAGTCTTCGTGGCGGTTCTTGTTCATGCCGCCCACGTATATCACGAGGTCTGCCCTTGCAGCCATGGCAAGAGCCTCATCGCTCAGCGAGTCTGCCAGCGCCTGTGGTATGGAGTCAACCTTTCCGTACATAGCACGCCCCGACTCATAGCCCTGGGCGTACATCACCTCCACGTCATCACCCGCCATCTTCCTGACAGCGGTACGTATCCCCTCTAACGGCGAAACATCATAGAGGGTCTTAAGCTCCGAAGAGCCACCGCCCTTGGTCAGGCTGCGCGTGGCGTTCTCTCCCACCACGAGTATGCTCTTATAGCGTGAGAGGTTGAGCGGAAGCATGTCCTTGCTGTTCTTAAGCATCACGATGCCCTCCTCGGCAATCTGCCGGCATACGTCATAGTGAGCCTCTGAGCACAGCGAGCCTATGACCTTACGTGCATTCATTGACGTGCGGAAGATAGTTCTGAGCACACGGCTTGCCTTGTCGTCAAGGACTTCCATTGGCACCTTCCCCTGCTTTACCAGTTTCTCAAACTCATCAGCAAGGTAGTAGGTGTTGTATCCCAAGCCCTTGTCGGTTGTCATGCCGTCGGTATGCGTTCCCATCTCTATATCAAGTCCGCCCATGGCAGCCTCCCATGTGGAATGCGTGCCACCCCAGTCGCTCACGTATGCGCCGGCGAAGCCCCACTCGCCATTCAGTA
>JAFQGS010000099.1 GCA_017415455.1 Prevotella sp.
CATGTAGTAACAATAAGTGATGCGGCACTTGTGAAAGCCGCAGGTGAAGGCTTTGATGCTTTTGTAAAGGCATTTGTAGATGCAATACTTGATTCTATCGGTGGTGAGTTGAATGCTCAGACAATGTCAATGCTCAACAGCGACCAGATCACTCTGTTGGCATGGCACATATTACATGAAGAGGTGATGGACGGAGGCTTTGTTCAGCTGATACATAACGGGTATGGAGGTTTTATATACCTGAACCCATTTGCCAGGGTTATAGGTGACTGGGGGCTGGCAGATTTGAAGCGTGTTATCCGAAAGACCCATCAGTTGTATAAAGAGCATCACGAGGGTATTGAAAAAGAATGTGATGACGATGAGTTCATGGCAATGTTTGAGAAGTATCCGTGTTTTGATGATTATGATGACGAGTTTGTTGAGAATGAAGAGAAGTGGACTTGCATGATAGCGAGCTATATAGATGAGAATATTGACAAATTTGTCAAGGTTGTTTGATGTATAAAGAATAGGTATGACAAAAGAAGAAGAGCTCTTAAGGAAGAAAAGTCCGATAAACATAAAAAACAAGAAGGCTTCGTTTGAATATATCTTTGTTGACGAGTATACGGCAGGAATAGTCCTTACCGGTACGGAGATAAAATCAATAAGAATGGGCAAGGCCTCCCTTGTTGACACATATTGTTATATATATAATGGGGAGATATGGGTCAAGGGAATGAATATATCACCATATTTCTATGGTTCGTATAACAATCATGAGAGCAAACGTGACAGAAAACTTCTGCTTAACAGGAGAGAGATTAACAAGCTCCGTGAGGCAACAAAGCAAGTGGGATTCACAATCATTCCCACACTGGTGTTCATAGACGACAAGGGCAGGGCCAAGGTGGATATTGCTCTGTGCAGAGGAAAGAAGGAATATGACAAAAGACAGACAATGAAGGAGAAGGAGGACAAACGCGAGATGGATCGTGTGAGGAAGAATTTCTAAACATTGCTCACCTATATTGGAATATTATATATGATAAAGAATATTATCTTTGATCTTGGTGGTGTTATAATGACAATCGACCAGAAAGAAGCTGTAAGAAGGTTTACTGATATCGGACTTGCAGATGCAGAGAAGATATTAGATCCTTATACCCAGAGTGGAATCTTCGGTGATTTGGAGAATGGATTAATCACAACAGAAGATTTCAGGCGTGAGCTAAGTTGTCTTGCGCATAAGGAGCTGACTCATGATGAGTGTAAGTATGGCTGGCGTGGTTATTGCAAGGAGGTTCCAAGAAGGAATCTTCAGGTGTTAAGAGCCTTGAGGGATGAGGGATACCGTCTTATCCTCATGTCAAACACCAATCCTTATATGATGGAATGGGGCTTAAGTGATGATTTTGACGGTGAGGGACATTCTCTGTATGATTATTTTGATGCCTTGTATCTCAGCTATAAGCTTAAACTGATGAAACCAGATCAGCGTTTCTTCAGTCATATCATTAGCAATGAGAACATTTCTCCTGAGGAAACGCTCTTTGTAGATGATGGTCCACGTAATGTGTTGGCAGCAGCACAACTTGGAATTGCAACATTCTGCCCAGATAACGGCTCTGATTGGACTTCTGACATTTACAAGTGTCTGAAATAATCATAATACTTTTGTATAATAATTTTCAGTTATGGTATTCAAAAGAAGAAGATGGACCATGCCCAAGGATGGCCAGCTTACAGAGAATGATAAGATAATAATGAAGTGGGAGAGCAAAGGAAAGCTTGTCCCGACCAGAAATCTGATAAAGACTCCCGAACAGATAGAGGGAATACGCCAGAGCGGACTTGTAAACACAGCAGTCTTGGACGAAGTTGCAAGATGCATACATCCTGGTATGAGCACACTTGAGATAGATGAGATATGCTATGACTATTGTAAGTCTCATGGTGCGGAGCCTGCATGTCTTAATTATGAGGGATTCCCCAAGAGTGTTTGTACAAGTATAAACGAGGTTGTCTGCCACGGCATACCTAAGTCTACAGATATTTTACGTGAGGGAGATATTGTTAATGTTGACTTCACGACGATATTAAACGGCTATTATGCCGATGCCTCAAGAATGTTCATCATAGGAAAGACAAGTCCAGAGAAAGAACAGCTTGTAAGGGTGGCGAAGGAGTGTCTTGAGATAGGTGCCGAAGCTGCCAAGCCTTATTGTTTTGTAGGTGATATTGGAAATGCAATCCAACGTCATGCAGACAAATATCATTATGGTGTGGTGCGTGACTTGTGTGGTCATGGCGTGGGTCTTAAGTTTCATGAGGAACCAGAAGTGACACATTTTGGCAGGAAAGGTACGGGCATGCTCCTTGTGCCAGGGATGGTTTTCACCATAGAGCCTATGATAAATATGGGTACGTACAAAGTGTTTGTTGATGCGGAAGATGAATACGGATGGGAGGTTATTACAGAAGATGAGCTTCCGAGCGCTCAATGGGAACATACATTCTTGATGACCGAACATGGTGTTGAGCCATTAAGTTGGTGATGTTTTTTTGATATTTATGAAGGATATATATATATTAGGTATAGAGAGTAGTTGTGATGACACGTCGGCAGCTGTGCTCCGTAATGGATTCCTGTTGAGCAATGTTACAGCTTCTCAGTCATTACACGAGGAATATGGTGGAGTTGTTCCAGAGCTTGCCTCAAGAGCACATCAGGAGAATGTTCTTCCTGTAGTATCACAAGCGTTGAAAAAAGCAGGTGTCAAGAAAGAACAGCTTGATGCAGTGGCTTTTACACTCGGTCCAGGTCTTATGGGCTCTTTACTGGTAGGAGTGAGCTTTGCTAAAGGTTTGGCCCGTTCGTTGTCCATACCAATGATAGATGTGAACCATCTTCAGGGACATGTTATGGCTCATTTCATAAAAGAAGATGGTGTGGAGAACAGGATACCTCCTCTTCCATTCCTGTGTCTGTTGGTAAGTGGGGGTAACTCGCAGATTATCAAGGTGAATTCATACAAGGATATGGAAATCCTTGGCCAGACAATAGATGATGCGGCAGGAGAGGCTATTGACAAATGTGCCAAAGTCATGGGGCTGGGCTACCCAGGAGGGCCTATCATAGATAAGCTGGCACGTACAGGTAATCCACATGCTTTTAAGTTCTCCGAACCAAGTATTCCTCATCTTGATTATAGTTTCAGTGGTTTGAAAACATCTTTTCTCTACAACTTAAGAGCATGGACAGAGGAAGATCCTGACTTCATAGAGAAAAACAAGGCGGACATAGCGGCAAGTCTGGAATATACCATTGTGGATATTCTTATGAAAAAACTGAACAGGGCTGTTAAGGAGACAGGTATCAAGCATGTTGCCGTGGCAGGTGGTGTCAGTGCTAACAATGGTCTGCGTAATGCCTTTCATGAGTATGCAAGGAAATATCATTGGAACATATACATACCGAAATTCGGATATACAACAGACAATGCTGCAATGATAGCCATAACAGGTTATTATAAGTTCCTTGACGAAGATTTCTGCAGCATAGAGAAACCTGCATTTTCAAAAGTGATTTTATAATAAAAAATATTATATATATGGATTTCGAAGACAAAATATTAAGTAGGGAGATAGGAAAGACCATATGGGAGAGTGGAATCACCATAGGTACTGCAGAGAGCTGTACAGGAGGAAGGATTGCTGAGGCTGTGATTTCAATACCTGGAGCCTCGTCCTATTTCAAAGGAGGTGTCATATCGTACTCAGATGAATTGAAAGTCTCAATGCTGGGTGTTGATAAAGAACTGATAGATGCAAAAACATCTGTGTCAGAAGAAGTTGCAGTAGAGATGGTGAAAGGTGCCATTCGTGTTCTTAATGTTGATTGTGCAGTCTCTGTTACTGGATTTGCAGGTCCTGGCGGTGGTACTCATGACATTCCTGTTGGCACAATATGGATTGCTTGTGGCTCAGAGAATGATGTGAGAACAAAGAAACTTGAGGGAGACCAAGGCCGTGACTTAAATCTTGCCAATGCCACAAGTCAGGCTCTTCAGATGTTGTTGGACTTTATAGAGAGTCAGAAGAAAGAAGAGGCGTAACAATCATTTTCTGACTTATGGACCATTGGGTGTTAGATTTTCAACAAAAGACCTTTTTGACAGGATAATGAGTGATGGTGATTAAGTGGAAAACAAAAAAAAACTTAATTAATTGCTTAAAACTAAGAAATGTTTTGGTTTTATGAAAAAAGTTTGTAATTTTGCACCCTGTTTGGAATAAGTATCAAAAAGAAAACAAAAAACGTAGATAGCAATGTCGAAGATTTGTCAGATTACTGGTAAGAAAGCCCAGATCGGTAATAACGTTTCACATTCAAAACATCGTACAAAGCGTAGTTTTGATGTTAATTTGTTCAATAAGAAGTTCTACTATGTAGAGGAGCAGTGCTGGATTAGCTTGAAGGTTAGTGCGGCTGGATTGCGTCTCATTAACAAGGTTGGTCTTGATGCAGCATTAAAGCAGGCTGTGTTAAAAGGTCACTGTGACTGGAAGGACATTAAAGTTATAGGAGAATAATAGCTATGGCAAAGAAAGCGAAGGGCAACAGAGTGCAAGTTGTGCTTGAATGTACAGAGATCAAGAATAGTGGTCTTCCTGGAACAAGCCGTTACATTACGACAAAAAATCGTAAGAACACTCCAGAAAGAATGGAATTAATGAAATATAATCCTATTTTGAAGAAGATGACTCTTCATAAGGAGATTAAATAATAACTTTTAAATACTTAATAAGATGGCAAAGAAAGCGGTCGCTACCCTCCGTGAAGGTCAGATGGATGGTCGTGCTTATACAAAAGTTATCAAAATGGTTAAGAGCCCAAAGACTGGAGCTTATGTCTTCGAGGAGAAGATGGTTTTGAATGAGGCTGTTAAGGATTATTTCAAGAATTAATTCTTATTTAAATTAGATATTAGCAAGAAAAGACTGCATTATTTGCAGTCTTTTTTGTTGTATGACTATTATATTTTTATTAATTTTGTCCTCAAATACATTATAATATGGGATTATTTAGTTTTTTCAATAAAAAGAAAGAGACCTTGGATAAAGGACTTGAGAAAACGAAGCAAAGTGTTTTTGAGAAATTAGCACATGTTGTTGTCGGTAAGTCTAAAGTTGACGATGAGGTTTTGGATGATCTTGAGGAAGTTCTGATCACTTCGGATGTAGGTGTTGAGACTACTTTGAAGATCATAAAAAGTATAGAAGAGAGAGTCGCACGTGACAAGTATGTTTCAACGAATGAGTTGAATATGATATTGCGTGAGGAGATAGAACGTCTTCTTTCTGAAAATAATGTTTCTGATAATTCGGATTGGGACTTGCCCTCAACAGGTAATCCGTATGTTATTTTGGTTGTTGGTGTCAATGGCGTTGGCAAAACCACAACTATAGGTAAGCTTGCTCATCAGTTTAAAAGTGCAGGTAAGAAAGTTTATCTGGGTGCTGCTGATACTTTTCGTGCAGCAGCAGTAGAGCAGCTTTGTATCTGGGGTGAAAGAGTAGGGGTTCCTGTTGTGAAACAACAAATGGGGGCAGACCCTGCAAGTGTAGCTTTTGATACTCTTAGCTCAGCGAAGGCAAATGGTGCAGATGTTGTTATCATTGATACAGCAGGTAGACTCCATAATAAGGTTGGCTTGATGAATGAACTTAAGAAAATCAAGGACGTTATGAAGAAGGTTATTCCAGATGCACCAGATGAGATATTGCTTGTTCTTGATGGCTCTACAGGACAAAATGCCTTTGAGCAGGCACGTCAGTTCTCTTCTGTGACTCAGATAACTGCACTTGCGATAACAAAACTTGATGGTACCGCTAAGGGAGGCTGTGTAATAGGTATCTCTGACCAGCTAAAAGTTCCTGTAAAGTATATAGGTTTGGGTGAAGGTATGGAGGACCTGCAGCTGTTTAATCGTAAGTCGTTTGTAGAATCTCTCTTTGCATAGAAGTTCTGTGCTCTTGTCTATTTAATAAAGAGTCGTCATAATTAATTAAAAACTCTTGTTTTGAAAAAGAATCAAGTTGACATAATAACAATGGGCTGCTCAAAGAATCTCGTAGACAGCGAGACTTTGCTAAAGCTTTTTGAGGTGAATGGATACAAGTGTGTGCATGACAGCAAGAATCCTCAGGGTGAGATAGTTGTTGTTAATACATGTGGGTTTATTCAGGATGCCAAGGAGGAAAGCATCAGTACTATATTGGAACTTGCGGAGGCAAAAAGGAAAGGCAAGATAAAGCATCTTTTTGTAATGGGGTGTCTTTCAGAACGATACTCTCAGGAATTAAGAGATGAGCTGCCCGAGGTTGATAAGTTTTATGGAAAGTTCAATTATAAACAACTTATTGAGGATTTAGGTAAAAACCGTCAGCCTTCATGTAGTTATTCGCGATGCCTGACAACCCCACATCATTATGCTTATCTTAAAATCAGCGAAGGATGTGACAGGAGATGTTCGTATTGTGCGATTCCAATCATAACAGGAAAACATAAGAGCCGTCCTGTTGCAGATATTGTTGATGAGGTTAAAATGCTTGTGGCAAATGGCGTAAAGGAGATTCAGGTTATAGCACAGGAACTTACATATTACGGGATAGATATTGATGGTAAACGTCATATTGCAGAACTCATCTCCCGTATATCAGAGGTGGATGGTGTTGAGTGGATTCGTCTTCATTATGCCTATCCAACAGATTTCCCTCAGGAACTGATAGATGTTATCCGCAATAAGCCAAATGTGTGTAAATACATTGACATAGCCCTTCAGCATATATCTGACAGAGTGTTGAAGTCTATGCATCGTAATGTTTCCAAAGAAGAAACATATGCATTGATAGAGAAGCTGAGAAGAGAAGTTCCAGGCATACATATCAGGACCACTCTCATGGTAGGATTCCCAGGAGAGACGGAAGAGGATTTCAATGAACTACTTGATTTTGTGAAATGGGCTCGTTTTGAACGAATGGGAGCCTTCTCTTATTCGGAGGAAGATGATACATTCAGTGCACGGAACTATCAAGATGATATTCCTTATGAAGTAAAAGAGGAGCGTTTAAGCCGTCTGATGGCATTGCAACAGAATATAAGTTCTGAAATATCTGCTTCAAAGATTGGCAATGTCTATCGTGTGATAATAGACAGGAAAGAGGGAGACTACTATATAGGACGCACCGAGTATTCATCACCAGATGTTGATCCTGAGGTTTTGATACCAGTAGCTCAGAAGCGACTTCGTTCAGGATGTTTTTATAATGTTAGAATTACAGACTCAGAAGAGTTTGACTTATATGGAGAGGTGTTATGAACAACAAAGATTTTATATTAGAGTTATCTCAGCGAACAGGATATACCCAGGATGATACTCAAAAACTCGTAAGTTCTGTTATAGACGCAATGGCAAGCTCATTTGAGGAGAATAACCCAGTGATGATTCCAAACTTTGGAACATTTGAGGTTAAGAAACGCCTTGAGCGAATAATGGTTAACCCTTCTACACAGCAACGTATGCTTGTTCCACCCAAACTTGTTCTTAGTTTCAGACCTGTTACATCCATAAAAGAAATATTAAAAAATAAGAACTAAGTTATGTCAAAATTCTTGATTTCAGATATAGCAACAATACTTGCAGAAAAGCATGGTATGAGTATTAAGGATGCAGAAGGTTTTGTTTCCTGTCTCTTTGATGTTGTAAATGATGGCTTGCGATATGAGAAATTGGTAAAAATCAAAGGGCTTGGAACATTCAAAGTTATTGACGTAAAAGAGAGAGCGAGTGTAGATGTGAATACCGGAGAGAGAATTGTTATAGATGGAAGAAGTAAAATAACATTTACTCCCGATTCTGTTTTGAAAGAATTGGTTAATAAACCATTCTCACAGTTTGAGACGGTTGTTCTGAATGATGGTGTTACGTTTGATGATATCAATAGTTCTGAAGATAAAGATGATGACCAGCAGTCAGAGTCTGATATTCTTAGTGTAGATAAAATCATACCAGGAACTCCTCTGGAACAAGAAAAGACGCATGTTGTTGAACATATCACGATGGAAAGTGTAGATGAATCTTATAATCAGTCTCAGCAAGTACACTCTCCAGAGGTAAGTAATGTTCAGTTGGCAGCTCCTGTAGCTCCGTTGGCTGAAGAACCGGCTGAAGATACAAAGGCAGAGGATGAAAAGCCTGATGACAACTCAGAGGAGACATCTCAAGAAAGAGATAATGTTGAGCTAACAAAAGACGGTGTTGCTGTTATAGCAGAGACAGACGAGCCAGGTGACTCTGAGGAAAATTATGATGCAGAACCTCGTAAGGGTGTTAGTGTGATTGCATTTGTGATATCGTCATTGCTTATAGCAATTGTCTTTTTCTGTGGAGGCTACTTTGTGGGGACAAAATACAATGTCTTTGAAAACTCAGAGACGGCAGTAGTACAGCCTAAAGTACGCAAGGCTGCTCCGTCTCTGGACAGTTCATCAGTAGCAAAGAAGACTGTTCCACTCATGGCAGATTCAGTAAGCACGGAGAAGCAAGTGGCGGATACTGCTGCTGTTAAAAGTGCTAAGGATCTGGAAATGGAATTCTCAGAGCAGTTTGACAAGGATAATACAGAAGTCCGTCTTGGAGCATATCGTATTGTAGGGGTTGAATGTGAGGTGACAGTATTAAAAGGTCAGACTCTTTCTTCAATTTCAAAAGCCTATCTTGGCAAGGGTATGGAATGCTATGTTACAGCATTGAATGGTGTTTCAGAAGTTAAGGAAGGTGATGTTCTTAAAATTCCTAAGTTAAAGATAAGAAAAAGAAAATAAGCAAAGAGGCTCATGTGGGATGCTTTCGTGAATATATAATAAGCAGGTCGCATGTCTGGAAGAATAAACTCAGAATGTAAGTGGTTGTTTTGTGTGCAGCCAACTTTGTTCTGAGTTTATTTTTTAGTTAAAATCAATATTTTTTGCTATTTGAACAGCCGATTTTTATTAGTGTTTGCCTTGTGTGGGTGCACGGCAAAAAAGTTTAAAAAGTTATTAAGAAATATTTTGGCAATTTCAAAAAATAACTTATCTTTGCATCAGTTATCCTGAAAACAATCTTTTTACCTTAAAAAACTAATACCTATTGAAGATATGAAGCGATTATCTGTGAAGACAATCGCTTTATTTTTTTATTATAGTGTTCAACAATATTAAGACAAGTTACTTTGTGCTTAGTTGAGGCTTTGAAAAAGCCAAGTAATAAGATGATAATGCATATAATGTGCGTGCATGTAAAATAAAAACAGCATTTTTGTTTGGTGTTCTGAGTCAAACGTTGTAACTTTGTGAAGTTAATATAATGAATATGAAAAACTTCAATCTACGCGTCTTTTTGTCGCTTTTCTTAATTGTGTTTATGGTATCCGCTGGTTATTCTCAAACCTCAAAACGAGAATTCAGAGGTGCATGGATACAGTGTGTGAATGGTCAGTTCCAAGGAATGAGTAAGGATAAAATGCAGTCCACTTTAAAATATCAACTGGATGAACTGCAGAAGGATGGGGTTAATGCCATTATTTTCCAGGTGAGACCAGAGTGTGATGCTCTTTATGTAAGTGATATAGAGCCATGGAGCCGTTTCCTTACAGGAAGACAGGGGACTAATCCCGGCTGGGACCCATTACAATGGATGATTGATGAGTCACATAAGCGAGGTATGGAACTTCATGCCTGGATCAATCCTTATCGTGCGAAGACCAAGAACACATTTGAGATGGCTAATAATCATATTGCGATAAAGCATCCTGATTATGTATTTGCCTATGATGGTCAGTTGATACTTAATCCGGGAATGCCAGAGTGCAGGGATTATATCTGTAATGTTGTGAGGGATATTGTAAGCCGTTACGATGTGGATGGTTTGCACATAGATGATTATTTCTATCCGTATCCTGTAAAAGGACAGAAAATACCTGATGCTGATATCTATAATAAGAACAATAATGGCATAAGCAACATCAATGACTGGCGCAGGGATAATGTGAATGTTTTTGTCAAGCAACTTGGAGAAACCATTCATGAGGTAAAGCCATGGGTTAAGTTTGGTGTCTCTCCGTTTGGAATCTACAGGAACAAGAAGAATGATGCCCAGTTGGGTAGTGAGACAAACGGGCTTCAGAATTATGATGATTTGTATGCGGATGTTCTGATGTGGGTTAACAATGGATGGATAGACTATTGTGTCCCACAGCTTTACTGGGAGATAGGTCATAAAGCAGCAGATTATAAGACACTGATAAAATGGTGGAATAAGTATGCTTCTAATCGTCTTCTTTTCATAGGCGAGGACATAGAGCGAACTGTAAAGAATGCAGATCCTGACAATCCTAAAATCAATCAGATGTCAGCAAAGCGCAGATTACATTCAGAGATGCCTAATGTTCAGGGAACTGTACTTTGGTATGCTAAGGCTGCGGTAGATAATGTTGGTAACTATGGTATGGCGCTGCGAAATGGTTACTGGAAATATCCGGCCCTTCAGCCTCTAATGCCTTTTATTGATGGAAAGTCTCCAAAGAAAGTAAGATCTGTAAAGGCAATGGAAATAGATGGCAAGAAGATTCTTTTCTGGACAGCTCCTAAAGGAAAAGGATGGCAGAATGAAGCTGTGAAATATGTTGTCTACAGATTTGATGCCTCAGAAAAGGTAGATATTAGCAAGTCGTCTAATATTGTGGCAATAACAACAGATACCTTCTATGAGATTGCTGATAATGAAGGTGGTGTTTATGCAGTTACTGCTCTTGACAGAATGAGCAATGAAAGTAAGCCAAAGAAGAAAAGAATAAAGTAAAAAACACAAGATAACCTTAAAACTATGAATAATATAGGCAAGCTACTTGAGGAAGTTATTGCAAAATACTCCTCGGATGACATTCCTTTCCAAACCACAGATATTCATCTTGTTGTTTCTGCTGACAAGAAAGTCATAGAAGCTCAGGACGATGACGGGGAATTTATAAGTGATTGTGATATAGATGATTGTACTGATTTGCCGAATGAAGAGTTCAATAATAGGATTACAACCCTGGTAAGGGGTATGCTAAGTCCTATGACAGAGCAAATCAATAATATGTCAATCTATAAGCCTTTCAGTTTTGTTCTTGAGGATGCCGAGCAGAATCATCTTTCAGAGGTGTACATTGTTGATGATGACACCTGTATACTTGGAGGGGATTTGCTTCACGGACTTGAGGTAGAGCTTGATGACTTTCTCTCTAAACTCATGAAAGAGTAATAAAAACGAATAGGTCAAGTGAATATATTTATCTCTTAATCTTGTCTGTTTGAAAATATAATGTTACCTTTGCATTTGCAAACTCCACTTTGCAAAATGACATATACAATGAGTACTATTGTAAAACATTCAGGAATCATCGAACAGATTTCCAAAACCGTAGTAAAAGTTCGAATAATACAGACAGCTGCATGTTCATCATGTAAGCTGGCTTCTCAATGTAACCCATCAGAGAAGAAGTCCAAGACGATAGATATTTTCAATGCAGATACCAATAATCTTAATGTTGGTGACGAGGTTGTTGTTGCAGCCACACAAGCAAATGGCCTGTCAGCATCACTCATTGGTTATGGAATCCCGTTGGTTCTGCTTGTAGTGGTACTTGTGACAGTAAACATACTGACAGGCAATGAATTGTATGCAGCCCTTTTAGGCATACTTTCATTGTTTCCATATTATGTTATAATCTATTTTTTGCGTGACAAACTTCGTAGAAAGTTTGTTTTCAGCATTGTTAAATCTTGATTGTAGAATATAAATTAATAATAACTTAAAAATTATGGATCCAATTTTAATTGCAGTAATCGTTTTGGGCTGTATAGCACTGATTTCCTCAGTGATATTATACGTATGCTCTAAGAAGTTTGCTGTTTATGAAGACCCACGAATTGGGCAAGTGGCTGAACTCTTACCGGGAGCAAACTGTGGAGGTTGTGGTTTCCCAGGTTGCTCTGGTTTGGCATGTGAGTTAGTTAAAGGTGCAGATGCAGGTTCATTAGAGAATCTGAACTGTCCTGTGGGCGGAGCTGAGACAATGTCTAAGATTGCAGACCTTCTTGGTATGGCAATGGCAAACTCAGAACCAACAGTGGCAGTTGTACGTTGTAATGGAACATGTGAGAATCGTCCAAAGGTTACTCTCTACAGTGGTTTGCGCACTTGTTCAGCTATGCATTCATGTGGAGTGGGAGAGACAGCCTGTGGATTTGGTTGTCTTGGCTGTGGTGATTGTGTTGCAGCATGTAAGTTTGATGCAATAAAGATGAATCCAGAGACAGGACTTCCAGAGGTTGATGATGATAAATGTACCTCATGTGGAGCTTGTGTGAAAGCATGTCCACGAAACATCATTGAGTTGAGAAAGAAAGGCCCAAAGAACAGAAGGGTATATGTACAGTGTGTCAGCAAGGATAAGGGAGCTGTAGCCAAGAAGGGCTGTGCTGTGGCATGTATAGGCTGTGGCAAATGTCAGAAGGAATGCTCTTTTGATGCAATCATAGTAGAGAATAATCTTGCATATATAGACTTCAACAAGTGTCGTTTATGTAGAAAATGTGAGACCGCATGTCCTACAGGAGCTATCGTGGCAGTTAACTTCCCTCCAAAGAAGGTGAAGGCAGAAGTTGCTGCATAAGAAACAAACAATGTTAAAACAACAAAGGAGAACGAGGCATGAACATAAGAACATTTAGAATAGGTGGTATTCATCCAGAAGAGAATAAGCTTACAGACAACGCAGTGACTCAAGTTGCAGCATTGCCAAAACAGGCTATTTTCCCATTGTCTCAACATATTGGTGCACCAGCCAAGGCTGTTGTGAAGAAGGGTGACAAGGTAAAGGTAGGTACACTCATAGCAGAGGCAAATGGTTTTGTATCTGCGCCAGTATTCTCTTCTGTGTCAGGAACAGTATTGAAGATAGACGATGTCTTTGATGCAACAGGTTACAGAAAACCTTCTATAATAATATCTGTTGAAGGTGATGAGTGGGAAGAGTCAATAGATCGCAGTGAGAAGCTTGAGACCCTTGCCGATCATCCGGAGTTGACACCAGAGGAGATTGTTGAGCGTGTGAAGAAGGCAGGTGTTACAGGTATGGGAGGTGCAGGATTCCCTACATTCATCAAGTTATGTCCTCCGCCAACAGCAAAGGCAGAGTGTGTCATCATTAATGGAGTTGAGTGTGAGCCATATATTACCTCTGACTACAGACTTATGATTGAGCATGCAGATGAGATACTTGTAGGTTTGCAACTTCTTATGAAGGCAGCAAAAGTAGATAAGGGATATATAGGTATTGAGACCAACAAGCCTGAGGCTATCCGTCTTCTTGAGGAGAAAACTCAGGGCAATCCTGACATTGAGATTGTTCCATTGGCACAGAAATATCCTCAAGGTGGTGAGAAGCAGCTTGTTGACGCTGTTATAAGAAGACAAGTGCCAGCTCCACCAGCGATACCTGTTAATGTAGGTGCAATAGTTCAGAATGTGGGAACAGCATTTGCTGTGTATCAGGCAGTAATGAAGAACAAGCCTTTGTTTGAGAGATATACCACTGTTACAGGAAAGAAAATCAGCAATCCAGGTAACTTCCTTGTGCGTATGGGTACTCCAATGACCGATCTTATAGAGTTCTGTGGAGGTATGCCAGAGGGTGACAACAAAGTGCTTGCTGGTGGTCCTATGATGGGTAAGGCATTGAACACCACCGATGTTCCTGTATGTAAGGGAAACAACTGTGTGACAGTACTTTCGTGTGATGATGCTATTCGCAAGGAAGCACAGCCTTGTATACGTTGTGCAAAGTGTGTGAGTGCTTGTCCTATGGGGCTTGAGCCATATCTTCTTGCAGTTGTTTCTTCTGCAGGTAACTGGGAGAAAGCAGAGCAAGAAGACATAGTGTCATGTATAGAGTGTGGCTCTTGCCAGTATACCTGTCCTGCACACAGACATCTTCTTGATAACATACGTCAGGGTAAGAGCACTGTTATGGGTATCATAAGGTCAAGGAATGCTAAGTAAATATAATAACAAGGTAAACAAAATATAAACGATGAATAAATTAGTAGTATCATTATCACCACATGCTCACGGCAAAGACAGCGTTGAGCGTAATATGTATGGTGTAATAATAGCATTACTGCCAGCTCTGCTTGTGTCATTCATCTACTTCGGCTTAGGTTCTGTGGTAGTATGTGCATCAAGTGTGGCAGCATGTATGTTCTTTGAGTGGGCAATATCAAAGTATATTCTCAAGAGACAACCTACACTTACAGATGGCTCTGCCATCCTTACAGGTCTGCTTCTTGGTTTCAATCTTCCGTCAAATCTTCCTGTATGGATAATCCTCATTGGTGCTCTGGTGGCTATAGGAATAGGTAAGATGACTTTTGGAGGTCTTGGTTGCAATCCTTTCAATCCAGCCCTTGTTGGTCGTTGCTTCCTTCTTGTTAGTTTCCCTGTACAGATGACTTCATGGCCAGTAACAGGACAGCTTACCAGCTATGTTGATGCTTCAACGGCAGCAACTCCACTGAGTGTTATGAAGGAGGCCATAAAGACCGGAAATGCAGATGTTCTGGATAAGCTGCCTGATTCTTTGTCACTTCTTATAGGCAACACTGGTCTTAACAATGGCGCAGGTTGTATAGGTGAGATTTGTGCTTTGGCATTGATAGCAGGACTTGTGTACATGCTTTGGAAGAAGATCATCACATGGCATATCCCTGTAAGCATCATAGCAACAGTGTTTGTTATTTCAGGTGCGCTTCATGTCTCAAATCCTGTTTATGCTGATCCTCTCTCTGTTCTTTTCAGTGGAGGTCTCATGCTTGGTGCTATCTTCATGGCAACCGACTATGTAACATCTCCTATGACAGCCAAAGGACAACTTATATATGGTATATCAATAGGTGTTCTCACTGTGGCAATACGTAACTGGGGAGCCTATCCAGAGGGAATGTCATTCGCCATTCTCATCATGAACGCGTTTACTCCATTAATTAATATGTACATAAAGCCAAAACGTTTTGGTGAAGTAGTGAAGAAGGAGGTAAAGAAATGAAGAAGTTAGAGTCAACAATCACCAACATGGTGCTGTCACTTGTGTGTGTGGCATTGATAACAGGCAGCATTCTTGCCTATGTTAACAAGGTTACAGAGGCACCAATAAAGGCACAGGCAGAGAAAGCTTTGGCTGATGGTATTAAGACCGTTATGCAGTGTAATGACCTCAAGGTTCAGAAGACTGACACTGTGAAGCAGGACGTTAATGGTAAAGAACTGACATATGTTATCTACAACACAGAGGATAACAAGGGTAAGTATCTTGGTGCTGCTGTAGAAAGCGTGTCTTCTGGTTTTGGTGGTGATATCAAGATACTTGTTGGTTTCAACGAGAAAGGCGACATACTTGGTTACACGCTTCTCTCACATGCAGAGACACCAGGTCTGGGTGCCAAGGCAGACAAGTGGTTCCAGGCAGATGGCCGGGGTAATATCATAAACAGAAATCCTGGCGAGAAGGAACTGGTGGTTAACAAGGATGGTGGAGATATAGAGAGTATCACAGCTTCGACAATAACCACACGTGCATTCCTCAATGCTGTAAACCAGGCATATAAGGCTTATATGGCATTGCCTTTAGATGCAAATACAAGTGCTACAGCACAATCTGAAAATTAATTTAAAAAAGGAACGTCATGAATAATTTCAAAATAATACTAAACGGACTCATCAAGGAGAACCCTGTTTTTGTTCTGCTCCTTGGTATGTGTCCTACACTGGGAACAACAACAAGTGCAATCAATGGCATGAGCATGGGACTGGCCACAATGTTTGTGCTCATATGTTCAAATGTTGTTATATCTCTCATAAAAAGACTGACTCCCGACATGGTAAGAATACCAGTGTTCATCGTGGTGATAGCGTCATTTGTTACAATTCTTCAGATGGTGATGCAGGCTTATCTTCCTGGCATTTATGCAACATTAGGCTTGTTCATTCCTCTGATTGTGGTTAACTGTGTGATTCTTGGTAGGGCAGAGGCTTTTGCCTGCAAGAATGGGCCTCTCAGTAGTTTGTGTGATGGTATAGGTATAGGTCTTGGATTCACTATGGCACTGACTCTTCTTGGTGGTGTTCGTGAACTTCTTGGTGAGGGTTCTCTCTTTGGCATCACCTTGTTGCCGGAGACATGCAAGATGCTCCTCTTTGTACTCCCTCCTGGTGCCTTCCTTTCACTTGGCTATTTGATAGCTATAGTAAATAAGCTAAGAGGTAATAACTAATTAAGTGTCAAACAGATAAATTGAAATATTATGGAATTTATTTTGATTTTCATATCAGCAATATTTGTTAATAATATTGTGCTGTCTCAGTTCTTGGGCATCTGTCCTTTCCTTGGCGTGTCACAGAAGGTGGAGACATCACTCGGAATGGGTGCAGCAGTGGCATTTGTGCTCACACTGGCAACAGTAGTGACATATCTTGTACATTTCTATGTCCTGGTGCCTTTTGGAATACAATATCTGCAGACCATAGCATTCATCCTGATAATAGCGTCATTGGTGCAGATGGTAGAGATTATTCTAAAGAAAGTGTCGCCTGCTCTTTATCAGGCACTTGGAATCTTCCTGCCTCTTATCACAACCAACTGTGCTGTGCTTGGTGTGGCAATACTTGTCATCCAGAAGGATTTCTCACTTATAGAGAGTGTTGTCTATGCTGTGTCAACAGCCATAGGCTTTGCCCTTGCTTTGATAGTATTTGCTGGTCTTCGTGAACAGTTGTCACTTGTAAAGATACCAAAGGGAATGAGTGGTATGGCTATAGTGCTTGTTACAGCCAGCCTTCTCTCTCTCGCCTTCATGGGCTTCTCTGGTGTAGATGGTGGTCTGAAGGCATTAATGGGAATTAATTGATTTTCTTAGGGGCTATAAGGGTTGTGGATTCGACGGCTTTTATAGTCCCTATATTTAAATGGAAAGAAATGAAAAGAATATTAGTCACCGGTGGTACAGGCTTTATCGGTTCTCACACCACAGTAGAACTGATAAATGCCGGCTATGATGTTGTGATAGTGGACAATCTCTCTAACAGCAATGCTGATGTGGTGAAGGGAATAGAGAGGATAACAGGTGTTTGTCCTGCATTTGAGGAGGCAGACTGTTGTGACATGGATGCTATGGACAGCATTTTCAGTAAATACGCTCCTATAGAAGGTATCATACACTTTGCAGCCAGCAAGGCTGTCAATGAAAGTGTGGAGAAACCATTGCTGTACTATAGAAATAACATAGTAAGCCTTGTCAACCTCCTTGAGTTGATGCCGAAACATGATGTTAAGGGCATCATCTTCTCTTCAAGTTGTACTGTTTACGGGCAGCCTTCTGCAGAGAACCTACCTGTTACCGAGGAAGCTCCTATACAACAGGCTCTCTCTCCTTATGGAAACACAAAGCAGATAAATGAGGAGATAATACGTGATTTTGTGCATAGTGGAGCACCTGTTAAGTCTGTTATACTCAGATACTTCAATCCTATAGGTGCTCATCCTACAGCTCTGATAGGAGAGTTGCCTAATGGCGTGCCAATGAACCTCATACCTTTTGTCACACAGACGGCTGCTGGCATACGTGGCGAACTGAAGATTTTTGGCAACGACTACTCCACAGAGGATGGCACATGTATAAGAGATTACATATATGTTGTCGATCTTGCCAAGGCACATGTAAAGGCTATGCAGAGAGTACTTGAAGTGGAGGATAGTGATAGTGTGGAGACCTTTAATATTGGTACCGGCAGGGGTGTGTCAACTCTTGAGGTGGTGGAGACCTTCGAACGAGTAACAGGAGTGAAAGTAAACTGGAAGTATGCTCCCCGCAGAGAAGGTGATATAGAAAAGGTGTGGGCTAACCCGGAGAAGGCTAACAGCATCCTTGGCTGGAAAGCAGAGGGTACACTTGACGAGGCTCTTTCTACTGCATGGAAATGGCAGGAGAGCCTGAAGGGATAAGCATCTTTCTATAGTCCCGACAGGACCCATTAAGAAAGAAATAAGAAGAGCACCACTTACAAAGGCGTAGGTGGTGCTCTTCCTGTATATAAACAACAGGGCAAATAATCAAATTCAATATACCAGTGTCCGCTGAAACTTTTGAATCAGAATATTAATTAATGTCTCTATCCTCATGGGCAGATTCCCTGTCAGTCATAGCCGTTCCCATTTGGTATACACGGCGTATACTTTTGGTATACACGGGATATACTAAATTGAGTTGATATTATTTGGTCTGCGTCTGACTATATATAGGGGCTTGCTTCTTAAAAAAATCGTCCACAATGCCGGTTGTAGGCAATGTGGACGATTTGTCTTTTTTTTCTTGTCTTTTAACGGATATCAATAATTATTTGTGATTAATATACGTCTTACCTTCTGTTGTGAGGAAGGGCAGGATGTCGCTATAAGAAATAGTAAAACTTGGCATGCCGGCTGAGTATGGTGCTATCTCGTATTGTTGATAGATGAACACAACTCCGCCTTTTGTGAGATAGGGTGCTTGTTCTGGTAGAGGCAGATGGTTGATGTCTGACTCTGTAATAAGTATCGCCATTAGGTCATCATCGGTGGTAATAGTATCTCCGTTTGCTCTGAAATAACTGATAAGACCTTTCTTTATCAGTTGTCTGAATCCAGGCGTGTTAGTGTTGTAAAGCATATTGTATGAGAATCTGAGGCCATCGCTTTTGCGGAATGTGCAACCTGTTGATGAGGATATTCCGTGAGCACCACCCATGTATTCGTAATTGTCAGACTGATAGGTGATATAATTTCCTGTCTCCTCAGTCTTCTTTATAGTATGCGAATATTCAAATGGTATAACGATGTTATCTTCTATCGAAATGTATTCATTCTCAAACTCTTTGTAGATTTTGTTGCCGTAATGGTTTAACAATAAGTCCCCTCTGTTGAGGTTGCTGTTGTATGTGCCGCCAAATTCCTCACAGATATATTTCCGTATGGCAGTAGTCAGATTTCTATTGCCGGCGATTGGATAATCTGCTTCAAGTTTTACTGTTGACGACTTTGCTGATTTATTATATGTCACTGTTTTTGTTGCAAATGTATTGTTCTGCGTTTCAATAACTTTCGGTTCTCTGTTATTACAATTTGACAAAAAAATGGTAAACACGATGATTAGTAAATAAAGTCTTCTCATAATGTATGTTGTTTATTTATTATTTGTAGGTGCGTTTTCAATGCTTGACGCTGACAAATATACGTTATTTTTCTGTATGAAGAATCGTTTTTTAGTTTTTTCATAATATATTTTCATACATTTGACCGTCAAAAACAAAGATAATCACTCCGTAGTGTAAATATGCAGCATCCGATTGTGATGTGCCAAGTACAGGAAAGAGCATCGGAATAAGAGGTTTTTGCATGTTTTTTGTGTCTACGAGAGCAGCAAACTGATACATTCAGTGCCTTTGCCAAGGTTTGGCATCTTAGGGGCGGTAGGTTCTGAAATGTCGTATCTCATTGATTTTCTGCTTTTTAGATGAAACGTTAATGTCCTGAGTGTTCCAGTTCCAGTTGTTCCAATAACTTTTTCGAGGGTTCCATTATCCCTCCTTTATTATATAACTAATTATATATCAATAAGTTATAGAGTCTTTAGAAGGGTATGCTGTCCCTTTTTTAGAAACTGGAACAACTGGAACTGGAACGCTCGTGGCGTAATCACTTCTCTGCCATCTGCTTCTTCTCTACAAGGCCAGCCACAGCCATCAGCTCCTCGGCAGCCGCATGGCAGAAATCCTTGAAGGTGAAAAGAGAGTTGTAACAGGGCCGCCTCAGGGCAGGGTAGAGCGAGCCGTCGCCTCTGCGTGAGATGTTTATGTACTTCCCTTCAAACACGTGCGGATTGCGCGGCACCACGTTCACCTTTTTAGTTTTTTTATGAAATATTTCTACTACGCAAAAAGGCTGCATAGTGGCTTAATACCTTTGCATTGTCAAAACAAAGATAATTACTCTGTGGTGTAAATGTGCGGCATCTGTCTGTGATGCGCAAAGAATGGCAGCATAACAGATACTGAATCTGGAGGTGATGGTTTGAATCCATTCAGGGTAGCGAATGGAGTTTGTAGCTCAGTAGGTAGAGCGTCAGAGTGTGGGTCTGATGGTCGCAGGTTCGAAACCTGTCAAACTCCCCAATACGGTCGGTTGAGCTGAAGATTTTATTAAATGGACCAATACAATTAATGATAAGCGATATCCCTATTGCTCATGTTAAAGGCTCCCCTTTAACTGTTTATTTAAAAGGGAGCCTTCTTTTATACGAAATTCAGAATAGCGGTTAGCCTCTCTTCAACTTTCTTCAATACCTTCTGTGTCCTTACCGTGTCTGAATTCTTTGTGTTACTAAGTAATGATATAGCCTCGTTTATCAGTTTGCAGTCATCCGCAGACAGTGGCATTTCTGTAATGGAATAATCAGGGTCCGCATATCTATGGTAAACCCTGTCATACACCTCTATCGGGGCATTATATCCCAGTTTGTCCGATCTCATTATCTGTAAGTCCATCTGTACAGTCCTCGTACATACTCC
>JAFQGS010000100.1 GCA_017415455.1 Prevotella sp.
CCCATACCCTTCTTCAAACCGTGGTTGATACATGGAGCATAAGCGATGATGATTGATGGACCTGGATATGCCTCAGCCTCACGGATAGCCTTCAAGCACTGGCTCTGATCTGCACCCATAGCTATCTGAGCTACATATACATAACCGTATGTGGTAGCAATCATACCAAGATCCTTCTTGCGGATACGCTTACCAGAAGCAGCAAACTTAGCGATAGCACCAAGTGGAGTTGCCTTAGAAGACTGACCACCAGTGTTAGAGTAAACCTCAGTGTCAAGTACGAGGATGTTTACATCTTCACCAGAAGCGATAACGTGGTCAAGACCACCGTAACCGATATCATAAGAAGCACCGTCACCACCGATGATCCACTGTGAACGCTTAACAAGGTAGTGGCTCAGTTCAACCAACTTAGCGCAAGAAGGACAACCGGCAGCAGCACCAGCCTCAATCATTGGCTTCAATGTTGCAGCAGCAGCCTTAGAAGCATCAGCGTCGTTCATACCGTCAATCCATGCCTGAGCAGCCTCCTTGAACTCAGCAGATGTAGCATCGTTAGCCATGCACTGACCGAGTAATTCTACGATACGAGCACGCATCTTCTTATTTGCCAAAGCCATACCAAGACCAAACTCGCAGAAGTCCTCAAACAGAGAGTTTGCCCATGCAGGACCCTGTCCCTTCTCATTTGTTGTATATGGAGTAGAAGGAATTGAACCAGAGTAGATAGAAGAACATCCAGTAGCGTTAGCAACAATCTCGCGGTCACCGAACAGCTGAGAAATCAACTTCACGTATGGAGTCTCACCACAACCTGAGCAAGCGCCAGAGAATTCGAAGAGTGGAGTAGCAAACTGTGAGTTCTTAGGACTCTGCTTGATGTCAACAAGATCTTGCTTGCTCTTAACATTCTTAACACAGTATTCCCAGTTTGCAGCCTCGTTGAGCTCACCTTCCAGTGGTACCATCTTAAGAGCAGGACCACCAGCCTTAGGATTACCAGGACAAACGTCAACACAGTTACCGCAACCCAAGCAGTCCATGACGCCTACCTGCATGCGGAACTTCATTCCCTTCAATGCTGCAGGAGCCTTCATGTCTATAGCAGCAGCATTAAGTCCGGCTGCCTCCTCGTCGTTCATAACGAATGGACGGATACAAGCATGAGGACAAACAAATGCACACTTGTTACACTGGATACAGTTCTCTGGCATCCAAGTTGGAACGAATGCGGCAACACCACGCTTCTCGTAAGCAGATGTTCCCTGTGGCCATGTACCATCCTCGATACCCTTGAATGCAGAAACTGGCAACAAGTCACCATTCTGAGCATTGATTGGGCGTACAACCTCGTTGATGAATGCAGGATCGTTGTTTGGCTCAACCTCATCAGCTGGCAGGTTAGACCATGCAGGGTCAACAACAAGCTGCTTGTACTCGTTACCACGGTCAACAGCTGCGTAGTTCTTGTCTACAATATCCTGACCCTTCTTTCCGTAAGACTTAACGATGAATTTCTTCATCTGCTCAACAGCGAGGTCAACAGGTATAACTTCTGTTATACGGAAGAATGCAGACTGGAGGATAGTGTTGGTGCGGTTACCAAGACCAATCTCCTGTGCAATCTTAGTTGCGTTGATATAGTAAACAGTAATATTGTTATCTGCGAAATACTTCTTTATATTGTTTGGCAGATTGTTTGCAAGTTCGTCACCCTCCCAGATAGTATTGAGCAGGAATGTTCCGTTCTTCTGCAATCCACGTGTAACATCATACATCTTCAGGTAAGCCTGAACATGGCATGCAACAAAGTTAGGTGTTGTAACGAGATAAGTAGAACGGATAGGAGTGTCACCGAAACGGAGGTGAGAGCAAGTGAAACCACCAGACTTCTTTGAGTCATAAGAGAAGTATGCCTGGCAGTGCTTGTCTGTATTGTCACCGATGATCTTCACAGAGTTCTTGTTTGCACCAACGGTACCGTCAGCACCCAAACCGAAGAACTTAGCCTGGAACATACCTTCACCACCAAGAGCAATCTCCTCTTTCTTTGGTAAAGAAGTGAATGTGATATCATCAACGATACCTATTGTGAAGTGGTTCTTTGGCTCGTTCATAGCAAGATTCTCATAAACAGAGATTATCTGTGCTGGAGTTGTGTCGTTAGAACCAAGACCGTAACGGCCACCTACGATTACAGGTGCGTTCTCAACACCATAGAATGCTTCCTTAACATCAAGATACAATGGCTCGCCGTTTGAACCTGGCTCCTTTGTACGGTCAAGAACAGCAATACGTTTAGCTGTCTTTGGTACAGCTGCGAGAAGGTGCTTAACAGAGAATGGACGATAGAGGTGAACAGCTACCATACCAACCTTCTCACCCTGAGCGTTAAGATGGTCGATAGCCTCTCTTGCAGCTTCTGTTGCAGAGCCCATCAGAATGATAACACGGTCTGCGTCATCTGCACCGTAGTAGTTGAACAAACCATACTTGCGGCCTGTGATTTCAGAAATCTTGTTCATGTATTCCTCTACGATCTCTGGAACAGCGTCGTAGTATGGATTGCAAGACTCACGGTGTGCGAAGAATGTGTCTGGGTTCTCAGCCATACCGCGTGCAACAGGCTTCTCTGGTGTGAGTGCGCGGCTGCGGAATTCTGCAAGAGCCTGCTGGTCTACTAATGGAGCAAGGTCGTCATTCTCAAGCATCTCAATCTTCTGAATCTCATGAGATGTACGGAAACCGTCAAAGAAGTTCAAGAAAGGAACGCGAGACTTGATAGTTGCCAAGTGAGCAACACCTGCCAAGTCCATAACCTCCTGTACAGAACCTTCTGCCAGCATTGCGAATCCTGTCTGGCGACAAGACATTACGTCCTGATGGTCTCCGAAGATACAGAGAGAGTGAGAAGCCAAAGTACGTGCAGAAACGTGGAATACACATGGAAGGAATTCACCTGCAATCTTATACATGTTAGGAATCATCAGCAGAAGACCCTGTGAAGCTGTATAAGTTGATGTGAGTGCACCTGCCTGCAATGAACCGTGTACTGCGCCGGCAGCACCACCTTCAGACTGCATCTCCTGTACTAGGACAGTCTCGCCGAAAATGTTTTTACGACCCTGAGCTGCCCACTCGTCTACATACTCTGCCATTGTTGATGACGGAGTAATAGGGTAGATGGCTGCCACTTCAGAGAACATATACGAGATATGCGCTGCTGCCTGGTTACCATCACAAGTGATAAATTTCTTTTCTTTTGCCATTTTAATAAATATTAATGTTAACGTTTCAGTTATTTATAATCTGAATGATATTCCGTATCTTTAATACATAAGTCCAAAGAGCCAAAGTGGAATATGCTTGTCTGAACTTATTTCTGTATTGTAGTTCGCATATATTATGTCATTACTCTTGCGTATTCTGTTACTTGTGGAAGAGTCGCATACTTTGAACTTCAGTGTCTGGTCTATGCAATAATATTTGTCTTTGTTGCTCTGATTAACTTTATGGTCTTTCCAGAGGCAATTCACGAAGAATGTCTCCATTGCACTTTGCAGATTCGTCTGTATTGGGTAGATTGCATACATCAGATTTGAGTTATGCAGCATTACCTTAGACGGTTTCTTTGGGAATGATTCTCCTATTGGATATATAATGTTAATAAGGCGTGAGTCTGCAAGATATTTGATATAGTTCATTACAGTGGCTCTGCTTGTTTCTATCTCATTGGCAAGATGGCTTATGTTTGGCGCCTTGTTGCAGTCAACAGCCAACAGGTAGAAGAGCTTTTTAATCTTAGTGAGATATTTGAGCTCTATTTGTTTCATTAACAATATGTCCACTTCTGTCATCATGTTCATTGTCTTCAGCAGGTTCTCTGAATAGTTCCGCTGCTCAAGATGGAATGGGTAGAATCCATGATGTATGTAGTCCTGAAAGTATTTTAAAGGTGAGACATGTGGCAGTATGGAGCGGATTATCTGCTCGTGGTTTGTCAGAATCTCCTCAAGGGTATATGGTCTGAGGTTTAATCCTGTATGCAGGTTAATGAACTCGCGGAACGAGAATCCCCTTAAATTGTAGCTTTTCACAATTCCGTTAAGCTCCGGATTTTCTTCTTTCAGGCGCATAACACTGCTGCCGGTAAAGACAATCTTGAGATTTGGATGTAAGTCATAGCATTTACGAAGTTCCTGACTCCAATTAGGATCTTTGAAAATCTGGTCTATGAGCAATACTTTTCCGCCATTTTTGTAGAAATCGCCTGCAAAATCAGCAATGCCGCGTTTTTGAAAATAGAAGTTGTTCATGTTTACGTAAAGGCATTTCTTGTCGTTTGTCGGGAAATGCTCCTTTGCGTATTGTAAAAGAAATGTTGTCTTTCCTACACCTCTTGTGCCTTTTATTCCTATCATACGATGGCTCCAGTCTATCTCGTCCATGAGCAGACGCCTGACAGGAGCATTAGTATGCTCAACTAAATAGGCATGTGTGCGAAAGAATGCTTCCATTTTCCTACTGCTTTAATTTTACTGCAAAGATAATATATTATTCCATAATTGCAAACCAAAGATTGCAAAATCTCATTTTTTTTTATATTTTTGCAAGTCGGAAGTTAAAATGTTTGAATATAGACGTGAAATTACATATTTTTAATCCCGAACATGACATTGCTCTTGCGTATAATCATGATTATATGATAGCCCCGCATGCGGCTCAGGAGATGCGTATGAACTTAGGATACATACCGTCTTTATGGGCTGATGATGGCGACGTGGTTCTTGTTGATGATGTGAGATATGCTGTTAAAAGCGCATCGGCTTTGAAGAAGTATGCGGCTGATGTGTTGTTTGTAGGCATAGATGACTTGAAAGACTTTGCGTTTGATGAAATATGCCCATGGGGTTGGGACAGGGTTCTGAGAATAAGATTGCTTGAGGCTGGAGTTGCAAAAGAACTACTTCCTACAGACGAGCAGGTGGGTTCAATAAGAGATTTATCAAGTCGTGTGCAAACGTCTGCGTTTCATGACTTTATGAAGCAGTATTCAGTTAAAGGTCTATGCGGTGATTCTTTCTTGTGTGATAATATAGAAGAGGTGAAATACTATATGTCTGAATATGGAAAGATTGTTATAAAAGCACCTTGGAGCAGCAGCGGCAGGGGAATACGTTATTCTGTTGATTCGGATGATATATGTCAGTCTACGCTTGGATGGATAAAAAACGTTGTTTCTCGTCAGGGCGGAGTAATGGTTGAGCCTTATTATAAAAAGGTGGAAGACTTCGCAATGGAGTTTTACTCCGACGGTATCGGAAATATTGAATACACAGGCTTGTCTTTGTTTAAGACATGCAATGGTGCTTACGCAGGTAATATTCTCGCAACAGAGGATGATAAGTTGGAGATGTTATATGCAAAAATACCGGAAGAGTTAATTTTTGTTATAAAACAGATGGCCATTCAATATTTCTCATCATTGTTACGTCATAGATATAAGGGTCCGTTCGGGATTGACATGATGATAGTATCAACAGAAGGTGAGGGCTTTCTGGTGAATCCTTGTGTTGAGATAAATCTTCGTAATACAATGGGACACCTTGCAGTGGTCTTGTCTCCAACGGAGTTTGAACCTCGCAAGCTTATGCGCATAGTACACAACGTGAACTATCAGTTGAAGATCTCGGATATGGAGAATAATTTTGTGAAAGTATTATAGTATAACTTTAAATATTTAAATTTATGAGAAAAATTTTATTGTCTTTATGCATGGCTTTACCTTTAGTGGCTAATGCGCAGTACAAATCTGAAGTATGGTCGCCAGATAACGGTGACGGTACTTACACTAATCCGGTTGTAGATGCTGACTACTCTGACCCTGATGTGTGTGTAGGTCCTTCGGGAGAAGATTATTATATGACAGCATCTTCTTTCCAGTGTATTCCAGGTCTGCCGATTCTGCATTCAAAGGATCTCGTTAACTGGGAGATTGTTGGTCATGCGTTAAAGTCTCTCTATGATGGTATACCTGAACTTGAGGCTCATTTCGCAAAGACTCAGCACGGAGCCGGAGTGTGGGCGCCTTCAATCAGATATCACAATGGTGAGTATTACATTTACTGGGGAGATCCAGACCATGGCGTATTCATGGTTAAGACAAAGGACCCTGCAGGAGAGTGGGAGAAGCCAGTATGTGTTATTGCAGGTAAGGGAATGATTGACACTACTCCTCTGTGGGATGAGGACGGTCGTTGCTATCTTGTAAACGGCTGGGCAAACTCACGTGGAAAGTTCGCTTCTGTGATTACAGTCAGAGAGTTGTCTGCTGATGGAACAAAGGCTATTGGTAATCCTGTAATTGTATTTGACGGCAACGGAACAGAGAACAGAACCGTTGAAGGTCCTAAGTTCTACAAGCGCGACGGCTGGTATTGGATTATGGCTCCTGCGGGCGGCGTTCCTACAGGCTTCCAGTTGGCAATGCGCTCAAAGTCACCTTATGGTCCATATGAACATAAGATTGTTCTGGCTCAGGGTAAGACAGACATCAACGGCCCTCATCAGGGTGCGTGGGTTCATACTAAATATGGTGAGGATTGGTTTATTCATTTCCAGGATAAATATGCGTATGGTCGTGTTGTACATCTGAATCCGGTTGATTGGTCTACTGGTTGGCCAATTATGGGTATAAAGGGTGAGCCTGTAAGAACATATAAGAAGCCACAGTCTTCTTCATCAGTTATCGTAAATCCTGTTGAGAGCGACGAGTTCAACTCACCTGTACTCGGAAAGCAGTGGCAGTGGCATGCTAACTATCACCAGTTCTTTGGAATGCCGACAGCCTTCGGTACTATGCGTATCTATACCCACAAGCTTGAGGAGAATGCGCCAAATCTTTGGAATGTTCCAAACATGTTGCTTCAGAAGACTCCAACAGACAAGTTTACTGTTACAGCAAAGTTGCGTTTCACATCAAAAGCTGATAATCAGTTCGGTGGAATCATTATGATGGGTCACAACTATCAGGCGTTGGTTGTAAAGCGCGTAGGTAATGAGTTCAAGCTTCTGCTTCTTACTTGCGAGGATGCCGACAGAGGCAAACCACAGACAGAGACAGAAATCGCAACATTGAAGCCTACAGCTGTTGACAAGATTAACTACAAGCCTGGTATTCACGAGGATATCTACATGCGCATGATGATAGACAATTCTAAGATTAAATTCGCTTACAGCAAGAATGGCAAGAAA
The DNA here is from genome assembly GCA_017415455.1 of Prevotella sp. Taxonomy (GTDB): domain Bacteria; phylum Bacteroidota; class Bacteroidia; order Bacteroidales; family Bacteroidaceae; genus Prevotella. The sequence goes on from JAFQGS010000100.1 coordinate 7,255, forward strand.
TTCATCCCATGCGAAGGTGAATATCAGATGAAAGAAGGAAAGTGGATTGGTGCTAAGTTCGGATTCATTGCAGCAGAAACCAATCCGAAAGTTGACAAAGGATGGGTTGAGGCTGACTGGATAAGAGTAACAAAATAATCACAACGAAGGTGTTGTAGAATTTTTTTGATATGTATTCATAAAGGAAGGTTTCTTGGTTAAGATGCCTTCCTTTTTTTATCCATATGGATATGATTTGAAAGTATGTCACTTTTGAGTGCTAAGTGCCATAGTTACGATGTCTAAACGGCATACTTACGATGCCTAAATGCCATAGTTGTAAACACAGTCTGTCTTCAAGATTGTACTTAAGTGATATTGTATGAGAAACGATGGGCACTCAGTAGTTTGGGAAATTCTCCAATAAGAGTTTCCTGACATATAATATCAGCCATGCATGATCTTATCGCATACGCAATAATAACTCTGCCATCAGTTGTCTTACTGGTGGTATGCAATCAATGCCTTTAGTGGCGTAAGTATGATTCCCGGAGATAATGAATGGCTTATTCAAGCCTTTTGTTATTGTATGTCAAATATTGTGGATATGAAGCATGCGGCAACCACAGCTATTGCTGAAGCCGTTAAGAGTACCATCAACACCTTCTTGATAATCTTGCGCCTTTTTATAGACATTAAACTTTGACTTTTGAAAATGTCAGAGTCGTCTTTTCTTCTGTTCTTGTTGGTTTTCATATTTGTTTTTTCGTTTGTCCTATTTATGTTTTTTAGATTGAGTTGCAAAAGTAGTTAATTATTTTTACTAACCAACGAATTTGTCAAAAAAAGTCAGCCGTATCTTCAACTTTTCTATTTTGAGAAGAATTGAGATACGGCTGACAGTTGTTTATATCTGATTCGAAAACAACTTGTTTACATGAAAGCGATAGTGAGTCCGGCCATTACTATACTTACCATAGACATCAGTTTGATAAGAATGTTAAGTGATGGTCCTGATGTGTCTTTGAACGGATCACCAACGGTGTCGCCTACGATTGTTGCCTTATGCGCAAACGAGCCTTTGCCACCGAAGTTTCCTTCTTCAATCATTTTCTTTGCATTGTCCCATGCGCCACCTGCATTTGCCATGAAAATAGCAAGTGTGAATCCTCCAGCCAAGCCGCCTACAAGAAGTCCGAGCACGCCTGCAACGCCAAGAACCACTCCAACAACAATAGGTATGGCTATGGCAAGAACAGATGGGAATATCATCTCGTGCTGAGCGGCACGTGTGGAAATCTCAACGCATGAGCCATAGTCTGGTGTGCCTGTACCATCAAGTATTCCCTTTATTTCGCGGAATTGGCGGCGCACCTCCTCAACCATCTTCTGTGCGGCACGTCCAACAGCCTCCATGGTTAAGCCGCAGAACAGGAATGCGGCCATCGCTCCGATAAATGCACCTACTATAACTTTAGGGTTCATAAGGTTCACCTGGAAATAGTTCATGAAGTCAGGAATTGTAGCTTCTGTAGCGCTTATTACATCACCTGCAACGTTGGTAAGTGTAATCTCGGCGCGTGCCATGGCAATCTTCACTTCCTCTATGTAAGACGCAAGTAATGCCAATGCGGTAAGTGCAGCAGAGCCAATAGCAAATCCCTTGCCTGTAGCTGCGGTTGTGTTGCCTAATGCGTCAAGAGCGTCGGTGCGATGGTGCACGTCCTCGCCAAGTTCGCTCATTTCGGCGTTTCCTCCGGCATTGTCTGCTATCGGACCGTATGCGTCAGTTGCCAGTGTGATACCTAATGTTGACAGCATACCCACCGCTGCGATACCGATTCCGTACAAGCCTAATGAAAGACTCTTTGAAGTCATGCTAAGGTCAAAGCCGTTAGCGCACATGTAACTGAGCATGATTGCTACTCCAATGGTAAACACTGGAATGCATGTTGAGATCATACCTGTGCCTATTCCTTTTATTATAACCGTTGCAGAGCCTGTTTGTCCGGCCTCAGAAATCTTCTGTGTAGGCTTGTAACTATGAGATGTGTAGTACTCTGTAGCTTGCCCTATGATAACTCCTGCAGCCAGACCTGTAATGACAGAGAATGATAAGCCAAGCCAGTTGTCAATGCCAAGCATATATAGAATGGCAAATGCCGAAACGGCAATAAGCACGGCTGATACGTTTGTACCTATTGAAAGAGACTTCAGTAGGTCTTTCATTGTTGCGCCTTCTTTGGTTCTTACCAGGAATATTCCTATTAGTGACAGGAATACGCCTACGGCTGCAATGAGCATCGGGGCAATAACAGCCTTGAGCTGCATGCCGTCTGCGGAACTTGCCGCAAATGCAGATGCTCCAAGAGCGGCTGTTGAAAGGATAGCGCCGCAATAACTCTCATACAAGTCTGCGCCCATACCGGCAACATCACCGACATTATCACCTACGTTGTCTGCAATTGTTGCAGGATTTCTTGGGTCGTCTTCTGGTATGTCTGCCTCAACTTTACCTACAATGTCAGCTCCCACGTCTGCGGCTTTTGTGTATATACCGCCTCCAACGCGTGCGAAAAGCGCCTGTGTTGACGCTCCCATACCAAAGGTGAGCATTGTTGTGGTTATTGATATGAGTCCTTCCTTGTCAAATATTCCAAGAACGATGAACCACAATGCAATGTCAAGAAGTCCGAGTCCTACAACAGTAAGTCCCATTACCGCACCAGAGCGGAATGCTATTTTCAGTCCGCTGTCAAGACTGTTGCGTGCTGCATTAGCGGTACGCCCGGAAGCATAAGTGGCTGTTTTCATTCCGAAGAAGCCAGCCAGACCAGAGAAAAATCCTCCTGTGATGAAGGCAAACGGCACCCATGGGTTCTGTACGTTTAGAACGTATGCCATGAAAGCGAATATGGCAGCCAATACGATGAAAACTATCAGCACTACTTTGTATTGCTGCTTGAGGTAAGCCATAGCGCCTTTGCGGACATGCTCCGCAATCTCTTTCATACGAGGTGTTCCTTCGTCCTCTTTCATCATTGAACGGAAGAAATACCATGCCATGCCCAATGCTATAACCGAAGCTAAGGGCACAAGCCAAAATACTGATGGAATGTTCATGATAAATTAATTTTTTTAAGGTTTATGTTATTATATCTCAAGTGTTTATGCATCTCTGCTTTCAAGAAGTACCACGTTCTCAACATGTGGAGTATGTGGGAACATGTCAACAGGTCTTACCGCAGTTACCTTATATGCCTCGTCAAGAAGAGAAAGGTCTCGTGCCTGAGTTGCAGGGTTGCAGCTCACATATACGATTCTTTGCGGTTTCGCTTTAAGGATTGTCTGGATGACATCCTGATGCATTCCAGCGCGTGGAGGGTCTGTTATAATGACGTCAGGCCTTCCGTGCTCGGCAATAAACTCATCATTGAGAATATCCTTCATGTCTCCTGCATAGAAGAGCGTGTTGTCTATATTGTTTATTGATGAGTTTACTTTTGCGTCTTCTATTGCTTCAGGAACGTATTCGATGCCAATGACCTTCTGGGCTCTGCGGGCAACAAAATTGGCAATGGTTCCTGTTCCGGTATATAGGTCATACACGAGTTCGTTGCCAGTGAGTCCGGCAAACTCTCTTGCTACGGAATACAAGTGATATGCTTGTTCGGTATTTGTTTGATAAAAGCTTTTAGGTCCAACCTTAAATCTCAGATCCTCCATAGTCTCAAATATATGGTCGTTGCCTTTATAAACCATTATCTCAAGGTCGTTAAATGTATCATTACATTTCTGGTTGTTTACATATAGTAACGAGGTGATTTGCTGAAACTTATTGGCGATATGTTCAAGCAGAGCTTTTGCTTTTTCCTCATCGCCGGCTTCCTCGTAA
>JAFQGS010000101.1 GCA_017415455.1 Prevotella sp.
ATAGTCGGGGATATTGAATCTTTCCTCCAGTTCCTGTTGGTCTTCCTCCGTCGGACAGGTTACTTGTATCCAGCAGTTTGGCTCCCATTCGTTGATAGCCTTCAAACCATTGGTTGTATTCCAGTATGTCTTCATTTGCTAATCCTCCTGTATTTTCCATAGGTGCGGATTAGCCTTATAAGAGCCATCCTCCTACACCTACAAGTTCATATTTTCCGCGTAATAGTCGTCCATTTATAAATTAACTGATGATTAAAATTCCGTGCAAAAATAGTAAATTTAATCCAAACCATAATAAAGGTTTATGTTTTTTGTTTCATTTTGACATAAAAAAAAGCATGCGAATGATAATGTTTTCAAATTTTATATCATTCGCATGCATGTATTTCACAACATCCGTGAAACATCCGGAAGGGTTCCTTACGTATGGCGGATGTGCGGAAAGAGTCTGTTACTTAACAGGAATCTCCTCAAGTGTCTTTGTCAGCAGTGCCCAGAACTTAGGCATAGAAGGCCAGTAGGCGCGCTCGCTTGGTGTGTGAGGTGAGCGCAGTGTAGGTCCGAAAGAGCAGATGTCAAGATGCGGATACTTGGAGAGTATGATGCTGCACTCCAGTCCTGCATGCACCACCTGTACTGTCGCTTCCTCGTTGAAGAGGTCTTTGTAAACACCCTTCATTATCTTTATCAGCTCACTGTCTGGATTCGGGTCCCATCCGCCATATCCGCCGCTGAACGCAACCTTCATTCCTGCCATAGAGAAACAGCTCTCGAGCGATGTCGCTATCTCATCTATCACTGTGGCACTGGCGCTGCGTGCCAGAATCTTCACTGCCGCCTTGCCTTCGGCGATATTCACGATGGCAAGGTTTGAGGATGTCTCCACGATATCTGGTATAGACGGTATGTATCTCCACACGCCATTATGTGCGGCATAGATGGCATTGATAAGATTGTCCTGAATCTCAAGAGGCACCTCTGTTGCAGGCAGCTCAACCTCTTCTGCCTCAAGGATGATATCGGTCTCTATGCCCTTGTACTCATCGTTGAATGTCTCCTGATAGTCTGCTACGAGTGACATCACGTCGTCTTTGTTCTCCTTCGGAAGGGTTATTACCGCCTCAGCCTCACGAGGTATGGCATTGCGCATATTGCCTCCATGCCAGCAGGCAAGGCGCGCATCGTCGTCAGCCACAGCTTCTCTGAGAACTCTCGCGAGCATCTTGTTGGCATTGCCGCGGCCCTCTCCTATCTCCAGACCAGAGTGTCCGCCCTTCAGACCTTTGAGTGTTATCTTCAGGGCAATGTCGTCCTTGTCGGTCTCCACCTCTTTATAATCGAGTGTGGCTGTGATATCCAGACCGCCGGCACTTCCTATTATCATCTCTCCCTCATCCTCGGTGTCAAGGTTGAGCAGGATGTCGCCATTGAGTTCTCCGGCAGGCAGACCGTTGGCACCATACATGCCTGTCTCCTCATCGGCTGTCAGCAATGCCTCCAGCGGACCGTGCTTGAGGTCTGTTGCCTCCATAACAGCCATGATTGCCGCTACGCCAAGACCATTGTCGCCGCCCAGCGTAGTGCCCTTGGCCTTTACCCAGTCGCCGTCGATATATGCCTGTATAGGGTCTGTCTCAAAATTATGTGTGCTGTCCTTCTCCTTCTGTGGCACCATGTCGATGTGTGCCTGAAGAATCACCGGCTTGCGGTTTTCCATTCCCGGTGTTGCCGGCTTGCGCATTACGATATTCTCCGCCTCGTCCTTGAAAGCCTCAACGCCTATACGCTTGGCAAAGTCGAGCAGGAACTGCTGCATCTTCTCAAGATGTCCTGACGGATGCGGTACTTGTGTCAGATCGTAGAAGTTACGCCAGATGCACTCTGGCTTCAGATTTCTTAAATCGCTCATAATCTTAAATTTAAAGTGTTTATGTATGTTTTTATTCTTCTTGTTTCTTTATTCTTGGCTTGGTAAACGCAAGAGCCACACTGCTATATATGCCCAACAGAATGACCAGCAGAGTCTGCACAGAGTGCACTATCAGCACGAAATAGAGTGCCTGCTGGTCGGCTATGCCGTATAGTATAAGCATTGTCTTTATTGCGAAATGCCAGGGACCGGCTCCGTTTGGCGTGGGCACTATCACGGCTATGCTTCCTACTATGAACGTCACTAATGCGCACGACATGCCCAGGCCGGCGGTGAAGTCGAAGCAGAAGAACGTGAGATAGTAATGCAGGAAATAGCTCATCCATATTCCTAAGGTGTAGAACACGAACAGGGGAATGTTCCTTACATTCCTCAGAGACATCACTCCCTGCCATATTCCGCCCAGCGTGGCCTTCACCTTATTATATATAGACAATTTCTTCAGCAGCACATGCAGGAGCAGCAGAACGGCTATGCCGCACACGGCAGTGACGACGTAGCCTGTGGCGGTGAACTTATCAAGCATATACTCCACGCTCGTGCCTGTCTTTGAGAAAAAGGTGGAGAAGACATTCATCTGCAACAAGAGCGTAAGTCCTGTTATGCATAGCACCACAAGGGAATCAATGGCGCGTTCGGTGACAACAGTGCCCAAAGCCTTGGGGAACGACACGGAGTCGTATCTCTTGAGAATGGCACAGCGGGCGAACTCACCGATACGCGGAATGACGAGGCTTGCGGCGTATGAGAAGAACACGGCATTAAGGCTTGTGCTGCTTCTGGCATGCTCGCCTATGGGGTCAAGGGTCTGCCGCCAGCGCCAGCCGCGGAACATCTGGGCAAGTATTCCGAAGGGGAAGGACAGCAGCATCCATGTCCAGTTCATCTCATGGAGGATGACATGTTCTATCTGCTTAAAATCAAAATCACGATACATCCAATACAATATCGCACCGCCAAGGAGTAATGGCAGTGCAATATTCATGATATGTCTCAGCGTTTTTCCTATCCTCACTTTGTTTTTCCCTTACAACACTTGCAACAGTGTGTTTAGTTGTTGTCTCAGATATTTGTTTCTTGCAAAGATACTGCAAACATAAGACACTACAAAAAAATAAATAATCTTTTTTATGTTATTAACGCCCTCACGGACTGATGCCGGGCAAGACTTGCAGGTGCGGAATTACGGAGCCTCGCCTGCATGAATGCAAAAACATGCGCTGAGAATCGGCGAATCCTGAATTTATTTTCCGTAAGTCGGAAATTTGGGAATGGCGTGACACGACTCATGCAGGGAGTGTCCTTAAAATCATCATCACACCTTTATGGCGGTGCCATGGCATAGTAATCGCCGCATCATCGCTTTGTCAAGGCGGTAGGATGGCGTTTTCAAGGCAGTGCGATTACATAGCCATCGTGCTATGATTACAACGTAATCGCAGCACGATAAAAACGCAATCGCACCGCCCTGACGTTGTAATCGTACCGCCAACTCATATGAAACGGCAAGGTCATTTGATAGAAATGGCAAAAACATTAATAAGAAATATGGGAAATATAGGTACTATAGGCACTATAGAATTTATAGAAAACGTGCTAAAAAAATCGCTTCTCGGCTGCCTTCGGGTATCTTTTTGTTTTGTTAACACGAGAAAAGTGCCCCCGCGGTGTGACAGTAAAAGCGCAAAAGGGCATCAAATGCAGTGCGGAATTTTCTATTTTGAGAGTTGCGTTTGTCAAAAAAAGAGAATGAGTTTTTAGTAAACGAGTTGACGAGTAAACAAGTTGACAAGTTGATTGATAAAGTAGTGAGTCTTTAGAGGAAGGTAGAAGAAGATAGAAGGAGATAAAGGACGTATGCTTGATAAGCTATTGTCTGAACTCCTGAACTCCTGCACTCCTTAGTGTTTGTTGACAAGTTGATGAGTTGATGAGTTGATAAGTTAGGGGAGTTAAGAAGTTAATGAAGCTAAGCCCATGGGTCTTAAAGAAGGTAGAGGAAGATTAAAAGTGATAGAGGACACGTGTTGTTGAACGAAGGCAAAGAATTGCGTGTCAAGCATACGTCTACACTCCTGAACTCCTACACTCCTACACTCCTGAACTCCTTTTTTTAAAAGTTACTCTCCTTAAAAATCATCACTCCTAATCCGTGAATGCCAATATATAACGGAAAAATATTACCTTTGCACACATTATGGATATATTAGCAATTTTATTAGGTGCCGTAATGGTACTTTGGGGAGCCGACAAACTAACTGAAGGCGCAACAGTGTTGGCTCAGAAGATGAACATACCACAGATTGTGATAGGTCTCACGATAGTTGCCTTGGGAACTTCAATGCCTGAGTTTTTCGTAAGTTTTGTCTCTGCATTAAAAGGAACAGCCGATCTTGCCATCGGTAATATTGTGGGTAGCAACATATTCAATGTAATGGCCATTGTAGGAATAGCCGCAATGGTGTCACCAATGATAATAAGCAAGTCTACCGTGAAGAAAGACATTCCTTTTGCCTTGTTCGCATCTGTTGCCTTGTTCGTAATGTCTATCGACGGAAAAATCTCACGTATTGACGGCATTCTGCTGCTTATAGCATTCGGCGGTTTCATGTGGTACACTCTACGGCTGGCAAAGACAGGAGAGGTGGAAGACTCTACCGAGCGCCGTAACGACCTGCCTGTATGGAAGATTGCGTTTTTCATTCTCATTGGCCTGGGAAGTCTTATCGGCGGAAGTAACATCTTCGTTGACGGTGCGACAAACATAGCACGTACCCTTGGAGTGTCTGAGGCAGTAATAGGACTTACCATCGTGGCATGCGGGACATCTCTTCCGGAACTTGCGACAAGTGTTGTAGCTGCACGCAAAGGACAGAGCGCCATCGCAATAGGAAACGTTATTGGCAGTAATGTTTTCAATATCCTTCTTATACTCGGTACTACAGGAACCATCACACCGCTGCTGATGTCTGGTATCACTATGATAGACATGGGGCTGATGTTGCTGTCAATGGTTTTGCTGTGGCTCTTCTCATTCACCAAGTACACGCTCTCACGCTGGGAGGGTGCCCTGCTCACTACTATATTCTGCGGATATATAACGTGGCTTGTTATAAACGTATAAAGGAAGAACCATCAGCTTAACTGTTAGATACAACAAAAGCGCGGGACAGATTTCTCTGCCACGCGCTTTTGTTATTGCATTACATCATGGGCTTTATTAGAAACCGTATATTTCCTTAAGCTTCTTTCCAAGGTCATCGCCTCTCAAGTCGATTGCCACAATCTTACCCTCACCATCAAGAAGAACGCAAGACGGAATAGACATTATGCCATAAGTGCTTGCACCGAGTGAGCGCCAGCCTTTCAAGTCGCTGAGTTGCGGCCACTTCATATTCATCTTCTGCACAGCCTCTTTCCATGACTCGCCCTTAGAGTCGAAAGAGATGCCCACAATCTCAAAACCTTTATCGTGGTATTTCTCATAGTTTGCCACTACGTTTGGCATCTCCTGACGGCATGGTCCGCACCAGCTTGCCCAGAAGTCAAGCAGAACATAGTTGCCCTTGCCGCACCACTCGCTCAGCTTACGCTCTACACCTTTGTCATCGGCCATCGCCATGTCTGTATACATCATACCCGGCTGTCTCTTCTCAAGAGCCTGCTGGTACTTCTTCACACGTGTCATAAGAGGATGGTTGTAGTAAGGAGCGTCTGGCTTGATAAGCTCTTTAAGCTCAGCATAAGACAATGACATGTATATCTGATTGAGCAGAGACGCCGGCATAAGCGTGTTCTGGTTCTCAACAATACGTGACTTAACGAATGCTGTATACTCCTGCTCTATCTTGTCGAACTCTTTCTCTATAACGCCAATCTCTGCCTTTGCCTCTTCTGTCTGCTCCTTAGACAGCTTGGCATACTTGCCATACAGGTCGTTCATTTGCTTAGTGTAGCCCATTATTGACTGGAAAGTGTTGTTGAAAAGCACTGTGAGCGCAGAGCCTTCCACCTGTCCGCTGGTCAGATTTGCGGTAATGTCTGAACCGTCAGACACCACAGCCACCTGCTGCTTGCCACATATAACGCGGAGGAATGTGTTTGCCTCAATATCTCCACTATACACAAACTTGCCATTTGTAACAGCCGCGCTGTCCATCGGCGCACGTGCACCGTCTTTCATTATATACACCATTTTCTCTGTCTCCGGCGCTGTTCCACTAATCTTGGTAACAACATTCTGAGCACTGGCGAGTACTGTTGCGCACAACAGTGCGGCAAAAGTGAAAACTTTCTTCATATCTCTTTAATATTAAAATGTTATTTATTTAATGATGGGACAAAGATAAGAATTAATTTATTTTAATCCAAATTGTGATATCCAAACGCATATGTTATTATTTTTTTTATACTTTTGCCTCCTATTATATGCGTAATACACATTATTTATTCCATCACGACAACAAATAAAAGAGCATTCACCGGGAAGCATCTGCCACTGTGGCACTACAAAGCACCGGATTATTTCACAACATACTAAAACAATTTAGCATTATGAGACAACACTGCTTATATATTCTATTCACATTATTATCTCTCACGGCACTCAAAGCAAACGCCACAACTGACAACAATACCACCAGCGACAACACGCAACGTAAGAAGGTGGCTGTGGTACTAAGCGGAGGAGGAGCCAAGGGAACAGCACACATCGGCGTGTTGCGAGTGCTGGAGAAGGCAGGCATACCTGTTGACATCATCACCGGTACGTCTATGGGCTCGATTGTAGGAGGACTATACTCTATTGGATATAACGCCGCAGCGCTTGACTTTTTAGTTACGAACATAAACTGGAAACGCGTGCTATCCGACAACACCAGCATACTGAACCCTAATCTTGCGGAGCGTGAGAAGGAGCACACATACATCATATCACGACCGCTGAACAGAAGCAACAACCGCATAAAGCACTCGGGAGGACTGATACACGGCACCAACCTGGCAAGTTTGTTCTCGCGACTAACGGTGGGATTTCACGATTCCATTGACTTCAACTCCCTTCCCATACCTTTCGCTTGTGTAGCAACAGACATTATAACCAACACGGAATATGTGTTCCACAGCGGGAAACTATCCACGGCAATGCGTGCCAGCATGGCTATACCTGGTGTGTTCACACCCGTAAGGCAGGATTCTATGGTTCTGGTTGACGGTGGACTGCGCAACAACTATCCTGCTGATGTGGCACGTGCCATGGGAGCTGACATCGTAATAGGTGTGTCGGTGCAAGGAAATCCGAAGACGGCTAATGACATAATGGGTACTGGAGATATCATAAGCCAGATAATAGACGTGAACTGTCTTAACAAATATGAGGAGAACTGGAATGCCACCGACATACCTATAAAGGTGAACGTGAAGGGGTTCTCTACTGCCAGTTTTACAAAGACAGCCATTGACTCACTTATCATAAGAGGTGAAGAGGCAGCCATGCAACACTGGGATGAGCTTGTGGCACTGCGTGACAGTCTTGGATTAGACAGCGACTATGCCGTAAACAGGGCGGCAACTGCTGGCGAGGAACCTGTGCCACAGTCTGTTTATCTTAATGCAATAGAATTTGAGAATGTAGATAGTGCGGACCAGGTGTTTGTGTCAACAAAGCACAGTCTGAACGTGAATGACAGCATTTCTTCCGACCAGATAGAAGACATCATTATGACACTGCAGTCTGGATTGTCTTACTCTAACGTGGGATACAGCCTTATGAGAAATCACGACGGATATATGCTGAGGATTACAGCAGGCAGCAAGAATCTGTCTGCGATAAACCTCGGTGTGCGGTTCGACACAGAGGAGATGGTTGCCCTGCAAGCAAACCTCCGTTATGTGCTACAGACAAAGACGCCATTGACGCTTGAGTTCACAGGCAGACTCGGCAAGAGAATAATGGCAAAAGCCGACGCCGTGCTTACGCCTGTAAACTTCAGTAAGGTTTCATTATCATACATTTTCAGGCATAATGACATTAACATTTACAACAATGGCGACAGGGCTTACAACATAACATACAACCAGCACACGCTGAATCTGATGCTCATGAGCATACATATACGTAACTTCTCACTTGACCTGGGAGCGAAATGGGACTTCTATCATTATCAGGATGTGCTTTGGGGCAGCGACGGCAACAACAACGAAATAGACAATGAGCATTATTACAGCTATCATCTTAACATGCACTACAACTCAGAGAACGCATGGTTCTTCACCACAAGGGGCTCACGCTTTGACGCAGGATACGCATACTATACAGACAACCTCGTAAGAAGGGGTGACGAACCGGGCTTCGGAGTGATCAATGCAATGTGGCGCACAACATTCTCTCTAAACAGCAGGCTTGCCGTCCAGCCTATGATTTACGGCAGGGTACTGATAGGCAGAGACATTCCAATGATACTTCAGAACACCATCGGCGGCAGTTGGTTTGGACATTACGTAGAACAACAGATGCCTTTCTCCGGAGTTAACAACATCGAGTTTGTTGAGAATGCGCTGATTGGATGCCAGGTGAAAGCCCAGCAGAGAATAATGGACAACAATTATATCATCGCAAGCATAACGGCTGCACAGAATGCGGCACGCTTTGAGAACCTGCTTGACCACGGACCAGACCTGGGTTATCAGGCGTCTTACTACTACAACAGTATCTTCGGACCATTAGGCGCTACCGTGGGATACTCGGAAAGAACAAGCAAGCCTTTCATTTACGTCAATCTGGGATTCAGATTCTAAACAGACCGATAATAAACAGCATAAAAAAAGAAGGCTTACTACTTGCGGTAGTAGGCCTTCTGC
>JAFQGS010000102.1 GCA_017415455.1 Prevotella sp.
AGCCGCCTTTTTTCTTCAGGAGTCCTCAGGCAATGATGCCCGGGGACTCCTTTTTTTGTCGCTGTTAAGGGTGTCCTGCCGCCTGTACCCTTGGCCAGGACCCTTTGTTTCTTCTTCCTCGTTCTCTTTCTTTCTATTCTTCATTATTCATTCTTCATTCTTTCCTAATTGTGCAAGGAAGCGTTGGTAACAGGGGTGCAGTATGTTATTGATATCCAAAGTGCACAGGTGTTCTTTGGAGTCTGCATGTTATTGATATGTTAGAAACTCCAGATATTTAAAGACTTATTATATTTAATGTTATAATATGTGATTTGTTTTCTATATCTTAATAATGTGAATTGGAGATTAAGACACTTAAATAATTGTTTTATATCATTAAAACTTGATTTTTAGTAAAAAACAATGTATATTAAAATTCTAATTATTTAATTTATAGTAACTTTGCAATGATTATATCTATAGATAAATGAAAAAAGAGAGATTACTGCCGGATTATATATTTGAATCAAGTTGGGAAGTTTGTAATAAGGTTGGAGGAATTTATACGGTTCTTTCAACTCGTGCAAATACGTTACAAAATATCTTGAAAGACAGAGTCGTATTTATTGGCCCTGATTGTTGGAAAAATGTAGAGTGTCCTTTTTTTACAGAAGATTCGTCTTTGTTTTCAGACTGGAAACAGGAAATTGGTAATAAGTTGTCTATAAAAACAGGACGATGGAACATACCGGGAAATCCAATTGCGATATTAGTAGACTTTACTTCTTTCTATTCGGAAAAAAATGACATCTATTCTAATTTATGGGAGGATTTTCAAGTAGACAGTCTGCATGCCTATGGTGACTATGATGAAGCATCTATGTTTTCATATGCTGCAGCAAAGGTTGTTGAGAGTTTCTACGATTTCTATATAAACAACGATGCTGTAAATGTAATTTATCATGGAAATGAGTGGATGACTGGACTTGGCCTTCTGTACATCCGTAAAAATCGTCCACAGATAGCCACCCTTTTCACAACCCATGCAACAAGTATCGGTCGTAGTATAGCTGGAAACAATAAGCCTTTATATGATTACCTATTTGCTTATAATGGGGACCAGATGGCAGATGAGTTAAATATGCAGAGTAAGCATTCAATAGAGAAGCGCACAGCAGAGAATATTGACTGTTTTACTACTGTTAGTGACATAACAAATAATGAGTGTAGAGAACTATTGGATAAGCCTGCGGATGTAGTACTTCCAAATGGTTTTGAGAATGATTTCGTCCCTAAGGGTGCGATGTTTACAAAGGTACGCAAGAATTCGCGCAAAACTTTATTGAAAGTAGCAAATGCGTTGATGGGGACAGATTTAGACGATAAAACTCTTATTATTTCTACAAGTGGACGATATGAATTCCGTAACAAGGGTATAGATGTTTTTATTGATGCTATGAAGCGTCTTAATTCAAATCCGAATCTCAATAGAAATGTGCTGGCTTTTATTGAAGTCCCTGGATGGGTTGCAATGCCACGTCAAGATTTGATAGAACGTATAACCAGCGATATTCATGTAGATACAGCCTTGGAATATCCAATGTTAACTCATTGGTTGCATGATATGCAGAATGATAATGTTCTTAATATGATGAATAGTCTTGGTATGCATAATGCAAAAGATGACAAAGTAAAAGTCATATTTGTTCCATGTTATCTTAATGGTGATGATGGTATATTTAATATGGAATATTATGACCTCATTGCAGGTAAGGATTTATGTGTGTATCCTTCTTATTATGAACCATGGGGATATACTCCGTTAGAGGCTGTCGCATTTAAAATACCATGCGTGACTACAGATCTTGCAGGGTTTGGCTTGTGGGTTAATAAGGTACTGAATAAAAATGCTGAGATTGAAGATGGAGTATCTGTTATACATCGTACAGATTACAATTATAGTGATGTGGCAGATGCTATTGCCTTAACAATAGAAAAGTATTCAAATTTCACTCTTGAAGAGGTTAAGAAATGTCGACAGAATGCAGAACGTCTATCAAAAAAAGCATTGTGGAGTAAATTTATAGAATATTATTATGAGGCGTATGATTTTGCCTTAATGAATTTGAAATACAGAAGCAAACAATAATAATTTATTACTATTATGAAAATTAAAGCTGATTATGTTAATACTCCTACATGGAAGGAGATGACAGTTAAATCAAGACTGCCAGAGCAACTCAAGTGTCTTGATGAGCTTGCGCACAATATGTGGTGGGCTTGGAATTACGAGGCAAGAGATTTGTGGAGAAGCTTAGACGCAGATCTTTATGAGGAGGTAGGACATAACCCTGTTTTACTTCTTGAACGTCTTAGTTATGATCGTAAAGAAGAGATCGTTAAGAACAAGGAAATAATGCAGCGTGTAAAAGATGTTTATGCTTTGTTCCGTGCTTATATGGATGTGGAACCAGATAAGAATCGTCCATCTGTTGCTTATTTCAGCATGGAATATGGTATACACTCTGTTCTTAAGATCTACTCGGGTGGTTTGGGAATGCTTGCAGGTGATTATCTGAAAGAAGCATCTGATAGCAATGTCAATATGTGTGCAATAGGTTTCTTGTACAGATATGGATATTTCAAGCAGTCTCTGAGTATGGATGGACAGCAGATTGCAAATTATGATGCTCAGAATTTCAACTCTTTACCGATAGAGCGTCAGCTTGATCAAGATGGAAATCCTCTTGTGGTAGCTGTTCCTTATATGAACTATAATGTTCATGCTTATGTATGGCGTGTGAACGTTGGACGAATCTCGCTTTATCTGCTGGATACTGATAACGAGATGAATTCAGAGTTTGATAAGCCCATAACACACTCGCTTTACGGTGGTGATTGGGAAAACCGTTTGAAGCAGGAGATACTTCTTGGTATAGGTGGTATGCTTACTCTTAAAAAACTTGGAATCACCAAGGAAATATATCATTGTAATGAAGGTCATGCTGCACTTTGCAATTTGCAACGTCTTTGTGATTATGTTAAGAGCGGTCTCACTTTCAATCAGTCAATGGAGTTAGTACGTGCATCATCTCTTTATACAGTTCATACACCGGTTCCTGCAGGACATGATTATTTCGATGAGCAACTCTTTGGTAAATACATGGGTGGCTATCCAGCGATGCTTGGTATTACATGGGATGAGTTCATTGGTATGGGACGCACAAATCCGGAAGATCATAATGAGAAATTCTGTATGTCAACTTTTGCATGTAATACTTGTCAGGAGGTTAATGGAGTTAGTATGCTGCATGGTTGGGTTAGCCAAAAGATGTTCTCAAGCATATGGAAAGGATACTATCCAGAGGAGAATCATGTTGGATATGTTACCAATGGTGTTCATTTCCCAACTTGGGCTGCAACAGAATGGCGTAAAATATATGCAGAGTATTTCGATGAGAAATTCATGGCAGATCAAAGCAATGAGAGTATATGGCATGGAATATATAATGTAGCTGACGATGTTGTATGGGAAACACGTATGGCATTGAAAAAGAAATTAACAGACTATATCCGAGATAAGTTCCGTGAGACATGGCTTAAGAACCAGGGAGACCCATCACGTGTTGTTTCATTGCTTGAGAAAATCAATCCTAATGCCCTTATGATTGGTTTCTGTAGACGTTTTGCTACATATAAGCGTGCACATCTTCTGTTTACAGATCTTGAGCGTCTTTCAAAAATTGTTAATAATCCAGAGCGTCCTGTTCAGTTCCTCTTCTCAGGAAAGGCTCATCCTGCAGATGGCGCTGGTCAAGGACTGATAAAGAAAATATTTGAAATAAGTCAGCGTCCAGAGTTCTTGGGAAAAATTATTTTCCTTGAGGATTATGATTTCCAATTGGCACGTCGCCTTGTGTCTGGTGTTGATATATGGATGAATACTCCTACACGTCCACTTGAGGCATCAGGTACATCTGGTGAAAAAGCAGAGATGAATGGAGTTGTAAATCTGTCTGTTCTTGATGGATGGTGGCTTGAGGGATATCGTGAGGGCGCCGGCTGGGCACTTACAGAAAAACGTACATATCAGAACCAGGGATATCAGGATCAGTTAGATGCAGCAACTATTTATAGCTTGTTAGAGAATGAGATTGTTCCTCTTTATTATGCAAAGAATGAAAAAGGTTATAGTGAAGGTTGGATAAAGGTAATAAAGAATTCTATTGCTCAGATTGCTCCTCATTATACTATGAAGCGTCAGCTTGATGATTATTATACCAAGTTCTATAACAAGGAGGCTGCACGATTTGCTAAAATCTCTGCAAATGATAATCGTATGGCTAAGGAAATTGCTCAGTGGAAGGAAACAGTTGCTGAACGTTGGGATGCCATACATGTAGTTGCAAAAGAAGATAATATACCTTCAACCGGTGCAGAAACAGGTATGAACTATAAGATTAAATATGTTATAGACGAGCAGGGACTTGATGATGCTGTTGGATTAGAGATGGTATCAATAAAGACTGATAAGAACGGAGAAGAAAAAGTATTCAATGTTCGTCAGTTTGAAATGACAGGTAAAGAAGGAAATTTATATACTTTTGAAGCAGAATTTGAACCAGATGAGGCAGGTACATTCAAAACAGGTATACGTATGTATCCAAAGAATGAGAATCTACCACATCGTCTTGATTTCTGCTATGTAAAGTGGATTGACTAGTTTATAAAAAATGGCATCTCGTTTAGAGATGCCATTTTTTTTATTATGTAGCAATATTTTTATTGTAATTATTAATATAGCACTTTAATTACTTTTTCTCTTCGTTAGATATTGTATCTGTATTCTCTAAATATTCTGTGACAAATGCTCTCAGCATTTCTCCTCTCAGTTCTTTGGCGATAATTGTTCCATCTGTATTTACAAGTAGGGTGTAGGGTATACCCTCTATGTTATATTTACTGATAAGATAATCTCCCCAACCCTTAAGCTCAGAAACGTGATTCCAGTTCAACCCTAGGTTTGATATTGCATTTATCCAAGGTTGTGGGTCCTTGTCTAAAGATACTCCAATAATTCCAAGCCCTTTGTCTTTAAAGTCGTTGTTTATACTTACCATATTGGGCATCTCTTCTATGCAGGGACCACACCATGATGCCCAGAAGTCAATTATTGTAAGTTTGTTATTTCTTATAATATCTCCTAAACTCACCAAGTTACGATTTGTGTCAGGTAACTTAATGTCATCAAATTGTCCAAAGTCTTGAGGTTTGGGGGCTGTCACTGTTGTTTGCTCACTTTGAGGTTGTGTAGTCTCGTTGGATGTGTTTTTGCATGCTGTAATTGCTGCAGTCAGAATGGCTAATGCCAAGATTGTACATTTTCTCATAAAATAAGTTTAATAAATTGAACAATTAAGAGCATTGAGACTATTGTGAGTTATCAGTCTCAATGCTCTTATATGTTTTGTTTTATGTATTTATGTTACTCTGAATAATAGTTTCAAATCTTTTTAGTATTGAAACATAATACTCACTTTATACAAGATATTGGTCGCTGATACTCTCGTTTTCCATTACTCTACGTATAGTTTCTGCAAACATATCTGCTACAGATAACTGTTTCACTTTCTTACAATTATTGTAATAAGGGATTGAGTCTGTGAAAACAATTTCTTCCAGGGCTGACTTCTCAACGCGTTCGGATGCGGGACCGCTCATAATGCAGTGAGAAGCACAAGCTCTGACACTTCTTGCACCAGCCGCTTTCATTATATCTGCCGCTTTTGCTATTGTACCTGCGGTATCAACCATGTCGTCAACAATAACT
The DNA here is from genome assembly GCA_017415455.1 of Prevotella sp. GTDB lineage: Bacteria > Bacteroidota > Bacteroidia > Bacteroidales > Bacteroidaceae > Prevotella. Next base: position 5,813 of record JAFQGS010000102.1, read on the forward strand.
ACGTTTTTATCCTTGACGTCACCTATAATCTGCATGCTTTCTACAACATTAGCACGTGCACGTGTTTTGTTGCAGAGTACTAATGGACATCCAAGGTATTTTGCATAGGTATTTGCCCTCTTGCTTCCTCCTACATCAGGAGATGCAATACAAATATTTTCTAGATTTAAACTTTGAAGATAGGGTAGTATAACACCAGATGCATAGAGATGGTCCACAGGGACATCAAAGAAACCTTGAATCTGATCAGCGTGTAAGTCCATTGTTATAACCCTGTCAATACCTGCGACACTCAATAAGTCTGCTATCAGTTTTGCGCCAATACTTACACGTGGTTTGTCTTTTCTATCCTGACGTGCCCATCCGAAATATGGTATTACTGCGTTAATGCTTTTTGCAGAAGCACGTTTAGCTGCATCTATCATAAGCAGCAATTCCATTAGGTTGTCGGAATTTGGAAATGTACTTTGTACAAGGAATACATCTCGTCCGCGTATTGATTCCTCGTATGATACAGAAAATTCACCATCAGAAAATTTCGTTATCAGTAAGTTGCCTAACGGACAACCTAAACTTTGGCATATCTTTTCAGCCAAATAACGGGTGTTTGTACCGGAAAAAACCATGAAAGAGTTTTGTTCACTCATTTTATCTATGTATTAATATATTATTATTAGGATAATGCTTTTCTCAATTTTATGAAATATGTGATGAGTTCTTTGTAGTTGAGCTCATTGTGTATATCAAATTTGTTCCAAAGGTCATCACATATGACAATTCCGCCGAAGCCCATGTCTTTTGCTTGCCGGATGTTGTCAATTGTAACTCCTCCCAAGGCATATATGTGTTTATCAATTAATCCTTGGCGTGCAGCTTGCTTTATTGTGTCCATACTAAATGACGCTGTCTCATTTCTGAATGGATTGTCGAAAATGTTTTTCAGAAAGACATAATCAGCTTTTTTCTTTGCTGCTTTTAGCATATTTATATCATTGCACGTACGTCCGAAATGTCCTTTGTAGCCCTCTGGTACAGCAGTCTCTGTATTGTCTATGTGAATACCTCCGAGGTTAAATTCATTTTTTAAATAAAAATGATTATGTACCTTTATGCTTTTGTAGCATTCTGTGGGAAGTAATGACAATAGACGTTCAGAGTACAATGGTGAAGACTCCGGTTTGTATAAATGTAATTTGTCCAAACCTTCCTCAAATAGTGTTGATAGGATCTTGTCCTCTTCCACGAAAAAAGTGGGCTTTGACATTATAATGAGTTTCATCTTGTATTATTCTTTACGATATGCAAATTTATGAATTTTATCTTAAACATACAATTTAACCGTAATAAAAGTTTATCTTTGCAGGTGAATAATTAATAAATATTGATTATGACAGTGAAATCAAATGTTTTAGATAGCTTAACAAGGCCGGCATACGTTTTAGAGGAAAGTTTGCTTAGGCGTAATCTTGAGAAGATAAAATATGTAGCTGATGCCGCGGATGTGGAGATTATTCTTGCTTTTAAGGCTTTTGCTCTTTGGAAGGTTTTCCCGATATTTAAAGAATATATACAGCATACGACAGCAAGTTCTCTTAGTGAGGCAAAGCTTGCTTTGGAGGAATTTGGAAGCCTTGCGCATACTTATGCTCCGATATATACAGATTATGAAATAGAGAGTATTGCCAGGTGCTCAAGTCATATAACATTTAATTCTTTATCGCAGTATGAACGTTTGTCAGGAAAAGCAAAAGCTGTTAATTCAGACATAAGTTTTGGGGTGCGAATTAATCCAGAGTATTCGGAAATAGAAACAGATTTGTACAATCCTTGTGTTCCAGGTTCTCGTCTGGGAATAAGGAATTGTAAATTGCCAGATGTTCTTCCAGATGAGATAGATGGTTTTCATTGTCATTGTCATTGTGAGAATGGCTCAGATGTGTTTCAAAGGACACTTGTACATATAGAAGATAAATTTTCACGGTGGTTTGGGCAAATTAAGTGGATAAACTTTGGTGGTGGACATCTTATTACAAGAAATGATTATGATGTGAACTTGTTGATAAATACACTTAAGGATTTCAAGTCTCGTTATCCACATCTGAAAGTAATATTAGAGCAAGGAAGTGCCTTTGCGTGGCAGACGGGTCCGCTTGTTGCTCAAGTTGTGGATATTGTTGAAGATTGCGGAGTGAAAACAGCCATGTTGAATGTTAGTTTTGCCTGTCATATGCCAGACTGTTTGGAGATGCCTTATCGTCCGGTTGTTAGATATGCGGAATTATTAAATGATGATACGGAGAAATGTTCACCGACTGCGTATAGACTTGGAGGTAATAGTTGCTTGTCTGGGGATGTAATGGGAATGTGGAAATTCACGAAGCCACTTTGTGTCGGAGATAATATTATATTTGAGGATATGATACATTATACTACTGTAAAAACGACCATGTTTAATGGAGTCAGTCATCCGGATATTATGCTGCTTGACAATAATGGTGAGTTGAGAACATTGCGCGAATTCTCTTATACAGATTATAAAAACAGGATGGATTGAATTCCTTGTTTGTATTGTCTTATTATTATCACGAAAACAAGGCCCGTATTAGACGGTGGTTGTTGCTACATTAGTTATTAATAAGGTATAAACAATAATATGTTAATATACATATAATGCAACATGAGAAATCAAATGTGATATTCTTAGTAAAGAGAGACTTTTTGTGGTCGCATATATTAATAAGAGAGCGA
>JAFQGS010000103.1 GCA_017415455.1 Prevotella sp.
CAGACGAGCAATCCCTTTTTTATGAAAGAGCTGCTTTTGCGAACTTAAAGCAAGCTGCAGATTTGGGACATATTGCAGCTCAGGATCTATTAGAAAACGGTGTTTGGAGTATTGATAAAACCGAATTATTAAAATATTACGAACAAAGGAGCAAATGACTTTAGTGCTTATAAGCCAAAGGAATGATATATGGAACAACAAAAAGAATACTACGCATTTATATCATACAAGCGGGAGGACGAGAAATGGGCGAAGTGGCTACAGGATAAGTTGGAACACTATAAATTTCCGACAAACCTCAATGGTCGCACTGACTTGCCAAGGAATATTCGCCCGACTTTTAGGGATGTTACAGACCTCAATCCTGGTTTGCTTGCAGAAGAGATTGATAATGCCCTGCGCAATTCGGAGTGGTTGATTGTTGTGTGTTCTCCCCGTAGCGCCAAGAGTCCTTGGGTTTGTAAAGAAGCACAGACATTCATTGACCTTGGTCGTGCCGACCGTATTATTCCTTTTGTCATTGAAGGTTATCCTTTCTCAAATGATACTACTACCGAATGTTACCCAGAAGCATTGCTTAATCTAACAGACAGCAAGGAACTACTTGCTGCCAACATCAATGAAATGGGACGTGATGCAGCTGCCATTAAGGTGGTTGCCCGCATGTTCAATCTCCGTTTTGATGCACTATGGCAGAGACATGAAAAAGAGCTAAGAAGAAAAAAGATAATCAGATTCAGTATTGTATCTGTATTTGTTACTTTAATCGGGATACTGTTATTTTCTGTAGTTAGGTATTATGACCAAAAAGTTGTGGCGTATTGTAAGACTGGCATAAGACCCGATGACGGCCTTTTTAACACGCAACATCAACTGCTTAAATATCAGGATTATGCATGGCTATTGAGAAAAGAGACAAAATCTCTCTTAAAACAAAAGATATATGAAATTGATTACTCATATAACATATCGCCATTCCCGGTAATATACTCATATCAATCAAAAGGAGGAATGACAGAGCAATTGGTGTTTCGGCATGACGAATCTCAAATATTGATAGGGAGCGGCATATATGAAACTTCCGGTGTATTGGACTACGAACAAGGAGAATTCAAACACTTTAAGCATTATGCTTCAAGTGTTGATTACGTCCACAATAGTGATACAGTAATCACATGTGGCATGGGGGTATATAAATATAATAAAAATGCCGAACAAATTAAGAAATTTGAGATTGATGACAATCAATACGAAATGAAAGTGAGCCCTAACGAGAATCACTTTATATGCAGAAATATGAACAAACTGACATTCTATAATTTAGAAGACGGCAGTATAATTGCAAATCAGAAGTTTGATAAAGATATAATTTGTTATACCTACAGCAAATCTGGAAAATACTTGGCGGTGGTGACAAGTGATTCGCTCCTATCTTATATGTACACAAAAACAGGAGCGATTTTTCGACAGGAAAGAACCAAGGCTCAAATTGGGGCAATCACTGCTACTCAAAACGATTCTTCTTTTTTTGTGACATTTTGTTGTGACTCAACATTAATCTCTAAAATTGCCATTGATTCAATTGAAAACGAGACAATATTCACAATACCCTCACATAGCCATCTGTTCCATAAAGATGTTTTATCATATACGAGAGGTGATTATTTGGCATTTACCAATGGACGATATTTTGTATTACATAACATTAAAACTGGTGAAACTTTTCCTTATGACATAAAGAATTTATTTAAATCCGAAATGGATGCGGTTACGATGTCTCCTTCTGGCACAAAGGTTTGTTATGCAATTAATGGAAAGATTTATGTGACTGAAATCAAAAACAAAACACAACAGCAATATTTTCCGATACAGCATTACGGATTTACCTACCCGGCCGGGCCGACTGCTGCAGGCATCTATCCTAATGACTCAACTATTGTAATGGCGGTAAGACATGAGAAGAAATTATCATCTGTGGGATTATTCAATCTTTATTCTGAGAAAAGGATAAGTAATTCTATTGAGACAATTAAACCAATTTGGAAAGTACTTCCATTACCAAACTATAATCATGCCGCAGTTGCATTGGAGGATATAAACAGCTGGGGAATCATAGACTTTTCAAGTGAAAATAGTATAAAAAAACTAGCTGTTGACACATTAACATGTAACTGCAATCTAATGCTTACAGCTAATCACAAATATTTAATAGGCATATATTCAGGAGCTGACAAATTCAAATATCCTGATTGCCGTTATATATGGTCTGCTACAACTTATAGTTGCGTGGACTCTACCTATTTCTGTTCAGGACCACTACAAGACGGAGAACATTTGTATCAAGATTATGGTATCTATACTTATCCAGAAGGAAAAGAATTATACCACTCCACGGATTTATCATTTATTGGATTCCAAGAAAACGGTGAATTGTTTGATGGTTGCGAAATGGCTTGTGTAAAATATATAGAACTAATATTGTATAATTTAAAAAAAAGAAATATACGTTCAATAAACCTAAAGAGTTTTGGACAAGGGGATGCTATGAACTACAAATTAGTTGGTTTTAAAAATGGTTTTGCGCTTCTGTTAAATAAAGGACATCTGATGATAATTGATACAGAGAACAATGAATTGGTAATGCAAAAAGAAACAACTCCTTATGAATGTATAACTTCTGCTACATTCTTTAACAATCAATCACGTGTATTAGTGACCACCAATGCCGGTATATATATATTTGATATCTTGAAGTATGAACAATTGTGTAATATCTGGAAGGAACGATTGTTCAGAAAAAAGAAACGTTTTTAAAATAAATGAGCTATATATATGAAACAAGTATTTACAATTCTTATTATAGTTATTAGATGCCTTTTCTGCCATGCACAAACCGTGGAACAGGCAGACTCGCTCCACCAGCTGGGACGCGAATTGGTAAATGATGGGAAAATTACCGAGGGACGAGAATGCACTCGTCAAGCAATGGAAATTAGGAAGAAGTTGTTAGGTGAGGTAAGTGAAGACTATATCACTTCGCTGAACAACTATGCGTATTCCTTCGGAGCGGAGAAGAACTGGCAGAAAGCTGTGGAATTGCAGGAGCAGGTAATGAAGTTATGCGGAAAAATGAAGACACCGCATAAGAATCTGGGTATGTATACCACGAATATGGGACGATACTACTATTTTATTAATGATAAGGCAAAGGCCGCACATATGTGGGAACAGGCTCTTCCATTGGTGGAAAAGCATGGGGATATTTATGAGTTCCTGCTGAACAGCCTGGGGGCAGTCTATAGTGACTCAAGAGACCAACAAGGCATGAGTCGCATCATGGCACTGATGGAAGAACATAACCAGAATGAATTGACAAAACCTTGCGATGAACCGGAGTGTATGCTGGAACGGGCGCAGTATTATGAGTCGAGAGGTGAGACAGCTAAGGCCAAAGAGCATTTCCTTAAGGTTGTCGGTATGAGGATGAGCAATGAGATTAAAGTGAGGGTTTATGAGGCATATGCACAATTTCTTTCACATACCAAAGACTATATTGCTGCTGCAGAGAACCAGTTGATTGCAGCCCAGGCACAGCATATCATTGATGGCAACAGCGAGACACATGCGAATCTACTATATATTGCCGCATTATATAGTTTCCTTGGCAAGCAATATCAGCAGGCTATTGACTGTCATCTGACAGTTGCCTCTTTCTATGCCAATAAACAAACTGATACTGCACGAAGAAACGAAGTGAAATGTTGGACTGGAATTGGCAATGCATATAGTGGTTTGAAACAATATGATCAAGCAAGGGTGTATCACCAACGAGTAGTTGACTATTATGCCAAGAATGCACCCAACGACAACGAGTATCCAAAGGCAATCATGAGAATGGCTACTGCTGAGAAATTCGGGCAGGAATATGAGTCATCTATAGAGCATCATCTGCTGGCAATGAAGATATTTGAAGAGCGGGGTATGTCTGAAGATTATGCCAATGCTGCCAATTCGCTGCAAATGTGTTACATATACGCAAAGAAGCCTGCCTCTGAGCGTTCTGACGCAAAAATGTCAGATGCACAGCTGCAAGCTGCCAAGGCGTCGCAGATTGCAAAGCTTGACGATATTATAAAACAAGAGGAAGAGAATATAGAACTGACACGTATATATTTGGGGAAATTAGCATATGCTCGCTCGTTACAGACTCTTGCCGGATGTTACTCCATGAAGAATGAACACAGCAAGTCTGTGGAATACTACAAGCAGTATATGGAAGCCATACGCGAGGCGGTACGCGACGAATTCCGCGTGCAGAGCGAAACGGAGCGTATAGCAACATGGAACAGAGAGGTATCATCTATTAAACAGTTGCAAGAACAGTTGGTCGGCTTGCCTGACAATAACGACAGGCTTAAAGGGGAACTTTCTGCGATTGCCTATGACGCAGCCTTACTATCTAAAGGTATTTTGTTGAATTCATCAATTGAGTTTGAAAAGGTACTAAGAGCTGAGAATAATCCTGAGTTAATGGATATTTATCATAAGACTAAGTCAAACGAAGAAGAAATCAAACGGCTACGAGCAAATGCAACAAGCAATGCCGATTTGGAAAAAATTGTACAGTTGAGCCAGGAGACACGAACTCTTCAGTTGAAACTCTATGATGGCTGTGCCGAATATGCCGACTTCACGGATTATATATCCCACAATTGGAAAACAGTGCAGGAAACACTTACCAGTGATGATGTTGCTATAGAGTTCACCTCTGTTGACCCTCTCTTTGAAGGTAAGGACGATTACATGGTAGCAATTGTTCTTACCAAAGACATGCCCCATCCTACTCACGTTGTATTATGGAACAATGAGAAACTGATGGAATGCGAAGATACACCTTTCCATACTCAGCTACAGGACAGTATCATGAGTAGGATTATCAATAACAATTGCGATATTGATTTCATACACAATATGCAACAGAAGTTAGAACAGACGGAAACGAATTACAAATCCGAGCTGACACTATACCTTCGCCGACTGGAAACAATGATTGAAAACGATACAACCTATCGGCCTGTGATGGCCAATATCAGCCTTATGCAATATAATCAGTTGATTGACAACAACAAGTTGTATGATACACCAGAAGTCTGCAATCTCATTTGGGGAACACTAAATTCTTATATTTCAAACAAGAAACGTATCTTCTTCTCTGCAGATGGTTGCTTCAACCGTATTGGCATTGAGTACCTGTTGTATAATGACAAGCCACTCTCTGAGCAGTTTGAAGTCTATCGCTTATCATCAACAAAAGAGATATGTCATAAGCGCAAACAAGAAAAGCTAACAAAAGCAACGCTATTTGGAAATATCAACTACAACGAGGAAGGCTATACTCCAACTATATCACAGAACACAAAAGGACAGAAACGAGGGGCTGCTGGCGACGAAGCGCAATTTGCCGATCTTGGCAATACACGCAGAGAAGTAAATGAGATATATAATATACTTAAAGGGAAAGGCATTGACACTGTGGAACCCTTCACTGACACAAAAGCAAGCAAGACTACGTTTATGAGTCAAAGTGACACAGATGTTAACATATTGCACATTGCAACTCATGGCATGTATGATAATAAGCGAAAATCAACAGATGCTGGTTCTATGAAGCATAGCTTCCTTGCGTTTGCAGGAGCCAATATTGATGACGATGCACTTGTTACAGCAGCTGATATTGCTACGATGAACCTCCGCAAATGCAGTTTGGCTGTACTCTCCGCCTGCGAGACTGGACTTGGCAAATTAGGCGATGATGGTGTATTCGGACTACAGCGTGGCTTCAAGAACGCCGGCGTACAAACATTACTGATGAGTCTGAAAAATGTCTATGACGACTCAACAGCCGATTTGATGATTAGTTTCTACAAGCATCTGATGACTGGAGCCACAAAACGCGAGGCACTTGTCAAGGCACAGAAGGAAATCCGTAGCAATGGTTACAATGACCCGAAACATTGGGCGGCATTCATTCTGCTGGATGGATTAGATTAATTTGGTATATGCGCTATATACCAAAAGTATATCCCGTGTATACCAAAAGTATACGCCGTGTATACCAAATTGGAATGACTATGACTGATTGACCATCTGACTATGGGGATATCAATCTTAATTAATGTTTTGATTTAAAAGTTTTACGGGATACAAATAAATAAAGTCATATATTTGCGTAAAAATAACGCAAATTATTTGGCCGTTTCATAATCTTTTCCTACTTTTGCGTTAAATATACGCAAAAGAGTATGAGTGAACAGAGTTTTTGTTACAAGTATCCGCATCCTTC
>JAFQGS010000104.1 GCA_017415455.1 Prevotella sp.
GAGTTGCGCTCATCACGATGAATGGAGCGTCAAGTGCAGAAGCGTCAATCTTAGCGCTGTCACCGTTGATAACGAGACCTGCAGGTATTTCGATAGACTTGCTTACTGTGTAAGTTGTGCCTTTTTTCAAGTTGATAGTGATGTCACCTACCTTAGCAACAGTAGCCTTGGCTGCATCTACAGCAGCAACGATGTCACCATCTGTAACGTCAACTGTGATGTTCTCTGGAAGGATTGCAGGAATAGTAGCCTTAACAGTTCTCCAGTAAGAGCCGTCACCGATTACGATGTCTATAGTTGTCTCTTCACCGTTGTATGTGTATGTAGGAGTTGTTGTTCCCTGGTTGATAACATCACCGGCGATTGTAGTATTTGTAGTAGCGCTATATGACTCAAGGTCAATAACAGTACCCTTGCAAGCAGGGATTGTCAATATTGTGCCACCATTAATCTGTGCCCAGTCTGTCCAGTTGCCGTTTGCAACCTTACCGCCTGTAGCGTCGATATCCATCTTAACGTCGATTGTCTCACCGTTTACAACAGCCTGAGCAACCCAAATCATAGTCTTACCCTGAACGCCAACAACAGGAGCACCGTTCTTCTGCTGGAAGTCCCATACTACAGATACGGCGTCTTTACGATCGTCGAGAGTAACGTTGTTTGCTGTGAATACAGGAACGAGTGTAATTTCTGTATCAGCAACAGCTGTGATTTCCTGACCGATAGTGTAGTTGTTTGTTCCGTCAGTCCAGCCTGTAAGAGTCTTGCCCTCTGCATAGAGAGTGCGGTTTACTGGAGTAGCGAACTTCTCACCGTCTTTAATTTCAAAGTTTGCAGGAAGTATACCTGTTGCACCAGTCTCGCCAAGAGAATAGTTAACCTTCATTACCTGTGGGATATCCTCAAGAGCAATCTTCTCAACAGAGAAGTAAGGAGTATATGAGCCACCTGCGATAGTCAGAGTAGCAGCGTCACCCTTATAATATGTATAGATAACATTTGTTTCTGCACCATTTGCAGTTGCCCAGCAAGCACCGTTGTTTGTGTTGAATGCGTTAGCAACCTCAGCACCGTTTTCGTCTTTGATGGTAACGTTGCCGCCCCATGCACATGTACCCATACCAATCTTAACAGGACCTTCAACCTTCACTGTTGCAGAGAAGTTTGCAAGACCATGTTGTGCTGAGTGGTATTTACCTGTAACAACAGCATTAGCAGAAGCATCGTCAGCGGCTACGCGTGTAACTGTGCCGTCTTCATTCATCTTGATACCCACAGAAATTAAGTTGGTTTCTGTAGCAGTAAGAATCTTGTCGTTTGTAAAGTCAACCTTGATGTTCTTCCATGTTGCCTCTTCAGCCTTTGGCTCCTCGAAAGAAGCGAGGTAGTTGCCGGCTGTCATCTCTGGAGTTGTTCCGTTGTAGTTTATGAGGTTACCGTAAATAACAACAGTAGAGCCAGGAACGAACTTAGCGCTGTCCTCAGCTGTGAACTTGGCGTTCTCAAGGAACTTACCGCGATAGATAAGCAATGTGTCTGCATCGCCCTCTGCGTCAACGATAGAATAAGTTGCGTTTCCGAACGATGTGCTAATCTCGTCAATGTACTTAACGATACCCTTAACATAAACCTTGTTGTCGGCATGTGCGAGAGTTTCTGCGCTGTTGTTTGCAATAGCAGCAAGAGCCTCTGCAACAGTCATAGGAGCATCAACAGTGTTGGCGATGTTTGCAAGGATAGTGTAGCTTGCGCTTGCAATGCTGCTCTTGTCCTCACCCTTGATAGCGATAGCCTTCAGAGTCGCTGTCTCTGTAATCTCTACAGGAGCAGTGTACTCAGCAGACTCAGCTGTTGGGTCGTTGCCGTCGAGTGTGTAGTAAATCTTTGCATCAGCTGTCTCGCAAGAGATTGTAACTGACTGTGTGCCAAGGTAAGAACCACCGGCAGGTGTCAGAACAGGAGTCTTAACGGCTGCCTCTGACTCGTCGAGAGTAACAGTGATTTTCTGGATTCTTCTGTGTTTGCTGGTACCTCCTACAGAGAATTTGACAGAAGTTGCACTGCCAGTCCATGTTCCATCTGCATAACTTCCGGCATCAACGGTGATTTCATTAGTGCCATCACCAGAACCAAATGTAAATGCAATACCTGTGATTGTCTTGGCAGCCGAAACTGTCAGCGAACCACCAGCGTAAACGCGAGCTGCAGAACCAGTATTGTAATAAGCTGGAGCTGTGCTACCTGTACCTTGGTCAAAGGTGTAGGTAACGCCATCCTGCTCTACCGTAGTCAACAATTGAGCATTTTCATACCCTTGGGCAGAAAAATCAATAGTGACCTCCGCAGCGGAGATTCCTCCTAAGAAGCATAGAAGGAACGTCCAAAGCATAAATAGCTTTTTGTTCATAATTGATTTTGTTTAAGTTAATAAAATGATAAATTATAAAAATAAAAAATGTAGTAAAGATTATATTCGGACAATATGGGCGTACAATCCCATAACCCGATAAGAGCAGATTTTTCCCTTCACGAGAGATTTTTCCTTAGTATTAGTGGCTGCTGCGTAATGCAAGCAGACAACAGACCCTTGCTGTTTTATTAGGTTAAGAACAGCAATTGAATTGATATAAATCAGTAATTTTTGCAAAGGTAATGTTTTTTTTCTTAAAACGTCATCTTTTGACGTCTTTTTATCTCTGTTATAATAAGACTATATATAATAAGGTGTATTATAAGGTATTCATGTTTTTGCGTTTTAAGATGATTTGGAAAGGAGTGAGTTTTGGAATTAATGCCGCATTTTTTGAATTAATGTAATTTTTTGCGTGCATTAATTCATCCGATTTAGGGGTGTTTTAACTTAAATCCTGTTAAATATTAACAGATGTTTAATAAAAAGAGTTATATTTCGGGGAATTAATGTCTGGCAAAAATGACATTAATTCCAATTATTGTCGCATTTTTGCATTTTTGTGACATTAATTCAAAAACGCCATACTTTTGCTCGTAAGTGCCATACTTTCAGTATGTTAACATGGTGTTTTTGTCAAGAAAACAGCATACTTTTAAGGTGCTTTTTGTGGAAGTGTGGAAGATGTGGAAGATAAAATGGCAACTTTACTATAAATATGTTACATTTACCCCCGGGGGGTAAATGTAACACAAAAATAAAAAAGTTGCATTTTTTACCTCCACATCTTCCACACTTCAGAAATCATGGCATGTGTTTTCCCTGAAATCTGATGATGATTTGTGCTATTTAAGTCGCCTTGACACGGTATTCGCAAGGTTGAGACATAAGGTTTTTAGTATTCGTATGTTTCTCTCTGCTATGGAAGAACGTTCACGCCTTGCTTCAGTATCGTCTCCTTACCGTCGTTCACTAAGCGTATGTTTGTTGCATTTCCAACGAGTCCGATATTGAGACTATGCTCAGGAGTGTGCAAGGTGACATCCTCAAACAGCAGATTCTTGCTCTCGTCAATAGTTATAGAGTTGTCTGTAGCCTGAATCTCCACGTTGCGGAACGTCAGGCCGTCAACGTCGCACATAGACTTGAATATTCTGTTTGTCCTTACCCAGCCATTCTCAACAACAACACCGCTGCATGGTATCTCCGGTATTCCATTGATAGACATCAGCCTGTCTGCCGATTCCACGACAAAGTTTCTAATCATTATGTTCCTTACCGTAGGTGTAAGCGGAGTGATGTCGAGTGGCGGATTGCGCTGTGCCAGTATTCCCATGTACATAGGAGTGCCCAGCAGATCCCATGTGAAAGCCTCGCTTGCGTCTATTATACGTATGTTCTCATAGAAGATGTCCTCTACCGTTCCGCCACGGTTGCGGCGTGTCTTAAAGCGGAATCCTGTGCGCGTTCCATCAAAGACACAGTCGTGCAGATACAGATTCTTTATGCCGCCAGCGGTCTCGCTGCCGCAAGTTATTCCGCCATGACCATCCTTTGCCAGGCAATAGCGTATCACGATGTTCTCTGATGGCTTGTTTACTCTCAAGCCGTCCTCGCATCGTCCTGACTTTATCGTAAAGCAGTCATCACCGCAGTTCAGAGTGCTATATTCAATAAGCACATTCTTACAAGAAGAGATGTCTATGCCGTCACCGCTGGGCACCTTGACAGAGTTCACTGTGATACCTCTTATTATTACATTCTCGCAATATATAGGGTTGACATTCCACAGCAGACTACGCTCAAAGGTTACTCCCTCAACGAGTACATTCTTGCAGTTTATTGGTGCGAACGACTTAGGACGGTAGAATGTTCTGCCTTCCTTGCCGTCGCAAAGTCTTTGCTTGACAGGCATCCTGTAGTCAATATCTTTCTCCACCACACTGTTGCCGTTAGGGAACTTTCTCATGGCAACATCCATAGGAGGCCCCATAACAACGCCCTCTCCTGTAAGAGCGATGTTCTTTGCCTTGTTGGCATAGATAAATGCTCCGGCGCCCATAACCTCCACGCCCTCATGACGTGTGAACACCGCTGGCTGATAGTCGTCCATGTCACCGGTGAACTCCAGCACAGCACCCTTGTCAAGTCTCAGGTTGATGTTGCTCTTCAGCGTTATTCTTCCTGAGCGCCATGTTCCTGCGGGGATAACCACTGTGCCACCTCCTTTTTTTGACAAGTCGGCTATAACATTATTTATATATGGGGTGATAAGTCCCTTTTCTCCTATTGCGGTTTTGTTGATTGTAACAACACGCTTAGGAAACACAGGCGCCTTGATATCCTTCATCTTGAAAGGCACATTAGCCAACGGAGCAATCTCTGCCGGCAATGCGTCTGCGCCCACCTTGTCTTTTGTTATTATAGCATCTCCGTCAAAAGCATAGGCTCCGGAAACAGTAATTGCGGCAACCATTGCCAGGATTATTCTTCTAAATGTTCTTCTCATATTGTATTAATTATGAATTATAAATTATGACTGCGAAGCTGATGAGTGTGATTCTTTAAGGAGTGTGATTTTTTAAGGAGTGTAGGAGTTCAGACAATAGTCATGCTACAATCAACTCATCAACCCATCAACTCTTCAACTCGTCAACTTTTATACTACTTAAAAATATTATCCTTCTCTGTCACCTGTGTGGGCACTCCGGCCTTGCCGCCAATATGGCAGTTGCTCATCACCACACCCTGAGTGTTGTCAAAGCTTATTGCATTCTTTGCCTCGCCAATCTCAATGTTGCTGAACACTACGTTCGTTATAGGTTTCGCCGTTGTTCCCTGTAGCACAAGACCGGCGGCACGTGCCTTTCTGCACCTTATGTTGTCAACAAAGATGTTCTCCACAGTGGTGAACTTGTTGTTGTCCAGCCCCTCGCCGGCATACATGCTTGTTGCATAGAACAGGTCCTCAACCTCGTCGAACTCGCAATTGTTCACATATATGTTACGTATGAATCCTCCTCTGTCGGGGTTTGTCTTGATATAGATGCCACGCTTGCAATAGCCGGCAAACGTACAGTCTTCCACAAACACGTTCTGTATTCCGGCAGACATCTCACTGCCGAGCACTACGGCATGCAATCCCTTGAAATGACAGTTGCGTATGATGATGTTCTCTGACGGTATGCCCGTTGTCCATCCGTCATTGTCGCGGCCGCATTTTATAGCCACATTGTCATCGCCATTGTTAAAATGGATGTTCTCTATGAGGATGTTTCTTGAGTATTCTGGGTCTATGCCGTCGTTGTTTACAAGTTTCGCGTCATAGCGTATTCCCCTGCAGATGATATTCTCACTCCTCAGCAGGTGCAGGCACCAGAACGGTGCGTTTGTGAGAAAGACATCCTCTACGGTTATGTTCTTGCAGTCAAAGAACTGTATCAGCTGTGGCCTCAGCAGATATCCCTCTCCAAAGTTCCTGCCCTCCACAGGCACCTCGTCGTGGTTCATCTGTCTGCTTCTGAGCAATGAGGGGCGTTGGTCTTTCTTCCATGTTGCAAATGTTGTCGCCGCATTTCCGTCAATACTGCCCTTGCCTGTTATGGAGACGTCGTGCAGCCCATAGCCGTAAATCATCGGACTGTAGTTCTGCAGGAATGTGCCTTCCCAGCTTGTCTTCACCGTTGGCAGGTAATACTGCGGCTCTGGAGAGAAACGAAGTACGGAGCCTTCCTGCAGTTCAACGCACACATTACTTACGAAATGTATAGGTCCCTTCAGCAGATATACCCCGGCAGGAACGGTTATCTTTGCGCCGCCTTTCTTCCTGGCAAATGCCATCGCCTTGTCGAAAGCCTTCTTGCAGTCATGCCTGCCGTCGCCCTTGGCGCCGAATTTCAATATGCTGACACTGTTGTCAGGCATAGCCGCACCAGTGATGTCCTTCAGTATGGCGTCTCGCTTAGCCAGTCTCTCTGCGTCGTTTATCTGCTGCGCCATAGCATAAGATGCCGTCATCAAGATGGTCATCATCAGGGCAATACTTCTTAGTCTTTTCATTTTCTTATCTGTGTTTTTATTATTAGACATATAGGTTGGTCACTTTTCTAAACTGTTCTCGCACAACAGCGTACTGGGTTCAATATTGCAAAGATAAACTAAGTTTGTTAAAACACAAAATAAAAAAGGCAAAGATGCCATATCATAAGCATCTTTGCCCAATAAAGCCGTGGAGCTGGAGGGAGTCGAACCCTCGTCCAAACAGGGAAACCATACGCTTTCTACACGCTTATTCCGGCCTTCGTTTTTCGAGCTGCGGCAAGACCCGGACCACCAACCGCAACCTTATCCTCTAAAATTTCATCTGAGCAACGAGGCTTGAACAGACTATTTCCGATTTCACCGCACCGCTATACCAGTAAGCTTCGGAACAACAGCCACTGAGCGATGTCTCGTTCCATCACCTGGTGACGGAATAAAGCCAGTAATCTACTGTACTTCGATTAGGCAGCGAGAGCGTATTTTGTTTCGCCAGATAAATTTTTGACCGCTGATATTAAGGAGCTAACAGACGACGCTCCGCGTGCTTACGTACCATTTCATCCCGCTGTCAAATCCAGTCAACCCCGGAATTATTTACGTGTGTGCAAATTTACGAAAAAAACCAATACCTTATTATATATAATAGTGATTTTTGCTTTTTTTATTATTTAGGGGCGGGTAGGGGATGTGAGTCAAAAAATCCCCGTAACATTGTTACGAGGATTCTCTGGGTGACTAGTGGGACTCGAACCCACGACATTCAGAACCACAATCTGACGCTCTAACCAACTGAACTATAGTCACCATGTAAATGCTTAGTGTACTAAAGCGGGTGCAAAGATACGGGATTTATTCTTAATTTCCAAATAAATCCCGTCTTTTTTTTCTCTTTTTTGCTTAGTTCGCCTTCTCTGCAGGTGCAGGCTGAGCTGTTTTCTCAGCACCGGCAGCAGGAGCGGCCTCTTTAGCAGGTGCAGCCTGCTGTGCCTTGCTTGCGTCAAAACCAGGCAGAGTATTTGGGTTTGTCTGCTGTGTTTCCGTTGCTACGTTTTCCATCACACTCTCAGCACTTGTGGCTGTTGGTGCTGTGTGTGCGCATATAACGCTGAGCACAACCATAGCGATAGCAAGACCCCATGTAGCTTTCTCGATAATGTCTGTTGTCTTGCGAACACCCATGATCTGGTTTGATGATGAGAAGTTAGATGCAAGACCACCACCTTTAGACTCCTGTATCAGCACAATTCCAATCATAAGAACTGCTGCCAAACAGATTAAAATTACGAATAATGTGTACATCTTTTTATTGTTATTTGTTTTTATTATTTATTATTAATTTCTCCAAGAAACGGATTTGGTCTGCAAAGTAAGCATTTTTTTTTGGATAATTCAAATTTAAACGCTTAATTATTTCCAATGCCTTTGAATATCGCCCTTGTTTTATGTAAATACGTGCCAAAGTCTCGGTAAAGTAACCGTCATCCGGCTCTGTTTCGTTATTTTCTTCCTTTTCGACGTCAGGAACATATTCCGGTATTTCCTGTAGCTCAATCCGTCCTCCTTCGTCGTTGATGAATTTGTCAATAAGACTCTGACCTTTCATCTCCGGACTGTTCTCTGCGGCAAGTTTCTCTTCCTCGCTCTCAGTCTCAAGCAAGTACGCCACATAGTCAACCGCAGCGTCTGCCGGTGTCGGTTTTCTCTTAATCGTTTTTCCGCTCTCATCCTCCTGGGGAATAGAGTCCAGGAACTTGTCAATCAGTGATATCGTGCGGCTCCCTTCCGTTGTCTCTGTCTCGTTCTGCTTCTTAGTGTTGTTGCGCAGTCTGTAATGCGCCGCCTCAACCATCTGGAATATCACCTTTCTGTCGGTTATGTAGATGGCAGCCCTGCGCAACTCCTCGTCGAAACTGCTGTCATGAAGCAGGTACAGGTTCTGCAGCATCAGCAGTCTGAGAGTCTGGTGGTATGGATATAGCGCTAATTGGGAACGCAGCTCATACAGCGTTTCCTTATCCATTATCTCCGGATGTTTTATCAATTGCCCTAAATCCATTTTCTTTGTATATGCAGATAATGTTCCTTTTACCAGTTTGCCACGGTGGCGTTGAATATCTGGTCTGTTATGTCTTTTATCATTTCAGTCACAAGCTCTTCCTGCACGGCATTAAGCGATTGTGTGGTCTCGTATGTTGATGTAGCCGTGAACTGTCTCTCGAAATCCTCGCTGTGATTGGTGGTGTTCGTAAACCTTACGTTGACGGTGATGGCAAGCTCTGTCTGTGCGGAGTGTCCCTCTGCCGTAACCGATTTGTTTCGCTGGGTGTATTGGGTTATCTCACCTTCTATTTTCAGGTCGCCGTTACGCTTCACCTGTATCAGCTTTGTGTTGTTGGCGAATATGTCCTTAAGCTGATTGTTGAACATTGGTCCCATTGGTCCCCATACATAACTTGAGCGTATAGGGAAGTCGGCTATCTGGATAGTCTTGGTCTTGCTGTAGTCGATGCTTGCGCCGTTGAACTTATATGATACGCTGCAAGAGACAGCGATGATAGCAAACAGCATGGCGACAAACGCTGTTCCAAGTTTGCTGCCAGCCTTCTTGTATGCTGTTATGAGAGTGTTATTTGTCAAGTCCATATTGTTTTATTCTTCTGTATAGTGTGCGGTCGGAGATACCGAGCTCCTCTGCCGCCTTTTTCCTGTTTCCTCCATTTCGCTCAAGAGCTTTCTCCACCATGTGCCTTCCTATGTTGTCCAGATTCAGGTTGTCTGATTCCGGTATCTCCTCGGCAACAGCGTCAAGTATGCTTGGTGTCATATCGTTGTGGCTCTCCAAATGCTGCTGTTGCTCAAAGATTGTAGGCAGGTGCTGTGCCTTGTCCTGTATGCTGTTGTGCCCGGTGTCAAGTTGCTTGCGCAGGTCGGTAAGGTCACGCCTCAGCTCACTTACGTTGCCCCTCAGCTCGTACAATATCTTATAAAGTATCTCGCGCTCACTCTCGTATGTGTGCGAGCCTTTTGTCCCGACTGTTGTAAGCTGTGTGCTCTCAACATCCTGTGGGATGAATTGCCTTAGTATCTCTGTGCTTATTTCTCTCTCTCTGCTCAGCACGGATATCTGCTCGGTGATGTTCTTCAGCTGGCGCACGTTGCCCGGCCATTTATATTTCATCATCACCTCCTTGGCGTCCTCAGTCAGCGTTATCTTCGGCAGATGATATTTCTCTGCCATCTGCATGGCGAAGAGTCTGAACAGCAGGATTATGTCGTTGCCCCTGTCTCTCAGTGGCGGCATCTGTATAGGTATGGTGTTAAGTCGGTAATACAAGTCCTCGCGGAATCTGCCTTCGCTTATTGCTTTCTGCATGTTTACGTTTGTGGCAGCCACAATCCTTACGTCGGTCTTCATTATCTTCTGTCCGCCGACACGTATGTATTCTCCCGTCTCGAGCACTCGCAACAGTCTTGCCTGTGTGGCAAGCGGCAGTTCTCCCACCTCGTCAAGGAATATTGTTCCCTTGTTGGCTGTGCCGAAGTATCCGTTGCTCTCGCCTATGGCGCCGGTAAACGAGCCTTTCTCGTGTCCGAACAGCTCACTGTCTATTGTGCCCTCTGGTATGGAGCCGCAGTTTATTGCGAAATACTTCTCCTTCTTTCTCGGTGAGTTGTCGTGTATTACGCGTGGTATTATCTCTTTTCCCACACCGCTCTCACCGATGATAAGCACAGACAGGTCTGTTGGTGCCACCTGTAAGGCGACATCAAGCGCACGGTTAAGCCCATCGCTGTTTCCTACGATGTTGTAACGCTGCTTTATTTTCTGTAATTCGGTGGTATTCATACTATACGCTGACAAAATTACTCATTTTATTCCATATAACTGAACTTTTGGCAGAAATAAATGTTAAACCGCGGCTGTGGTATAGTGGGTATAGGGGCTATAGCTCCTATTGTGTATATAGTGCCTATAGTTTCTATAGGGGTGTGCCGGGCGGAGTAAAAAAAGAATCTCCATCACCTTTGCGGTAGTGGAGATTCCTAATGCCTTTAAGCCTTTTTGCAAGATTATCTGCGGAGGCCCAGAGCCTTGATGATAGCACGATAGCGGTTGATGTCGCGGTCGTACAGATAATCGAGCAGCGCGCGGCGCTTACCTACCAGCTTTGTCAAAGAACGTGCGGTAGTATAATCTTTACGGTTCTTCTTAAGATGTTCCGTCAAATGGGAAATACGGTATGAGAACAATGCTATCTGGCTCTCAGCTGAACCAGTATCAGTGTTAGACTTTCCGTACTGTCCAAAGATCTCTTGTTTTTTAGCTTGATCTAAATACATAGAATTTGTTAATTAATTAAAGTTTATTCAATAGTGCATAAAAATGCGGTGCAAAATTACATCTTTTTATTCAGACACGCCATCATACGATTGCTTTTTGTGACTGTTGTTAACTTTTTTTATGTTTTCTACCGGTCCTTTCCTGATGGCCGCATGGTGTGCTACTCCTTATTTGCCTTTTTCCTGTCGTTGTGGTCGAGAATTGTCTTTCTCATTCTCATTGACTTTGGAGTCACTTCCACAAACTCGTCGGCCTTTATGTATTCAAGAGCCTCCTCCAGTGACAGGACGGTGCGTGGTATGATGCGCGCCTTCTCGTCCGTACCGCTTGCGCGTACGTTTGTCAGCTGCTTGGCCTTTGTGACATTTATCACAAGGTCGTTGTCGTGAACGTGCTCACCTACAACCTCTCCGGCATACACCTCCTCGCCCGGTTCGATGAAGAACTTACCGCGGTCCTGCAGCTTGTCGATAGAGTAGGCGAAAGCCGTTCCGCTCTCCATGGCTATCATTGAGCCGTTGATGCGTCGTGTGATATCCCCCTTGTAAGGCTGATACTCCTTGAACCTGTGTGCCATTATTGCCTCACCCTGGCTTGCCGTCAGTACGTTGGTACGCAGTCCGATGATTCCTCTTGAAGGAACGTCAAACTCAATGTTCACCCTCTCGCCCTGGCTCTCCATGGATGTCATCTCTCCCTTGCGGCGTGTCACCATGTCGATCATCTTGCTTGAGAACTCCTCAGGCACGTTTATTGTCAGCTCCTCAATAGGCTCATGTCTCTCGCCGTCTATCTCCTTGTATATAACCTGCGGCTGTCCCACCTGCAGCTCATATCCCTCGCGGCGCATGGTCTCTATGAGCACCGACAGGTGCAGCACACCACGTCCGCTCACTATCCATTTGTCGTTGGAGTCCTCAAACTGCTCCACTCTCAGCGCAAGGTTTTTCTCAAGCTCTTTCTCCAGTCGGTCGTTGATATGACGGCTGGTGACGAATTTTCCCTCTTTGCCGAACATTGGCGAGTCGTTGATTGTGAACAGCATGCTCATCGTAGGCTCGTCGATGGCGATAGGAGGTAGTGGCTCAGGGTTCTCAAAGTCGCATATTGTATCTCCGATCTCAAAGTTCTCCAGACCTATTATGGCACAGATGTCACCGCTGCCCACCTCGTTAGTCTTGACGTGTGTCATACCCTCAAACGTGTGCAGCTCCTTAATCCTGGTCTTCTCCTTAGTGCCGTCTCTGTGCATGATGGTGATGTTCATTCCCTCCTTCAGCGTTCCTCTGTGCACTCGTCCCACAGCAATACGTCCTGTGTAGCTTGAGTAGTCCAGTGATGTTATGAGCATCTGCGGTGTTCCCTCCAGAGTCTCGGGTGCCGGAATCACCTCTATAATCTTGTCGAGCAGATATGTTATGTTGTCTGTCGGCGTGTTGTAGTCGTCGCTCATCCATCCGTTCTTTGCGCTTCCGTATATCACGGGGAAGTCGAGCTGGTCTTCCGTCGCGTTGAGTGAGAACATAAGGTCGAAGACCATCTCGTAAACCTCCTCAGGGCGGCAGTTGGGCTTGTCCACCTTGTTCACCACCACGATGGGCTTCAGTCCTATCTCAAGCGCCTTCTGCAGCACGAAGCGTGTCTGCGGCATCGGTCCCTCAAAGGCGTCCACAAGCAGCAGGCATCCGTCAGCCATGTTGAGCACACGCTCCACCTCTCCACCGAAATCGCTGTGTCCCGGAGTGTCTATAATGTTTATCTTTGTGTCCTTATATGTTATAGAGACGTTCTTGGAGAGGATGGTGATGCCTCTCTCTCGCTCAAGGTCGTTGCTGTCAAGCACTTGATTGCTCAGGTTCTGTCCGTCGCGGAACAGGTTTCCTGCCAGCATCATCTTGTCTACGAGTGTAGTCTTGCCATGGTCCACATGGGCAATGATAGCGATATTTCTGATGTTCTGCATACTCTTACCTTAAAAATCGGGTGCAAAGGTAAGAATTAATGTGTAGAATGAAAAGTGAAGAGTGAAAAAAATATTTTTCGCTTTTCATTATTTCACTTTTCATTTAAATATTTACCTTTGCGTCATGAAACCAATGAATATCCATCGTGACATACTGCGCATAGCCATTCCAGCCATTGTCAGCAACATTACCGTGCCGTTGCTCGGACTCATCGATGTTGCCATCGTGGGGCATCTCGGCTCTGCCGCTTACATAGGAGCCATAGCCATAGGCGGCATGATATTCAATGTCATCTACTGGATATTCGGATTCCTGCGCATGGGCACAAGCGGTCTGACGTCGCAGTCGTTGGGCGGCCGCGACCTTGCTGAGTGCGTGCGCCTCTTCATACGCTCATTCGGCATAGGCATAGCCGTCGCCGCCATGCTTATGGTCCTGCAGGTGCCTATACGCACGCTGGCGCTTCTCGTGATGCGACCCACCGCCGAGGTGGCGGCTCTTGCCACAACCTATTTTAATATATGTATATGGGGTGCGCCAGCCATGCTCGGCTCGTTTGCCGTCACAGGATGGTTCATAGGCATGCAGAACTCACGCATACCGATGATAGTGGCAATAAGCCAGAATGTGATAAACATCATCGCCAGCCTTCTGCTGGTGTTCTCCTTCGGGATGAAGGTTGAGGGTGTGGCGCTCGGCACGCTTATTGCGCAATATGGCGGACTCCTCATAGCCCTTGTCCTTGGCTGGAGACACTACGGACGGCTTCGCGTACATTACACATCATCGCGCTTGTGGGAACGCTCGTCAATGCTCCTGTTTCTGAGAGTAAACCGCGACATATTCCTCCGCACGCTATGCCTTGTCAGCGTGATGCTCTTCTTCACCTCTGCAGGCTCATGGCAAGGCGAGCAGATGCTTGCCGTCAACACCCTGCTCATGCAGCTCTATCTGTTCTTCTCTTATTTCATGGACGGCTTCGCATACGCAGGAGAGGCGCTGTGCGGCAAGTGGTATGGAGCGCGCAACACAGCCATGCTCAACGCCACAGTGCGCAGCGTGTTTGTGTGGGGAGCGGCAATGATGCTTCTCTTCACCCTTGTCTATGCTGCCGGCGGCAACTTGTTTCTCCGCATGCTTACCGACGAAGCCGGTGTGTTGTCGCTTGCCGGCGGCTATCTCTTCTGGTCGGTCATCCTCCCCGTCGCTGGAATGGCAGCCTTTGTGTGGGACGGCATCTTCATTGGTCTCACCGCCACACGTTCAATGCTTATAAGCATGTTTGCGGCAGCCGCGTCATTCTTCGCCGTCTATCACCTCGCCATGCCTGCGATGGGCAACCACGGACTGTGGCTCGCCTTCGCCGTATTTGTCTTTATGCGTGGCGCAGTGCTTACGCTGCTGTATAGGTTTTGAGGTTTTGAGTTTTGAGGTTTGAACTTTTGAGTTTTGGGGCTTTTTAAGAAGTTAGAAGAAGGTAGAGGAAGATAGAAGGAGATAGAGGACACGTGTTGTTGAGCGAAGGCGAAAAATTGCGTGTCAAACATACGTCTGAACTCATAACTCAAAATTCCTAACTCAAAATTCTTAATTCCTAATTCCCCATTAACGGCTATGCCGTTCCCGTTGTTTTTAATAATCCCACCAAAATCCGTGTCAAATCTGGCGGCATCTTCACCCTCGGCGGCGCAATGGGTAGAGGGAGATATCTTTGATGAGTTGTTTTAGGACAAAAATTATATTAATTATAATAATTTCTGTCCGCAATAAAATTCCTGTCATCCATGAGGAGGTAAAATCGCATAATCTGCAAGTCTTTAAGGCGATTTTCCACCATTCCTATGCAATGACATCACGTTTTTTACCAAACGGCCGTATGTTTTATAGGAAACAGCTGCATGATATGGTATAAACGACGGCATGATTTATAGGAAAACGCGGCATGATTTCCTATAAACGGCGGAAAAGAAGCGGTTTTCTGGCTGGCGGAAATTGTAAAAAAACGTCTGAAAAATCCGCCATTTCTCCCTGTTCAGGCATCATTCTGATTTGTTAACACGCAGAAAACATGATTGCCGCATCCCGCCATTCGTGCGAAAGGGCA
>JAFQGS010000105.1 GCA_017415455.1 Prevotella sp.
AGAGGAGTATGATAAGGATAACTGCTCTAATTGTGACAACTGTCTGCATCCAAAGAAGAAGATTGAGGGCAAGAATGCGCTTGTTATCGTGTTGAATGCGGTGAAGGCGATAAAGGAAGATTTCCGCGTTGATTATGTTATTGATTTCATCATGGGTAGGGATACCGATGA
Organism: Prevotella sp.; assembly: GCA_017415455.1. Lineage (GTDB taxonomy): Bacteria > Bacteroidota > Bacteroidia > Bacteroidales > Bacteroidaceae > Prevotella. The sequence goes on from JAFQGS010000105.1 coordinate 172, forward strand.
TATAGTGGCTCATAAGCATCATCTGCTTGAGGAATTCGGCTCAGGTGAGGATGAGGACGAGAAGATATGGAATCCAACTGTTAGGCAGGCGCTTATTGCGGGCTATATGAAGAAGGATGTGGAAAACTACGGACTTCTGAAGATAACAGCGGCAGGAAAGAAATTCATGAAGAACCCTACGTCGTTCATGATTGTTGAGGATGCGGAGTTTAATGAGAATGACGATGACGACAGCAATGACGGATGTGGACAGGCGTTGGATCCTGTGCTGTATTCAATGCTGAAGGATCTGCGTAAGGAGGTTAGCAAACGTCACTCTTTGCCACCTTATGTGGTGTTCCAGGATGTGTCGCTTGAGCAGATGGCAACAGTTTATCCGATAACCCTTGAGGAATTGCAGAATATCCAGGGTGTGGGTGCCGGTAAGGCGCGCAGATATGGTAAGGAGTTTGTTCAGCTGATAGAGAATCATTGCAAAGAAAATGATATAGAGCGCCCGGAGGACTTGCGAGTGCGCACTGTTGCAAAGAAGTCGATGCTGAAGGTAAAGATTATTCAAAATATAGACCGACAAGTGCCGCTTGATGATATTGCCAATGCTCAAAACATTGACTTTGAGGATTTGCTTACAGAAGTTGAGGCTATTGTATATAGCGGAACAAAGTTGAATATAGACTATTTCCTTGAAGAGGTGATGGATGATGATCATATCGACGACATCTACGATTACTTTATGGAAAGTGAGACAGACGACCTTGAGGTTGCTATGGAGGAGTTGGGTGATGATTACAGTGAGGACGAGGTACGCCTTGTGCGAATAAAATTCTTCTCAGAAGTTGCTAACTGATAGCAGATAATAAGAAAATACATAAGCCTGTGCCTTGCGGGTTGATGTTTTTGTGAAATCAGAATGTAAGTGATATGGTTGCTTGCATTCTGATTTTTTTTATATCTCAAGCATTCTGATGTTGCGAATAGCCTGGGCGGTTTGCTTTCCATGATAAGAAAATGGCATGACAGACTTTGTTCCCACATGATGCTAACAGAAGGAAAAATGCAGTTTACGGAATTTACGGTAACATGTTGCTAATCAGTACTTTACGGTTTGTGTTGTCGATGTTTGCCAATCGTGATTCATAACTATGCCATTTCGGTGCTCAAAACATGCCACTTTTGCCTTAAAAGTATGCCACTTTTGACTCTAAACTATGGCATTTCATAAATCCAATGACCCGTATGTGAAAAAGACAGTATTGCTGTGGGCTGTATTGTTCGCCCATGTGGCCCTGTTGGCATCAGCCTTTGACGTTAATTAGCATTAATTTATGCACTAATGATGTTATGTGTTTTGTGTGTTGAGTTTTTTTTGCTAAATTTGCACGCAATAAATTTCATAGTACATATGTCATCATTTGTTGCAGATAAAATTGTCATGGACGGTCTGACATTCGACGACGTCCTGCTGATTCCCGCTTATTCAGAAGTACTGCCAAGAACAGTAGAGTTGAAAACCAAGTTCTCTCGTAACATAGCATTGAATGTGCCATTTGTCACAGCCGCTATGGATACTGTAACAGAGTCGGCAATGGCCATTGCCATCGCACGTGAGGGCGGAATCGGAGTTATTCACAAGAACATGTCAATTGAGGAACAGGCGCGTCAGGTAGCTATCGTGAAGCGTGCTGAGAACGGAATGATTTATGATCCGGTGACAATACGTCGTGGCTCAACAGTCCGTGAGGCGCTTGCTATTATGGCAGAATACCATATCGGTGGTATCCCTGTTGTTGATGACGACTGCCGCCTGGTTGGTATTGTTACCAATCGTGACCTTCGTTTTGAGCTCTCTGTAGACAAGAAGGTTGATGAGGTAATGACATCAGAGAACCTTGTTACCACACATATCCAGACAGACCTTATTGCTGCTGCCAAGATATTACAGGAGAATAAGATAGAGAAGCTTCCTGTTGTTGACAACGAGAACCGCCTGGTGGGTCTTATCACTTATAAAGACATAACAAAGGCAAAGGACAAGCCAATGGCATGCAAGGACGACAAGGGCCGTCTTCGTGTAGCGGCAGGTGTGGGCGTTACGGTAGATACACTCGACCGTATGCAGGCACTTGTTGATGCTGGAGCAGATGCTATTGTCATAGATACAGCTCATGGACACTCAAAATCTGTTGTTGAGAAGCTTGTTGAGGCAAAGAAGTCATTCCCTAATGTGGACATCGTAGTAGGAAACGTGGCTACTGGCGCAGCGGCGAAGATGCTTGTTGACAATGGTGCAGATGCCATTAAGGTAGGAATAGGCCCAGGTAGTATTTGTACAACTCGTGTGGTTGCCGGTGTGGGTGTTCCTCAGTTAAGTGCGGTTTATGATGTTTATAGCGCGCTTCAGGGAACAGGTGTTCCTCTTATCGCTGACGGAGGCTTGCGCTATTCAGGTGATGTTGTTAAGGCTCTTGCTGCCGGAGGTAGCTGTGTGATGATAGGCTCTCTTGTAGCAGGTACAGAGGAGAGTCCTGGTGACACTATAATCTTCAACGGCCGTAAGTTTAAGAGCTATCGTGGAATGGGTTCTCTTGAGGCAATGGAGAATGGTTCAAAAGACCGTTATTTCCAGGCTGGCACAAATGATGTTAAGAAGCTTGTACCGGAAGGCATCGCAGGTCGTGTCCCTTATAAGGGAACATTGCAGGAAGTTGTATATCAGCTTGTTGGCGGTTTGCGCTCAGGTATGGGATATTGTGGCGCGGGAAGCATCAACGCTCTGCACGATGCCAAGTTTGTGCGCATCACAAATGCCGGAGTTCTTGAGAGTCATCCTCATGACATCTCAATCACGAGTGAGGCTCCAAACTATTCACGTCCAGAATAAAGAATACTTAATGCCTTCTGCTTCCGCAATATGTATTTGAGGGAGCAGAAGGCTTTTTAATTTATAAGAGAATGAGAATAAAAGCGATTTTAGCAGCAATGCTTTTGTGTGCCGGAATAGCACAGGCACAGGACGACCCAACAATAATGACTATCAATGGTCAGCCTGTAAGCCGTTCTGAGTTTGAGTATTCATATAACAAGAACAATGCAGAAGGTGTAATTGACAAGAAGACAGTTGAGGAATATGTAGACCTGTTCATCAATTACAAGCTAAAGGTTATGGATGCTTATGAGGCACACCTTGACACCCTTACATCTTTTAAGAAGGAGTTCGCCACATATCGTGATCAGCAGATAAGACCTTCGTTTGTCACTGACGAAGATGTGGCAAAAGAAGCAAAGGTTGTTTACGACCAGACAAAAGAGCGTATAGGTCCGGACGGACTTATCATGCCGGCGCATATCCTTATACGTATTGCCCAAGACGCTAAAGATGACGTCAAGGCTGCGGCAAAAGTGCGTATTGACTCTATTTATGGCGCATTGAAGAACGGAGCCGATTTTGCGGAGATGGCAAAGGCTGTGTCTCAGGATCCTGGTACAGCACGTAATGGCGGACTGTTGCCATGGATTGAGCATAACCAGACTGTTGCCGAGTTTGATGAGGCTGCCTTCGCTCTGCAAGTAGGAGAGATGTCTGAACCAGTGTTGTCACCTTTCGGCTATCATATCATTCTGATGAAAGACCGTAAGCAGATAGAACCATTTGATACACTGAAGACAAACATCATACAGTTCCTTGAGGCACGTAAGGTAAGGGAACGCCTTGCTGACACCAAGATTGACGAGATGGTGAAGTCATCAGAAGGCAAAATGACAAAGGAAGACGTCATGAGCCAGAAGACAAAAGAACTGGAGGCAAAGGATTCCGACCTTAAGAATCTTATACGTGAGTATCATGACGGATTGCTGCTTTATGAAATCAGCAACATTAAGGTATGGGAGAAGGCTTCAGCAGACGAGGCAGGCCTTGCGGCATATTTCAAGAGTAACAAGAAGAAATACCGCTGGGATGAGCCACGCTTCAAAGGTATGGCATATCATGTGAAAGTTAAAGATGATGTGAAGGCGGTAAAGAATTGCGTGAAGGGTGTTCCATTCAATGAGTGGGCAGACAGATTGCGCAAAGAGTTCAATAACGACTCAATAATACGTATCCGAGTTGAGAAGGGTGTGTTCAAGGCGGGTGATAACTCTTTCATAGACAAACTGGTGTTTAAGAAGGATGTCACAGTGAAAGAAATAAAAGGTTATCCTATTGATGCCACATATGGCAAACTGCTAAAGAAAGGTCCTGAGACATACGAGGATGTCCGCGGTCTTGTAACGGCAGACTATCAGGAAGAGCTTGAGCGTCAGTGGGTTGCCGATCTTCGCAAGAAATACACATGGACAGTAGATGAGGAAGTCTTGAAAACAGTAAACAACCATAGCAGTAAATGAGATATTATAATAAGATAATAGTAGGTGCGTTTACAGCCTCACTGTTTTTCATTGGAGCTAATGCGGGTGTGCAGTCTCAGCATGCTGTTGAGTCAGCGGATTCTGTTGCTGTACAGTCTGATACAGTCCAGTCTGATACAGTCAAGGCTGAACTTGACGAGGCTCCAAATGAAAGCAGCATCATTGATGAGGTGGTGTGGATAGTTGGTGACGAGCCGATATTGAAGTCTGACATAGAGGCCATGCGTGCCCAGGCAGAGGTTGAGGGTGTCACATGGGAAGGTGATCCTGATTGCGTTATCCCTGAGCAGATAGCAGTGCAGAAACTTTTCCTTCATCAGGCAGCAATCGATAGTATTGAGGTTACTGAGTCAGAGGTTATCGAAAGCGTAGACCAACAGATAAACTATTGGATACAGCTTATCGGAAGCAAGGAGAAACTGGAGGAATACAAGCGCCAGAGCATCTCAAGCATGCGCCAGAGCATGCACGATGACTTCCGTGACCGCCGTCTTATTGAGAAGATGCGTCAGAATCTGGTGGAGAACATCACAGTCTCTCCTGCAGATGTGCGTCGTCATTTTGACAATCTCCCAGAAGACAGTCTCCCTTATGTGCCTACAGAGGTGGAGGTGCAGATAATAATGAAGTCTCCAAAGATTGAGCAGTCTGAGATAAACAGGGTTAAGGATGAGTTGAGAAGCTACACAGAGCGTGTTACAAATGGCGAGACTTCCTTTGCGGCCCTTGCGCGTTTGTATTCAGAAGACCCGGGTACAGCTCGTCTTGGTGGTGAGTTTGAGGATTATATAGGCCGTGGACTTCTTGACCCGGCGTTTGCAAATGTAGCGTTCAACCTTACCGACCCCAAGAAGATTTCAAAGATAGTAGAGACGGAGTTTGGTTATCATATCATCCAGTTGATAGATAAGCGTGGAGATAAGATAAAGGTTCGTCATATCCTGCGAAAGCCAAGTGTATCTAAAGATGCCATTGACGCCCAGCTTGCTCAGTTGGACTCAATAGCCGATGCAATACGTGAGGAGAAGTTTACATTCGATTATGGAGCATCTGTGATATCAGAAGATAAAGACACACGCAACAACAACGGTCTTATGGCAAGAGAGTTTCAGCAAACCAGAACCAGCAAGTTCCGTATGCGTGACCTTCCTTCTGAGGTGGCAAAGGTTGTTGACACACTGAAGGTAGGTCAGATATCAGAGCCGTTCACGATGATAAATAATCGCGGGAAAACCGTTTGCGCTATTGTTAAACTGAAGAGCCGTGTTGAGGCTCACCGTGCAACCATAACGGGAGACTTCCAGATAATGAAGGACGTGGTGCTTGAGAAGCGCAGACAGGAATTCCTGAAAGAATGGATTCAGGACAAACTCAAGTCTACTTATATCAAGATTAATGACCGTTATAAGAATTGTGACTTTGAATACGAAGGTTGGATCAGATGACGATAAAAAACAAAAATATTAATTTCTTTTGCGGGCATAGAATACTGATAACAGTGATTCTATGCCTGTTTGGCCTAAGCCTTGCCTATTCGGGCATGGCGCCTAAGAAAAAGAAACGCGCCAAGACAAGTGAGCGTGTCTATCTTGAGCATGCTGATGAGCTGCGTTATGATCAGTTCGGCGACAATCCTACAGCTCAGATACTTGTAGGAAAGGTGGCGTTCAAGCATAAGGGAGCGCGGCTTACATGTGACAGTGCCTATTTCTATCAGGAGTCAAACTCATTCAAGGCTTTCGGCAGAGTGAAGATGGTGCAGGGCGACACCCTGTCACTCAACAGCGACTATGCTTTTTACGACGGAGACAATCAGATGGCGGAGGCACGTCATAACGTTGTGTTGAGGCACCGCAAGACAAAGCTCTATACCGACAGTCTGAACTATGACCGCCTTTATGGCATAGGATATTTCTTTGAAGGCGGCAAGATGGTGGACAAAGACAATGTGCTTGTTTCCGACTGGGGAGAATATGACACGGAGTTGCGTCAGGCGGTATTCAACTATGCCGTCCAATTGAAGAATCCAAAGTTCCTTATTGACACCGACACCCTTTATTATGATACCAACACTACGCTGGCTCATGTTGTAGGCCCGTCAAAGATTACTTCGGGTGCCAGTGTCATTAATACAGATGATGGATATTACAACACTAATCAGGAACAGGCGATACTCTACGGCCGCTCAACCATGACTAATGAGGGGAAGGAGATGACAGCCGACAGCCTGTTTTATAATGACAAGGACGGAATAGGAGAAGGCTTTGGTAATGTTATTTATAAGGATTCGGATAATAAGAATGAACTGAACAGCGATTATTTCTGGTATAATGACAAGACGGGCTATGGCTATGCCACCCAGCGTGCGGTGATGAAAGAGTTCTCACAGAAGGACACTCTTTATATGCATGCAGACTCAATAAAGCTCTATACCTTTAATATTGACACCGATTCAGTATTTCGTGAAGTACATTGTTTCAATAAGGTTCGCGCCTTCCGTACAGACGTACAGGCTGTATGCGACTCCCTTGTTTATAACTCCAAGGACTCATGTATGACAATGTACAAGGACCCTATTGTATGGAACGGCAACCGTCAGCAGCTTGGGGAGGTCATAAAGGTGTATATGAAAGACTCTACCATCCATCGTGCACATGTTATCAATCAGGCGTTGGCCATAGAGGAGATGCCAGACAAGATACACTACAACCAGATATCATCACGCGATATGTTTGCTTACTTCGACAAGGGAGAACTCCGTAAGGTGGAAGCGGTTGCTAACGTACTTGTGAAGTTCTATCCGATGGAAGAGAAAGACAGCTCGCTCATGATGCTGGTGAATATAGAGACCGACACCCTTCGTATGTTCATGAAGAACAGGCAGCTTGATTACATCTGGACACCGCGAAGCCGTTCAAGGGCTCTCCCAATGACACAGATACCGCCAGCAGAGTATAAACTGCCGTCATTTGCATGGTTTGATTATGTGCGTCCGCTAAGCAAGGATGATATTTTTGAATGGAGAGGCAAGAAGAGTGGAACAGAGTTGAAGAGCATTAAGCGCTACTCTGCACCTCTTCAGCAGATAGATAAAGGCAAGGTAATAACCGTTAATGTCGGTGAGGAAGATATGGGCGCTGTTCCTGTAGAAGCCGAGGAACAGCAGACCACAGAGGCGTTGCCCCCTTCTGGCACAGAGGATGAAGCTCCTGTCTCTTCTGAGCCTGCGGCAGCGGCACCAATAGACGAGACGAAAGCAGTAGTGCAATGAGCATCTTCCATTCACGCCGCCCGCGTAGGTTTGACATCGGAAATATTTATGTCAACGAGCGCAAGGACCGACTTCGTGCTATTGAGCAGAAGGCGAGGCGAGAGCTTGGCATGACAGTCAATTCCGAGCAAACCCTGCGCCGTGGAATGTTCATGGATAATTCACGGCATATAAGGCGTAAGGGCACTGGTAGGAACAGACGCAGTCCGTTTTTTGTTGCCAACATATTCCTCCTGTTGCTCATCCTTCTTATCCTTTTTGTTACGTGCAGGATTTTCCTACGTTTATGATAATGTAGCAATTCCTTTTTCCAGGTTTTATAAAAGATGAATAGTGATATAATACAACTCTTACCCGATTCGGTAGCCAATCAGATTGCTGCAGGTGAGGTTATTCAGCGTCCAGCCTCCGTTATAAAAGAACTGGTGGAGAACTCTGTTGACGCTGGTGCCACAGTCATCAATGTGCTTGTTGTTGATGCCGGCAGAACTTCCATTCAGGTTATTGATGATGGCAAGGGTATGTCTGAGACAGATGCCCGTCTGGCTTTTGAGCGCCATGCGACATCCAAGATACGCTCTGCCGACGACCTCTTTGCGCTCAGCACAATGGGATTCCGTGGTGAGGCGCTGGCATCCATAGCCGCAGTGGCGCAGATAGAACTTAAGACCCGTACCGCTGCCGACGACATTGGTACGTCTCTTTCTGTGTCAGGCTCAAGGATTGTAGGCCAAGAGCCTGTGTTATGTCCTAAGGGAAGCAACTTCCTTGTGCAGAATATATTCTTCAATGTTCCGGCAAGACGTAAGTTCCTGAAGTCCAACTCAACCGAGCTTAATAACATTCTGGCGGCATTCGAGCGTATCGCACTGGTGAATCCGCAGATATCCTTTACTTTCCACAGCAATGGCACAGAGCTGTTCAATCTCAAGGCATGCGGCATACGCCAACGCATTGTTGACATCTTCGGCAAGAAGATAAACCACGACCTGCTGCCTGTGAATGTCTCCACCACGGTGTGCAACATCAGTGGCTTTGTTGGCAAGCCGGAGTCTGCCCGCAAGAAAGGAGCCCATCAGTATTTCTTCGTCAACGGTCGTTACATGAAGCATCCCTACTTCCACAAGGCCGTGATGTCATCGTTTGAGCGACTGCTGCCAGTAGGCGAGCAGGTGCCTTATTTCCTCTACTTCGACGTGCCGCCTCAGGATATAGATGTTAATATCCATCCAACCAAGACGGAGATAAAGTTTGAGAATGAGCAAACCATTTGGCAGATACTCTCTGCATCAGTGAAAGAGGCTGTAGGTAAGTTTAATGATGTTCCTGCAATCGACTTTGATACAGAGGGCCGTCCCGACATCCCCGTCTTTGACACTACGCGCACTGGCGGAATAAGTGCCCCGAAGGTAAGCTACAATGCACAGTATAATCCTTTTAAGGACACACCGCGCCAGCCAGCCGTGCCCGACAACTGGGAGTCGCTTTATCCGGAGGCATTCCAGCAGAAGGAAGAAATCTCGCAGCCCGAACTCTTTGGCGTGGATGCAGAGGCAGAGCACGCATCACCCATGATAGAGGATAAGTCGCCAGAGCATTACCAGTATAAGGGAAAGTATATCATGACAGCCGTCAAGTCGGGACTGATGATTATCGATCAGCATCGCGCGCATGTACGTATATTATATGACTCATACATCCGTCAGATGCAAAGCCGCACGGGCAGCACACAAAAGATATTATTCCCTGAGATGGTACAGTTTGCGATGTCCGACGCCGTTATCCTCGACAAGATACTGCCCGAGATGACAACCCTTGGCTTTGACATAGTGTCGCTCGGTGGCGGCAGCTATGCCGTCAATGGTCTTCCCGCAGGTCTCGATGGTGTTAATGTAACCACCTTGGTCAAAGACATAGTCACAGAGGCATCTGAAAACGGAGTGTCGCTGGGAGAAGAGATTAACCATTCGCTGGCGCTTGGTCTGGCACGCAATGCCTCAATACCATACGGTCAGGTGCTCAGCGGTGCGGAGATGGAAGAACTTGTAAATGAGCTTTTTGTATGTTCCAACGTTAACTACACCCCCGACGGCAAAACCATTCTTGCAATATTAAGCCAGCCCGATATAGAGCAAATGCTGGGCTGATGATAACATATATCTTTTCTAAATGCAATAAAATCAGCTATATAAGCGGCTTTTATTGCATTTTTTTTTACAAACAAGCATCAAATAGTAAAAAAAACACTAACTTTGTCCCCAAATTACATATTCTTTAAGGTAGATTAATTTGATTTTTTAATTATAATTTAGTATGAGAAAATTATTATTAGTATTGGCTTTTGCCGGTATTTCTGTCGCTTCAATGGCGCAGACAGAAGATCCAACAGAGAAGCATAGCGTAGCTACTAATTCTTTTTGGAGCAATTGGTTTATTCAGGGTGGCGTACAGTGGACAGCATTCTATCCATCTGAGGAGCATGGTCTTGACAAGACAAAGAACCCATTCAAGAGCTTCCGCTCTAACCCACAGGCATCTATTGCCATAGGTAAGTGGTTCACACCAGGTCTCGGACTCCGTGTTAAGGCATCAGGTATCTGGGGCAAGGAGCTTGGCAACAGCTTCAAGTACTGGAACGGTCAGGGTCAGGCACTCTTCAACCTCAGCAACATGATTTATGGTTACAATCCAGACCGCGTATGGAATCTTATCCCATTCGTAGGAGGTGGTATAGCACGTAACTGCTCAACAAACCTCTATTCTATGGGTCTTAGCGCAGGTATCCTCAACCAGTTCTACCTCTCAAAGAAGGTTGCTCTTAACCTTGAGCTTGGTTGGAACCGTCTTGAGAACGACTTCACAGTATCAGGTGGTCCTACAAACAATGGCGACCGCGGTTGGGACAGCCACGCTAACTACCTCTATGCAGAAATCGGTATCACATACAACCTTGGCAAGGCTACATGGAACAAGACTCCAGACGTAGATGCTATCAAGGCTCTCTCACAGTCTCAGATTGACGCTCTCAACGCACAGCTTGCTGATGAGAAGGCAGAGGTTGAGCGCCTGAAGAATATGCTTGCTAACCAGCCTGCTCCAGCACCTGCTCCAGCACCAGCTATTAGCGAGTCTATCAAAGAGTTCATCACAACTCCTGTATCTGTGTTCTTCAACATCTCTAAGACTAACGTAGCTAATCCTAAGGACCTCGTTAACGTTAAGGCTCTTGCTAAGCTTGCTAAGGAGAATGGTTACAACATCCTCGTAACAGGTTACGCAGACAGCTCAACAGGTACACCTGCAATCAATGAGAAACTCTCTATCAACCGTGCTAAGGTTGTTGCTAAGGAGCTTGTTAAGATGGGTGTAAGCGCAGACAAGATCTCAACAGCTCACAAGGGTGGTGTAAACATCCTCGGTGTTGAGTCTCCTGTTTCATTCGACCGTCGTGCTACTGTTCAGATTGTCGCTGACTAATTACGAACATAATAAGTTCAAAGGGTGCTTCCTTTAGTGGGGAGCACCCTTTTCATTTGTCCTCTATCTAAACGGGAATGATTTTTTTAATGTTTAAAGTTTAATGGTTAAAGGTTCTCGTTCTCGTTGCCGTTCACGTCCCCGTTTATCAATCAACTTGATTGTCTTTAAACTTCAAAATATTATCTAAGCTTATATGAACTTGCATGCCTTGGAAAATATTATTATTTTTGTACTTGAAAACTAAAATACGATGAAACATCTCACGCATATCATACTCCTGTCAGTGGTGCTGTCGCTCTTCGGCTGCTCCGACCGCCGTGCCACCTCTGTGCTCAACCATGCCGACAGTCTGCTGTCCACACATCCCGACACCGTCCTCGTCATGCTTGACAGCCTCCGTGCTGAGCGCTCCTCCGACATGAGCCGCCGCCAGAAGATGCGCCTTGAGTTGCTGCGTGCCGATGCGCAGAACAAGGCATTCGTCAACTTCACCACCGACAGCGTGATGCGTGAGGTGACAGCCTACTACGACGCTCACGGCACAGCCCAGGAACGCATGCGTGCCCACTATCTCCTCGGCTGCACCTACCGCGACATGGGCGACGCACCCCGTGCCCTTGAGTGCTATCACGATGCAATAGACAAGGCTGACACCACCTCTGCCGACTGCGATTACAAACTGCTGAGCAGGGTGTATGGACAGATGGCGGGGTTGTACAGGAGACAGAACATGCTTACTCAAAGTATTGAGCATCTTGACAAGATGCAGGTATATTCACTTCTTTCAGGAGACACAATTTCTTTTATAATTACACAAGACCAGATAGGGTCTATTTATGGGTTGATGAATAATTACGACTCGTTGTTGGCAATAAAGAACAGAGTGGTCCAGTTGTACAAATCAAGAGGTCTTTACACTCATGCTGCTATATCTTTAGGAACTACAATTTATGCATACTTGGCAAACAAGGATTATCTTCAAGCAAAGAGGATGATGGATATATATGAAACTAAATCAGGCCATTTCCATACAAATGGGGATATAGCAAAAGGTAAAGAGATATATTACTATACCAAGGGTTCTTACTATTTGGACATACAAAAGTATGTATTTACAACCAGTTATTACTCAATATTTTGCGAGTAATAAGTCAGAAATATGGTCATAACCTTTAAGGGTGCATTCTAAAAGGTGAAGAATTAACATTTTTATTGTTTCTTAACGCTCAAAGCGTATCAATAAAGGGTG
>JAFQGS010000106.1 GCA_017415455.1 Prevotella sp.
AGACCAAGAAGCTGTTTATCAATGGTGTGGAACATTAATCTACAAGGCAAGCGGAACTTGCGAAACTTAAATTAAATAATATTAAAGATACATATGAAACGTATGATAACCCTGGTGATGATGTGCTGGATTATATTGCCGGCAATCTCCCATACCATTAATACGGCATTCCTGCCTTTTGCATCCACAAATACTACAGGTGCAAATCTCTTTGCCCATCCATGGCAAGGTAAGCGAGTTGCCTATTTTGGTGACTCCATTACCGATCCTCGTAACGATGGCTCAAAGATAAAGTATTGGGGATTTCTTGAGCAATGGCTTGGCATAACCCCATATGTCTATGGTGTCAGCGGCAGGCAGTGGAATGATATTCCACGCCAGGCGGGTAAACTTAAGCAGGAACATGGAGACGACTTTGATGCCATAATGATTTTCATAGGTACCAATGATTATAATAACGCTGTGCCTATAGGACGATGGTATGATGAGCGAATGGAGCAGGTAGAGTATGCCCACCGTTACACAAAGAGAATGGAAAACAGAATGAGACGTGTTCCTGTGATGGATGAGAATACCTATCGCGGTCGCATAAACATTGCTCTTGATACCTTGAAAAAGATGTTCCCCAAAAAGCAGATAATCCTGTTGACACCTATTCATCGCGGCGGTTTTTATCGTAGTGATACCAACTGGCAGATAGCAGAAGACTATGCCAATAGATGCGGTGAGTATCTTGACGCTTATGTGCAGTCAGTGAAAGAGGCCGGAAATATCTGGGCTGTACCTGTAATTGATATGAATGCCCTTAGTGGACTTTATCCCATGACAGAGGCGCATGGACAGTACTTCAAAGACGGAAAGACCGACCGCCTGCATCCTAACGATGAAGGTCATAAGCGTATGGCGCGTACACTTATGTATCAGCTGCTCACCTTACCTTGTGGCGATTTTCAATAATATCTTCTATATATAAATCTGATTTTAATGAAACGGATATATCGCATCTTTGCCATTGTGGCGATGTCTGCCTTTTGTTTTGATACAGCAGATGTTATTGCGGCTGAAATATCAGCCACAGAGTCAAGGACTGTCGTGAATATGAACCGTGACTGGCATTTCCGTTATGGCGACATCCCTGTTGCGGAGGCACGTCCTGATAATGGGGAATGGCAGATTGTGCATCTGCCTCACGACTTTCAGATAAGTCAGCCTTGGGTGGAACCAGATGCTTCAGAGAGGGCAAATCTCAAGGATAATGCCAATAATACAAAGAGTCGTCTCAGTGCGCGTGGATTCAAGGAGATGGGAGTGGGATGGTATTGTAAGGTATTTGTTCCCGACTCTTCAATGCTTGGCAAGCGTGTGCTTCTTGACTTTGAAGGTATAATGCTTGTCGGCGATGTTTATCTTAATGGTATCCGTGTGGGCGGAACCGATTACGGCTACCTTGGTTTTGAATGTGATATATCCAAACAGATTAAAATTGGCAAGGAGAATGTTGTTGCAGTAAGGGCAGATACCCGTGAACCCAAAAATTCAAGATGGTACACCGGTGGCGGACTATACAGGGATGTTCATCTTGTTGTTACTGATACCAAGGAGCATTTCGCCCGTCATCCGTTGTATATCACAACTCCAAAGGTAAGCGAGAGCAATGCCACTGTAAGTGTCAAGGCTGAGATAACACATCGTGGCAAGGAAGACAGCATCAGAGTGGCGTATGTCATTAAAGACCCTGACTGGAAAGAGGTGGTCAGAGGTGTCAGTGTTGTAAAGACAAACAGGAAATGGCGCACACGCGAATATGATATAGCGGAGATAAATATTGCCAATCCATTGCTGTGGAACTGCGAGACACCGCATCTGTACAGCATAGAACTGTCTTTGCTGAAGGCCGATGGCGGCATATACGACCAAGTGTCATCCACCTTTGGCATCCGTCAGGTGGAATATTCGCCAGAGTACGGACTGCGTCTTAATGGTAAGAAAGTGCTCCTCAAAGGCATTGCCAATCATCACACTCTTGGGGCACTTGGTGCCGCTGCATACCCGCGTGCCATAGAGAAGCGGATAAGGATGCTTAAGGAGTGGGGTGTAAATCACATACGAACCTCTCACAATCCTTACAGCACATCATTACTCCGGTTGTGCGACATGTACGGTATTCTTGTTGTGGATGAGTTGTATGACAAGTGGCTTACGCAATATGCGGGAGGGCGTAAGGAGTGGACAGCGCTATGGCAGCATGACATACCGGAGTTTATCCGTCGCGACCGCAATCATCCTTCTGTCATAATGTGGAGTCTGGGTAATGAACTGCAGCAATATTCCTCATTGCCATTCAATGACTGGGGAGTGACTGCTTATCATCTCCAGCGTATGCTGCTCAGTCGTTACGACGATACCCGTCTGGTAACAGTGGCAATGCATCCACGCTACCGTAGTCTTGAAACCGACTCCATACCGGCACCGCTTGCACTTGAGACAGACGTTGCGTCATACAACTACCGGTATATGTATTTCCCAACAGATGCAAAGCGCAATCCCAACATGATATTCTATCAGAGTGAGGCAAGTACTAATAATATAGGCACAAACTACTATGGTATGAATCTTGACAAGGTTGTAGGTCTTGCATATTGGGGTATGATAGACTATCTTGGAGAGTCTCAGGGCTGGCCGGCAAAAGGATGGGCTCAGGGCATGTTTGATATCTCGCTTGAGCCAAAGCCCATAGCATGGCTTATGCGCAGTATGTTCAAAGACGAGCCAATAGTGCATGTTGCTGTTGTTGACAACGGACAGGAGGACAACACATGGAATGGCATACAGGTAGGAACAGAGCGTCTGTCAAGTCATTGGAACCGCAAGCCTGGCACGTCTCTTTCACTCTATACATATACCAATGCCGATGAGGTGGAACTGCTTGTTAATGGCAGGAGTATGGGCCGTAAGGCCAATGATAAGCATGATGCAGGCAAACGCAACCGGGTGCGCTGGGACAATATACCATATAAATCGGGATATGTTGAGGCTGTTGCCATAACTGGTGGCAAGGAAGTAGCGCGTCATAAGGTGGAGACAACAGGCAAGGCGTCAAGGCTTAAGGTGGTGGCAGATGGTCATCCGTGGTATGCCGGCGGTGCGGATATCAAGCATGTACGTGTCATAGCCACCGACAGAAAGGGCAGGAGAGTACATAATGCAGACGATGTTGTGACATTCAGCGTAGAGGGCGATGCGGAAATTATTGCAGTCTCCAATGGTGATATCACTTCAGACGAGTTAAGCAGTCAGAATCATATCCGCCTTTTCAACGGCTCTGCAATGGTGATACTTCGTTCTGGTATGTCACCAGGAGAGATAAAACTTAGTGTTTCGTCTAAAGGATTGGGAGAAAAAGCAATAATACTTTCTTGTGAATAACAGCAAAGCGGATTGCACAAATAAATCGACCTACATTCTCATGCAGGTCGATTTATTTGTGCACATTTTATTAATAACTTTACATTCTACATGTGTTTCAGAACCATTGGGTGTTGTGTGAGCACTGCTGGCATGTGGTTTGCCTGAGGACATCACTTCTTGTTAGGTTTCTTGTTGAACTTATATGCCAGCGACAGCATTACATATCGTGGCACGCTACGATACCATGTCTCTGTTCTTCCCTGTGCGTTTACGCTATAGCTTACGGTTGATAGTTTCTTCAGCAGGTCGTAAGCGGTAAGCTTTGCTGTCAGTCTGCCTTTGAAGAACGAGCGCGACAGCTGGGCGTTCCATATCAGTTCGTCGGTGTTCATATTGTCGCTGTTATATCCGCGTCTGCAGAAGTTGTTCATATCTGTAGAGATATTCAGTTGCAACACAGGAATAGTATATTGCAAATTCATGCCATACTGAAAGTCATAGACATCTATCTCCTGGAAGTTCTCCCTGTTTCCTTTGCTATGTCGTGCTGTAAGCTTGCCTGTTGTCCCTACCGTAAGCTTACCTAAGCGGTAGGTCAGTTTAGCCGTTGCGGCAGCAATGGTGGTATTCACTTTGCTCAGTGCCACCGGTTCATTGTCGTAGGCTATGTCAAAATCCACGCTACGCTCATATTTCACTCTTCCGTCAAGACTATATCTCAACCGTCTTTTCTTATCGAAAGTACCATTGATGCCGGCAGACAGTTGCCCATGCCAGTTAGGCTTATCCACATTGTCTGACATATATGTGTATGCACCCGTTGTGGTGTTATAGTTTGTACGTGTTCCCTGTGCGTCATTAGTCAGTCTTCCTTCAAAGCCAAACCAGTATGCCAGGTCTATAGAGTCGCACTTTATGTTCAGTTTCGCTTTCAGATCGTGACGTCTGCTGCCTTTCACGTTCGGGTTGTTTATGTATATTGCAAGCGGATTGCTGTTATTATACACAGGCATAAGACTCCTCATCGACGGCTGCCTTAAGCTTGTTGAATACTGGACGTTTATCTTTTTCTTGCCCATTTTTATAAAATACAGATTGGGCTGAAAGGCAGACCACGAGCGATGTGCCGTAGTGTCAAGAGCGGCATGCCGATAGTCTGTCTTCTCTTTGTTGAAGTACCACGGCAGAGACAAGTAGAAAAACGATTTTCTGCTTCCTCTCTGTATTCTCAACCGCGGCACAAACTGCTGCATGTGGCTTTCCTCGTCATAGCTGTTCTTGGTATCAAACGCCTGCAGCATGGCTTCTCGTGAAGAAGGCAGCAGTCCCAACTCGTCGTATTCCTCTGCATTGTCAAGACTATCCAGACGGTATAAACTGTTGCGGGCGTGGGTGTATTGATACACATAATTGAAAGCCGGACCTATTTCCCACGAATCGGGCAACCTGTAGAAATAATCAATATTTGACGAGCCTTGGTATTTCTTTTCGAAACGATCGGTATAATTGTTTCTTAAGTCATCATTTCCGTTCGCTGCATAGTAAGTCCGGCTTATGTCATGTGTAATGTCGGGTTTTGAAATATTCACATAAGGTCGGATATTAATTGAAAGCCGGTCACCTGTCTCCCACCTTTTGTAGAAGGTAACCCATCCTTGAAGTTCCCAATATTTATTCTTTCCCATCACATCCCTTGTGGTGCGGTTTGTAAGCGAGGTTACGTACGTTGAGTCGGCATCATATCTCCGCATATCTTCCTTGCCATATATGAAATTTACTTTTGAATATAATTTACTGTTAATGTAAAAGTCGTTTTTCACCTCAAACTTAAAATCATCCACGTTGTTCAGCGAATAGCGTCTGTTAAATATGTTTCCGCTTGTGGCAAACGTCTCGTGCAGTCGGTTTGTCTCCTCTGTCTTGTCGTTCCATTCCAGCGTTACGTCCAGGTCCTCCTCATATTTTTTGTCTTTATCCTGATTGTGCAGATGCAGACCTGCCTGATGAGTGGTGACAAGCGATTTTGATTGCTTAGACGGCGACCATTCTCCGTCGCTTCCCGGCTTGCGTGTCTCGTTCACGTTGTTGGCATTTGCAAACACCGCCAGACGAGTGTTGTCGTCGTAATAAAGTCCGAAGAGTCGTGCCATCCAGCGGTCTTCGGTGCCTATGCCAGCCTCTGCGTTGGCAAGATATCCGCGCGCATATTCACGTTTCAGGTTTACGTCCATCACAAAGTCGCGCTCTTCAATGTCTCTCCCCGCCATTTCGCTCTCTTTAGTCATCTTGTT
This sequence comes from Prevotella sp., assembly GCA_017415455.1. Classification (GTDB taxonomy): domain Bacteria; phylum Bacteroidota; class Bacteroidia; order Bacteroidales; family Bacteroidaceae; genus Prevotella. The sequence goes on from JAFQGS010000106.1 coordinate 5,700, forward strand.
ATACACCTTAATATTCTTCACGGTGTAGTAAGGCAGGTTGTCGAGCATCACCTTGTTCTTGCCTTTAAAGAAGTCGGTGCCGTTCAGCGTCAGGTAATCCACCTTCGTTCCGTTCACATATATGTCGCCGTTGTCCTTCAGTTCCGCTCCCGGCAACTGTCGCACCAGTTCGTCGAGCATGGAACCCTCGGGGATGTTGAACGCCGCCGCATCATACACTATGGTATCTCCTCGATAAGCCATCTGTATGCGTGTGCCCACCACCTCCACACCGTCAAGGTCGTAGGAGCGGTGTATTGCTTTCTTCATATATATATCTGGTACACCATAACTAAGATTGTAGCGCTGACGCTTAAGAGTGTAGTCTGTATAAAGATCCTCATAGCCGTCGGCAGTGGCTCTGATGATATATTTACCCTCCACTAAAGGTATCTTGAAAGCGAAATATGAGTAATTACTATACTTGTTCGGGCGCGAACTTATGGTGTCTACCACGGTAGAGTCTTCACGCATAAGTGTGAGGTGTGCCTTGAGTTTGTTCTTAGTGAAAGAATCGTACACCGAACCATAGAGTGATATCATGCGCACTTTCTTCTCCTTTTCTTGTGCCTGCACTGTCATAACGAGTAGCAGCAACATGGCATACAACAGAGTTTTCTTCATAACTGATGATATTTTTTTATAAGTCTTAAATAATCCGATATTGCATTTTCGCATATTTAACGAAGCAGACAGTTGGATGTTAACTGCCATTAACTTTGTTTAACAATGACACATTATATCCAGTCTTAGTCCGTCCCAGTCCGTCCACGCCTCAACCTGTCATCTTTTGCATCGCGAAAGGTTATCTGTTGTAACGCGTTTGATTATCAAGCGCAACCCGTCTGAGCATCAAATGAAAAAGCAAGCATGATGCATGGTTCTCATAAGTATGCTGTTTACGGTTCATAAGTATGGTATTTACGACCCGTAAGTATGGTATTTATGATCCGTAACTACCATAGTTACGACAGATAAGCCGCATGCTTTCAGATTGTTTCTGTCACAGATATGTGAGGTGACGAATGGTGATGTGCCATTTCTCTATGTCACCCGTCGCATCACTCTAAGCGTCAGACAGTTATGACGATAAGTGACGTATCCGCTTTTTCGGTGCTCAGAAAAAATCATATATGGTCTCTGACATACAGTCAGGGAAGTACGTAGGGTAGAAGCCTGCTTAATGACTCCTGACTAATGGGGGATATATGGGCAGACAAGAGTGTGATTAACAAAAATTATATATTTTCCTGCATTATGTCAGTTAACATTGAGGCATCTGATGCGTTATATAAGCAGAAAAGATGACAATCGAACAATTTGAACATATAGCAACCGGCCTTAGACCACAACTGCTGCGTGTGGGCTATGACTTCTTCGGCAATAACGAGAAAGCCGAGGATGTGGCACAAGAAGTGCTTATGAGACTATATGTCAACTTAGACGATATTGAAGAAGACTACATACTGCCAATGGCAATAAGAATGGCAAAAAACTATTGCGTAAGCGAGTGGAGAAAAGAGAAGAGGTTTGTTACGCTCGGCAGCCAGGAACCGCAGACCGATGTCGTAGCCGACGCATCGGCAACAATCAGCGGACAAGAGAAAGCAGAAAGACTTGACAAGGCAATGAAGAAGCTTACGCCAAAAGAGCAGCACTTGATTGCCATGAGATATGAGGAAGACAGAAGCATAGACAGCATATCGGAAAGCATGAACATCAATCCGCAATCGGTAAGTGTCATGATAAGCAGAGCAAGAAAAAAACTAAAATCTTTTTGGAAGAAAGGAGAAAGACATGAAAGATGACATCAAGAGACAGATGGAGAAGCGCATCTGCGGCAGAACTTTCACTGATGAGGAAAGGCTGCAATGGCTTACGGAAGACGAAACGGCAACATACGACAGAATTGTCTCGCAGCGAAAGAGAAGAGCAATGATGAGAAGATGGACTGCTGTGGCTGCCGTGGCAATCATCTTCATATCGCTTGGCGTGGTACTGCTTGGCAACAGCGGTGACACGCACCTGCAATATGCCTTGGATACTCCTGATACTGCCATTGGGAACAATAACGTAAGGAACATTGCCGAGGCAGAGCAGGCAACAACAGGCATAGAGGCTGGCAACGTCAGGGGCGGCAAAGAGCATGACGGCAATGCTGTTGACAGAGGAACGGCAAGAGCAAAGGCAAGGCAACTTGTCAAGACGACCAAGCCTGCCGACGGAGAGGAACTTAGCGAAGTGCTGGCAAGGCTGAACAGCAGGATGGACTTTATAGACGACAGCATAGAGGTGACTCATATAAAGCACTATATTGACAATAACGAGAACATGTATTATATAAGGAATGAGGTGTTGTCGCAGAATAACATTGCGGACAATAATAATGTAAACGAAATTATCAGATGACTATGAGAAACATTATACTGCTCACATTGATGCTTGTTGCAATGGCTGCAACGGCTCAAGGCAATAAGGAAGACAAATTCTACACCATCAGAGAAGAGATGGAAAGCCTGCCTGAGACAAAGAACTGGCAGGTAAAGAAAAATCATCACACATTGATGAGTGGATACTGGTTCAGGTATATTCTCAACGAAAAAGAAAGAAGCATAGAGGGCTTTATGCCGGAGAAACTAAGAAGCCTGTTGAATGCCTTTAATGCTACGGAAGAATATGCGTCGGAAACCATATACGGACGGGAAAATAACAAAGACCAGAACGATGAAGACAGGTTCATTAAATTCATCCGCCCTGACAGCCATTTCCAAGATGGAGTTGTATTCGGATATAAGTTAAGTAACAACTATAAATACACTTGTCTGCAAAGATACGGCAATGAGTACAACCGCTATTTGATAAAATGGTGGAGAAACAGCTTTGTTGACTCAGATGGAAAGCCGTTTGACAGCATCGACGGGTATATATATGAGATGAGAGGCGACCAATGGAAGAAGTATGATTGGCTGAGAAAGAAAAGTTCGGATATCAACCATAAGAAGGTTTCGGGAAACAGCGTTGATACAACCGAGTATGTCAAGACAAGAGAGAAACTGATTTTCCTAAGAAATCATCTCAATGCCAACATCAACAATGCTAAAGAAGTGAGCGGTGTGGCTTTTCTCACAAAAGAACTTTGCGAAAACCTAAAGCAAGCCACAACAGCACTGCAGCACAAGAAGCTGGTTGACATTGTTACAGACATGAGGAAGAAGGCAGAAGAGCCGAAGAGCAAAAAGATGTTCCACCACGCAGTAAAGCTGTTGGAGAAGTTGGCTATGAGAAGTTTTAATTACAAGCGAATGAAAGTAAGGGGAACTTATCATAGAAGTTACTCTGGTGATCTGGTTAAAGAAGAATATTGCAAGGACAGAAATGAGCATTATGAAATAAATCTCAATGACAGCAATCTTACAGACTGGCATCTGAAGGGCGTGACACCTTCAACGGCACCGTTCATAAAAATGACATTAGATCACAATCTTTGGTCGCAGAGATATTCCTACAAATATGAGAACGGAGAGATAAGTTTCCTGAAGTCATTACCCCAAGGCTCAGTTGTAGAGGTAAGCAACGGCAGCGGCGGTGATGAATGGATGCTGTTTGTAGACTCAGTGCCGGTATACGTCAATATGAAGACCGGAGACATTGTGGCGTCTGATATCAATGAGAGATTTATTGAATACCAGAAACGTATGAAAGTGATTGTTGGAGACAGAAGTAAATATGCCATAGGAGAAGACCATTCTACTGAACTAATATTAGACGAGGAGGGATTTGACGAGTTGAGAAAGAAACTGAAAGACTTTAATCTGTCTACAATAAAGGCTAACAGGGGCAACAGGATTGCCGAATATATCATCAGCAACGAATATCTCGGCATGACGTTTGAGGAACTTCACGACATTATGCAAGAACCGGCATACCGGAACAGTTCTATAACGCAGAACGCATACAGTTATTATAAGGAAAAGGCAAGAAGACAGCCGGGACAGACATATTATGACGTGACGCTTGAGGACAACGAAGGCAATATGCGCTCGCTGAGCGAATATGTGGGGAAGAGCAAATATGTGGTGGTGCACTTCTGGAGTCCTAACAGTTGGTGGAGCAGACGTAATATGAGGGCAAACAAGAATATAGCTGACGATTACGACGACAAAGACATTAAGGTAATAGGCATTGCTGTTATCAAAGAAAAGGATAAAGATAAATTAAAGGAAGACTGGAGAAGCTATACGAAAAGCAGAAAGATGCACTGGACGCAGATGGTGACAAGCTTCAACAGTGATGTGACCGAAAAATATGGCATATCTGCACTGCCTGAGACAATAATCATCGATGCCGAAGGAAAGATTGTTGCGGAGGGACTGCATGACAATAGTCTGAAAAAGAAAGTGGCAGAATTACTGGGAAATTAAATGATTTGTGAATTTAAAGCATTACTTTTGTAGCAAGAATAGGAACAAATTACAGAGGTGACAGATAAAGAACACTGGCAAAAAGAAGAACTATGACAATAAGAAGGGTTATAACAGCAATGATAATGTGTATTGCTTCATTTGCATTAGCACAAGCAACAACACAAAACGAGAAAGATAAGGCAGACACTTACCGGCCTACAACCAACTGGCCGTATGTAAACGCAGACTTTCAGGAGGGTACGCTGCTGCTGGCTGACAGCACGCAGAGCCGTACAAGGATGAACATTCATCTTTATGGCAGTGTGCTGCAATGCATAGATGCTGAAGGAAAAGTTGCAAGAGTGACATTCCCAGACCTCCTTGAGATAAGGATAGGGGATAAGAAGTATGTTATGACAAAGGGCAGGACTATGCAACTGATATCTGTAAGCAGTGACGGCAAGGCAATGATGCTGATGGAGCTTGAGCCTGATTTTGACGAGCTGCTACGCTCAAACTCATCTTATTATATGAACATGGGTACAACGGCAACAGTGAAAGTGCAGCAGCTGAATCTTAAAGGCAGGGCTAACGAAAAGCATGACGAGATGAAAGAGGTGTGGTATGACGGCAGGGCCATTACAACAAAATGCCAGTACTACTTCCTTAAAGGCACCGAGCTGATTACAGCCTCGCGTAATGGCAAGTTGGCTACTTGCCGGACTTCTCTTGAGAAAAAGAACATGAAGGCGCTGCATAAAAAGAATAAGACAGACTGGGACAGTGAGGAGGATGTGAGAAAGATATTCAACATCCTGTTCAGACAGAAGCCTTGACACAGTTCAGTTTACACTACCATTTACACTGCCGTTTGTTTTACAGTCTCTGACACAATTCAACATGCACTACTACAACACCGACAGTAAATGGCGGCTCCAATCATACCGAATGCAGGCTCCAAACGCCACGTTTGGAGCCTGCATTCAGTGCGTTTGGGCCCTCCAAACGAGTTGTTTCTGACTCTGAGTTGTGTTATTGTTTGAATGATATTTCAAACAGATTAATACTTTCTATTCTGCTCAACCAGCCTAACGAAACGAATTCAAAACGAGAGGCGTCCGTTAAACTTTGTTTGGGTTTAACCCCAAATCATTACCACCACACTTGTTTGCCATCCTCAAATGTGAACGGTCGTTCTTCTGTTCCATCTGTATAGTCTCTCAACCAAAGTAAGGCATTGGATGGAACGTTGTCAAAAGTAAGTGAGTCTGTCCTGGCTATTTGTCTTCCCAATGATTTCCATTCCATGTCAAAATAGAACAATTCGTATTCATGTCCTTTTCTTATCATGTTCATATCGTGCCGCGGGCAGAACTCTATACAACCGATAGTGTCTCTGTTTTCTTTTCCCAAATCAAGTCCCACCCAATATCCATGTATGGCCTTCTGGGCATATGTCAGATAATTGTTGTCGAAAATATTTCTTACTGTTGAATCCGGCACATTGTAATATATTATTTCTCCTTTCAGAACCTTCTTTCTTTTACTGGTGAATACTTTTAATTCTGCTATTTCGGGTCTTTCGGCAGTTGTTGTCTGTATACGGATACACCTATATGGTCTGTCCAGTTTTAAAGGGATTTCCAATATTGATTCCGGAGGCGTGTTGAATGTATATACAACCTTTTTGTGTCTGAAAGTGGTGTCATCTGCTACTTCCACGGTGCTTCCCAACATCATTCTCCAACGGTTATACCATTGCTTGCGCAAAGGATATTTACGCCAGATTGTTATCGCTTGTAATTTCTGATAGTCTGGTTTGAATGTATGTGAACGTCCGTTACCATCCAATATGAACGGATTACCGATGGAGTTTCTTTCCCCATTGTGGCAATTTAGAGGTAGATAAACCATTCTCCTTGGTAAATCTCTGAATGTCGTTTCATTAGCTTTTACTTCACCTTCTGTCACAGCCTGCCATCCCCAACCTGTTTTGAATGCTGACAGATAAGCCTTTCCTTCATGTCGGTTAGGTAATGTTATACTGAGATTATAACCATATTGACGGGAGACGTTTGCGGAAAAAGGAGCTTTTAATTCCTGTGGAATATCTTTGTCGTAATATGTTGATGATGATTGCTGCTTTTCGTAACATATCCGTTGTATAACAGGGGCTCTTTTTATAGAGTCCCACTGTTGATGAGGATGTATCAGTATTCCATTGTCGTTGAAACTCTCTCCGTCAATGCGGTTGAATTCTTTTGCTACAGAATCGTCCCCATATACCGTATGTGTCTTATTGTGGTTTACATACGCAGCCCATGAATGTCCGTTACTGCTATAGTTACCCCAGAAAGGAACATAGTCGTATGCGGCAGGAATACCGAGTGCCCGCATTACAGAGACGATATAAATGCTTCGTTGGTCACAAGTGCCTTGATGTAGATGGTGCAGTGTCATGGCATCAAGTGATAAATGCTTTGTAGAACCCAATTTGTTGAATTGTCTGATGATAATAGAGTGTACCTTTGCAAATGCTTCTATAGGGCTGTCTATACCCGTAATCAAATGGCTATATTCATTTCTTAGAGAGTCTCTCCAACAGGATAGAGGCTCGTTGCTTACCCTGTATGGAAGTATGAAGTGGCAGAATGTTTCAAAATCAACATCATCTTTCCATGCAGACTGTTTCCAACATTCGAATGCCAAATCAATGTCCCTTATCAAATAGTCTGCGGTGATGTGCTGGGCGTCATATAAAATACCGCTGTCCTTATGACAATAGTGGTACATGTTTTCAACCAAAAACATTGCAGCAGCTGATTTCAAAGAGTCTTCCTTGTAATGTTCCAGTACTTTGATAAGTTCACTTCGGTTTTCTCCTGCCATTTCCATGACTTCCCCGAAACGTTCATTGCACGAGATTATTAACTGCATAGTCAGCAATATAACGATGTAAGAATATATTTTTTGCATCTTTGATTATTTTAGTTGGTCATTTATTCTAATCTTGTTTTATACCACGCGGTGAACAGAAACCGGTAGTCATGTCTCAATATTGTCTCAATATCAGGTTTCTCACGCAATTTAGGGTCTCCTTCGATGAAAATTCCTTGTTCCAGCAGATTCATCCGTTTGCGATATAGCATGCCCTTCTCGTCATTGCTTTTCTTCTCTTCGATAGCTGCCAGATTTCCCCATACACGAGAAAGATTGGGAAGTTGCTTGTTAGCCTGAGTCAGATATGTTTCAGCTAACCGCATGTCACCCAGCCGCAGGGCTATGCTGCCATATTTGGCAAGCTGTATTACATCTTTCGTGGCTGATTGGATGGAATCCCTCAATTTCATTTGAACATCATTTGTCATCTTGAACTCTTTCTGCCGTAGTTCTTCCCAATAGCCCGTCTCCAACAGGGACGGATGCCGCAGTATGCACCTTGTCAGTTCGTTTGTCGCCTTGTCTGTCAATCCATCCTTTCTGTACCATTCATAGAGTGTCCAACGGAACAGAAGCCTGTCTGGATAGTCAGATGACAACGCTGCCAACCAGACAGTATCTCCCATTTCCACCGCCTTGTAATAATGCAGTTGTATGTCCATCGGACTTTGCAGCAACGCCCTATCCAGAGTAGCTTTCGAATGACTGTCCAGATATTCCCTTATCAGGGCAGGGGTGCTCCCTGTGCTGTCGTGTCTCTGTCTGCAATAGTATAATCCAGTCCAGACAAGCAATGGAATTAAAGCAATAAGTCTCCGTCTTTTTGAGTCCTCAGCCTTGCCGCAGTCTTGCTGGACGTATGCCAACAGCAAGAATACTGACAGTTGGATGATTCCCGAATCATAAAAGGTGGGAAATGTCACCTCCTTGATGAGAAAGCCAAGCAGGAACGGGAAAATCATCCAATAGTTTCTTCTTTTTACACGGATCAGCCACACAAACACAGAAAGGATGACCATAATATATAGGAACAGACCAGTATAACCTCCTTCAACCAAAGCCTTTGCCACGATGTTGCCCGCATAAGAGGTAAAACTGTCGCTTCGTGTCTCGCCTTGCCGGTAATAGTCGTTAGCGATAGTATAGTTTCCTTTACCCACTCCCCACGGATGGCTGTCTGTTACATCTTTTGCAAAGTCCACTGCCTCTAATCGTCCTGCGGTACTGCGTTGTTGGGATAGTGTCTCGTTCATGCAGAAGGTCTGTGCCACCTCTGCTCGGTATTGCCAACAGAGAAATGAGGTAAGCAGGACGAAGCATCCGCCGACAATCCATCGTGACAATGATGATTGCCCGGATACAGATTTATCTTTTATAGACAATATGACAAGTGTCAGTATTCCGCAAATCAATACAGCAATATATCCACCTCTTGAAAAGGACAACAATATGGTAGCCCACACCATCAGTCCAGCAAACAGACACAACAACCTGATGCGTTTATCTGTCGTTTGCATATAAGTCAGCGTTATCAAACCACCCCACAGCCATTGCAGGGAATTCCATTCGTTGGAGGGAACTCCCAAGGGACGATAGAGGAACCTGAAATCATAGAGTGAAGCAAAACCGACATCATGTATGTTGTGGTCGAAGACACTGAACTGATAGAGAGCAGACAGTGCAAGCATCGCAACGCATATTGTCAATGTTTGACACAGGCTCTTACCTCCTGCCTGTCTCTGCACAAAGAGGCATCGCACTAAAAAATAAGCAGACAGACTGACTGCCATATCGGTAGCGCTCATCAACGAGCCGGCACGGTTGACGGATGGGGAACAAAGCCCGTATCCCCACAGCAAAAGCAGAGCAATGTCAATGAGGGAGACACGTATCGGGAATTTCCACAGGCAGACAGACAAACATATCGCCAAGGGTAGTGCGAACAGCAGTTCGGGATCTGGCACATGGAAGAACCGCATCATATAGGTTATGACCCATACGAAACAGATGCACACGCTCAAGCCTTTGCCCATCGTATCCGTCGGATTAAAGGTGACAATATCTTGTATGTCATGAAGAGGAACAGGAAGAAGAACAGCAGTTGCAGGATAATCTGCTGCATGTTGCTCCATGAAGGCATCTGCTGGTACGACAGTTCCGTCATTAACTGTAGGAAGCGATCGGGAAACGTCTTGTAGAAGTAGATGAAGAATTGTGGTATCACATAGAAAAAGTAGAAGCAGAAAAAGATATTTACTACGATGGTGTATATAGCAAGCCCACATTTCGCCCAAGGAGATAGCGAGAGAATATAGGGACGCACCGAAATCTCTTTGCCTCGTATTTTGTTAACAACGTATTTTATCCATTCGTTCCCTTTCTTTCTCAGATTAGCTACGCCTAATATGTCGGTCATCATCCAATAACCGTCAAATTTGAAGAATGGGTTCAGTGTAAGTGCAAAGTTGAAGTTTATCAGCAGAATCATATAGTCCAGCAATCCGTTTCCGCCAATTATTGCTGCTGTGAGTAGCGGGATAAGCAGGAGCATTTGGAAATAGACACCGCCAAAGTTGACCACACATCGTTGTTGCCGAGAGAGTTTCCATACATGTGTCACGTCAGTATAGAACACCGGCAAGTTCAGATACAGACCCAGTCCTATGTTCCCGTGCGGCACGCCGTAGTGTCTGCACGCTGCGGCATGGCCTATCTCATGCACCAACGAAGAGAAAGCCATGAAAAGGTAAAGCCCTGCTATCAGATAAATGCTGATTGGTGTCTGCTCCAGCAGGTCACGATAATGTAAGAAGTAAGCCGCTTCAAGTCCTGCAAACACTACCACCACTGCTCCCATCAGCCATGGACGGAATAGATTCTTCAATACTTCCGAATATTTTCTTAAGGTCGTAGCCGAAATGAAATCCTTGTGATAAAGGAACGATTTCCTTTGGTCACCGTTGCTGTTCCTGCCCGATTCAAGCCGTTTCTCTAAACCATCCAAAAAACACACAATCTCCTCTTTAGATAGCATCCCTTTGTGCACTTCCGCATATCGGCTGATGCTCTCCTCGTCACCTCCATTCGCTTGCAGGTATTCAAGAAGTTTCGCAGTGTCTTTGCCTATCTCAAAGAAACGACCTTCCGTTTCCAACAAATAGGTGTCATGTCTGGAAGCAGTGGGGAATGGGCGGATAGTCAGTTGGCGCAGATTCATATTATTGTTCTGATATTGTCGTTTTGTTAACGTCAATTACTTGCGTATTGTCAAACTTATGTTTCTTCTTGCCATAGTTGAAGCGGTAACTTACGCCGAGTATACCCCAATTATCATAGAAACGATGTCTTTTATTTACGACATATTGTTTGTATATGCCTAAATCAATTTCATCACGTCCTTCAAAACTGTAGGGATTACAATATGCAATCCTGAAATTCCAGTTATCTATACTGTAAGAAGCACTCATGTCTATATTGACGGGATTACGAGTAATCCTACCTGTTTGGCTATCTATATACTTAGGCTGTGTAAGAAAACCTATCCTTGCTCTCAGCCCTTTATTTTGATAAACAACATGTCCCATGCCATAGAGGGTATGGTGATAGATTGTTTCCCATACTTTTATTTTGGTATAATCATAAAGTAATCCAGTGCGGATATACAAACGTTTAGGAATGATATTCCATTGAAGTGCTGTTTCATAGTGTTGCACCCAATTAGTACCACTGTTTTGCACTCGCCAGATTATGGCATTGCGATCGGCATCATAAGTGCATTTCTTATATATATAGTTAGTGTTTAGGTTGAGACTGCCATAACATAACCAAGTGAAATACTTATTAATGTTCCATGTGTAGAAGAGTGACACGTTATAGTTCATGTAATCTTTCAGATCAGGATTTCCTTGCGTAATCTCATATTCATTATTTCTGTATTCATCACCAGTGCGGTTACTATTGCTTACCTCGCAACTTTTGGCTTCTCCTTGTAGATTGAACGAATGGTTCTTGTACATATAGGAGAGGCGGAGGGAGGGCGTAAGGAATAGGTTGGTTACCTCGTTACCACTTGTCTCTACATGTGAAATATGCCCGGCTATACGAGCTTGTAGGTTCAGGCGTTTCTTGATGCGGTAGTTGTATGTGGCATTTAGGTAGGTGTTGCTCTTGTCAAGCGATACGTTGTAGGTGTTTCCGCCACGCAGATTGAGGTTGGCTGTGTGGGTGAAGTCCTGACTGAGGTCAATGTTCAGAGATGACTTGTTCCTGAATGTTTTTGTATAGTTAACTTTGCCACTTCCGTAATAACTCTCCTCTGCTGTACTATTCCTGTAGGCATCCACCACAACACCGTCATCGCTGTATTCATACCAGCGGTCATAGTCGTTGTTACCATAGCTTCCATAAAATTCAGCACGTAGGCGTTGGTCATGAGGTAGAGTGCGGGTGTATTGCAATTTCAATCCCGGATTCAGTTTCTTTATCTGCTTGTGTTCCTGCATAGTGAGTAATGTGGGATTGTTACTGTATTGCAGACTGTTCCTGTCGTCCTGTTCTGAGTCGTTATGATTCATTCGGAACGATACATAGAAGTTCTGTACTTTGTCGTTGTAGATATAGTTGACATACCCATTCAGATTGCCGGCGTTGATGTCAGAACGCAGACCCTTGAGTGTGCGTGTTACCGTCTCGTTTGGAAAATTATAGGTGCTAATCATATATCCCTCGTCTTTCCAATTATTATTATTATATCCTCCTGAGACAGATACAGCGAATTCCGACTTCCCTTGAAAATATTGTGTGCTTATCCGTCCATTACCCTTCAGGGATGTAAAATCATGGTTTGTATTGAAGGCTGTTGTGCCGGCATAGTCACGTTCCTTCATAACATAGTCTATTACAGCGCCAGCTTGCGGAAACTCAGCTTTACCTTTAGGGTAGATGTCAACTCTTTTTATATATTTAGCATTCAGATCACGTACTTCATCTTGCGTGGCTTCTCGCCCGTTGATGCATAGCAATACCGTCTGGCTCATATAATTTATTGAATTGTTGAAAGTATTGACATTTAGTCCAGGTACCATCAAAACATCCAATGCACTGTATCCATCGTAGGCATGGCGAAGTTCTTCTTTGGTGGGATATACCATCAGTTTGTCTTCAGTGCGCACCTGATTCTCGCTCAGAACGGTAACTTCTTGTATCTGCATAACATCCTTCTTCATAACGATGTCGCCCAAACGGATAGTTCTTTCCTTTGTCGGTTGGATTTTTATTGCCAGTTCTTTATAACCTAAGTAACTGAAGACGAGACGTTGCACTTTGTCTGTTTGAGGTACCTGCAGCTTGAAGTCTCCATTGGCGTCTGTGATACATCCCTTTATGAAGGTGGAATCTTCAACGTAATAGCGCACGGTAGCAGATGTTAATTTGCTTTTCTCGGTATCTGTGACTTGACCAGTTATAATTAGATTATTTTGCCCTCTTAAAGAGTGGGCAAGCAATATAAACAAGACTGTAATTAAGACTTTCATAAATTATTTAATTAAGAGGGGTCAAAATGAAGCGCCGCAGAAGTCTTAGCCCCACCTTTTAGGGCTTTTCATTTTGTCCCCTCCAAAAAAACTATATATTAACACCGCAATTGGCACTATTTTTGCCACAATATGCAAAATTTTCATCACAGTGACCTGTGTTTACTTGACAGGAACCATAGTTTTCAGTACAACTTAAAGGCATAATTTCATCTAATAATCCTCCAACGGCTAATGGGTCTGTTTCCAAACGCATCTCTAACTCTTCAGCATACAGTGCTGGAAGTTCCTGATTCAAGGAACGAAGTTCTACTTTTGTTGTTTTCATAACTTTAAATTTTTAAGTTTGTAATTAATTATTAAAAATGGTGTAAGTCCTGTTGATAGTATGATGTACTATTTCTTCTATATGCGCACATTGCTTGTTGTCCAACTGATGTGCAGGGCAACCACCGCGGCAGAGGAATGCATATTTGCATTTAATACATCCTTCCATCACTATGGCGCAATTTCTCCATGTCTGTCTTACTTGATTGTTCCAAATGGTGTTTTCTTTGTTGTACATACCAAGTAGATGTTCTTTCTGATTGACAACTTCCCAACAAGGATAGATACTCCCCAATGGATCCATCACGAAACCTCTGTTCTGTGCTCCGCAGAATGACGTGCCCAATGAAATAGGCCTGTTTTGCCTGATGGCTGTAGATATCTTATTAGATAATCCATAGTCGTGATGTGAACATTTTACGCCAATGTCCTTAATTTGTTTGATATATTCTTTTTGGCTTAATATGTTTTGTGGTACTTTGCCTTCATCATGGTGCCTTAATAAGGCAGAATATATGTAAAACAATTTGTTTTCTGTGAATCCCTTTTCGGCAAATAGATGCTGTAATTCATTGAGCTGTTGAATGTTGTTCTTGTCTGTATTTACCCTGATGGATACGCTGACCTCATTTTTAAGAGCAAGACCTACATTCTGAACGATTTTATTAAAAGTAGGTGTGCCACACCGATGTATTCGTTTTTGATTATGAAGATCTGGCATTCCGTCAATGGTAATTTGAAGATGGCAAATCTTGTCCGGCCCTAACAAGTCTTCATAAGCATCTAAATCATATCCATTGGTGATGGCGGAGAACTTAAAGCCATACTCCCTACCTTTTTCCACAAGGTAAGTGACGGCATCTTTGTTTTCTTTTAATAAAGGCTCTCCGCCATATAGTGTGATTGTGTTGTTGCGCAGTTTCTTCTCGGGTGCAATCTCCAAAATGGTTTTATAGAGTTTATCCGTCATTTCTTTAGTGAAAGTGGTAGTGTCCTTTTTTATACCTTTCTCAAAGCAATAGGGACAGCGGAAATTACAGTCGTAGGTGACAACCACCGTGAAATTGTTGTTGAGGATATTCTCTTTACGATATAGGGCATTTGCTAATCGTTTGGCATATTCCACCTCTTCCTCCTTGCTCCATTTTGTAATGTAGCCTCTTTTTTCTAAAGCCTCCACAGTAGTTTCAGAACATGGTATCTCCTCCTTGGAGAAATGAGAATGATTTTGCAGGTACTCCGCAATCTCTTTGCTGAGCACATCTATAGCTCCTGTATAACCATGCATCATAAATACATTGTCAGGCTCGCTTTCAAGGGGCACAACGATAGAGTAGGATGAAAAACGATAGTCCATAATCAGAATATATTGATAATATTCGTTTATATGACTGTTACAACCCCATAATAGCAAGTATTGCCATTGATAATTCTCAGTTCATATTCGCCTGAAAGATTGTTTGGTAATACCAACTCGTTTGTTCCCATAGGAATAACCAATTCATAACAGATGTTTTCGGCTTCATCTACAATCTGTAATGTGCAACCGTCGCATGGGGTGGCAAAGAATAATGTACTGCCATTGAAATAGATGGTGGGGATTGTTTCAGGGGTGCGAGGCCTTGAAGAACCAATGGGCAAATCTTTAATATAACCAACCTCCAACTCTAATTGCTCGCCAATAAAATCAGGTTCTCCATTTGCAAACGACATCACCGACATCATAAGAATAATAATCGATAAAATTGTTTTCTTTTTCATAATTATTATAGTTTAATTAACACTGGCAAAATTATGATAAAGAATTAAAACAATAAAAAAAAATCGAGTACATAAAGTACACGATTTTCAATAGAGATGGTAGGTAAAGTATTGTAATACAATGTATTACGACTAATAGTACATAAAGTACACGATAGGCATTTATAAGTGTCTGATATTAGAATCTAACGATTTTGTGCCTTCTTGATGGAACAACTTGTGGTTGATGTTTGTGCGGATGTTAGAAACAACTTGCTTGGAACACTCTAACAAGACCGCGATTTCTGATGGGGTAAACCGTAGTTTAATAAGAATACAGACAATAATTTCTCTTTCTGATAGACCATGTTTTGATGCTGTAATATAATCTTGGAAAGTTGAAAGATGATGGGATGAAAGTTCTATAAGTTTTCTAAATTCAGTATCAGTAGCACATGTGCCTTTGCATGTTAAATTGTGAAGATTTTTAATCATATCACAGTTGAGCAGGTATTGCTCAGCATCCCATTCCTCTTTAATTCCTTTGCCATTGGTATAAAAAGCTAATTCTTGACGAAGATTTTCAGTCTCTTTTTCCTTTTCGGTCTTGAACTTGTTTATGTCGTCATTCAGCAATTGCAAGTCTTTCTCGGATTGATTGTATTTGTCTAAGGTCTCAAAGTATCTTGTGTTTAATTTCAGGAAGTCAGATTTTGTTTTTCGCCTATACCTTATTATAATATATGTCACTAAGGAAATGACGACTATGAATAAGATGCAACCTACAGCTATAGTGTTTTTGTATTTCTCTGCCTTTTGCTTCATCGCATCCGCCTGTCGCCTGCTTACATTATAGTTGTAAAGTGCGTTTGCTCTATTAATTTCCTCTGCAGAACTAATAAGGCATGCTGAGTCGTTGGCATTGGCAAAGAGTTGGGCGTATTTCATGACAGAATCAGGCTTGCCGAGTTTGTGGTAAGCTTCCATCAGACCTTTTGATGCGGCTTCAATGTTACAGATATCTGATTGAAAACTTAATAGTTTTCTAAAATAAAAGCAAGCAGAGTCAATCATGTTTATACCTATAAAATATTGCCCTTTTCTATAATAATACATTTCATGTCCAGAAAGAATATCCCCATTATTATAGAATAAGTTTGACTTGGTTTCAAAATCATTCATTAATAGTTTTGCTTTGTCATATTCTTGCTTTTCCAACAAATGACCAAATTGGATATGTAGAAAACCATACTTGTATTCAGATAGTTTATACTTGTCTAGGAGTTTGCATGCATTAACGCTGATAATATAAGCAGAATCTTTATCTCTACTTAAACTATACACCCCTGCCAAATGCGCATAAAAATTCAAAGCAGACAAGGTGTCCTTGGCTTTCCAAGCCATGCGGATCGCATTAAGTTCTGCCTCTTTTTCAAATTGTGGTGAACGCTGATTATAAAACAAATCTGCCATCTGTCCATATATCCTACTCAGTCGTTGGAAGTCGCAGTCGGCACTTGTGGTATCGGCGAAGCTGACTGCATCATGATAGCACTCAAGGGCACGGGGTGCGTCGCCCATGTCGCGATAGGTGCAGCCGAGGAGATAGTGGGCGCGCATGCGTTCCTGGGCTGTGCCGTGAGCGTCGTAGTAGGCTGTCACCTCACGCATCACGCTGTCTGTGGTGAAGTTGACATACGACTTGTTCTGTGCATCGGCACGCAGCAGCTCAAGGCGCATCTTTTGGCGTCGGCTCATCTTACCTGCAGCGCTGTCGTAAAGAGCGTTGAGAAGGGTTAGGGCAGAATCAGGCTTGTCTTTCATCAGACTGTCTGCCACGGCAAATACACTGTCGGCGCGGCGGTCACCGCAGCCGTGCATGCCAACAAGCACGCATAATATAATAAGGTGTAATAAATATTTCATCGTCTTTTTTCTATTCTATTCTGTTGAGATAATGCAAACGTGACAAAATGCTCACTCTCTTTCTCTATTGTCATCCATCATGTATAGCACAACATCAGAGTTTAGTCCGCTCTTCACGGACTCCCATTTGTCGTATGTCGTCTTTTTATATTTGAGATCAACAAAGTTTATTTCCTTGAACTTACGCCATGCCACTCCCTGACGGTCTAAATGGCTGATGCGGTTTGCGGGAAGGTTGGTAACCTCTATGCGTATGGTGTTGCTTCCCCGTTTAAGAAAGTCTTTGCAGTCAAGAGCGAAAGGTGCAGCCCATGCGCACCCCACGAACCTGTTGTTTATATATACTCTCGCACTCTCTCTTACATCACCAAGCTCAATAACCCATCTCTTCTTGGCCTGCTTGCGGCTTAGGCTCACGGTAGTGGTATATACACCTGTTCCCATCGTCACTCTTACGGAGTCGTCGTCAAGTGTCTCCCATGTCTGAAGACGTGGGAGCAGGAATGTCTTACTTACGTATGGCTCAGAATGGATAAACTCCAACGACCAGCTGTTATCAGTAAGATTGATGCTGTCCGTCACCTCGCTGCGCTGCTCCTTTGCTATGGCATGCGTATTGTCCAGAGGAGTGTTGAATGTCTGAAGGATGCGTGACTCTCCGGAACGGAGCGTCATCCGTATGCCCTTACTGCTGATGTCGGCACGTGTGATGCTGCCTGTCAGCGGATTAAACCATAACGCATCGCTGAACTCTACAGCCAGCGGGCATATCGTGTCGATGTCGTTGGGTGTCAGGTTGGCAATGAAATAATGATGTCCCGAACTGTTGCTGCGCCGTATGTAACGCAGGGCATGAGCCGTCTTCATCTGCTCTGGCTCCGCACATTGTCTCATGGCGTTATTGTCAGTGCCGTAGATGATTACCGCACCGGCAGCCTTCAGCTGTCTGATATGTTCCATGGTGGCATCTGCCATCCTGCCGCTTCCCGGAATGATGAGTGCTTTGTAGCGTGCGCCGCCTGCCGTCTGAAGCCTGCCGTTGCGGAAAGTAGTGGTCTGAAGGTATTTGTCGCTGATATAGTCGCAGTCGAATCCGCAACTGTCAATGCTCATTATGCTCTGTATGAAAGCGGGTGCCTTGCGCTCCATGGAGTGAATGTCGAACATCATAAGCAATCCGCGCTCGCCCTCACGCTCACGCATAGCCCACATGTCTCTTATAGGGAGATAGACAAGGAAGTCGTTGTCAGGAGCGCCCATCTGCAGGAAACTCTGACAGCGTTCTATATACTTCATCATATATGGCGCGTCATGCCAGATGCTGTTGGTGGGACTCATGTCCACAGATGCATAAAACTTACGGCCGGGCCATGGCTCTGACGATGGTGAGTAGCAAGTGCCGTGGAAGAACATACGGTTGACACCGCATGTGAACATCAGGTCGATGTCGGGCTTCATCTGTGAGAGCGACGTGCGGAAGTGCTCGGTAAGCCATGTGCACGTCTCGCTGCTCGTAAGCGGCTTTCCTGTGATGTGTGCGGCAGATGAAGCATATTTGAGCATAGACACATCGCTGAAGTTCTTACGTGTGAACCCCTGGTCGGTGCGTAGTCCCTTGATGCCGAAATCAGAAAGTCCGAAGCCTTCAATCTCCGGAATGTCAACAGCTGCATAAAGGTCGATGAGATTGCCCGGTGAGCCATGTGCCTGACTGCGCGTCAGTGCTCCGTGCCTGTGCGCCCATTCTGTCCATTGCTCGGTGAAGTTCTCCAACAGCAGTTCGCTGACGGTCTCACGGTAATCAGAGAGAACCTTCGTGTCCTTGCCATACAGGAGCTCGGGAAAGTGGTACTCCAGCCTGTAGCCTCTGCGCTTATGAAACTCATCAAGCAGCGTTGGCGTCCAGTTGGCTCTCTCCACCTCGTAAGAGTCATTGAAGAAAGCATGAGGATATGGAGTCTGTGATTTCCCGAAGGCATCATCAAAGCGCTTAAGATAGTTCTTGAGAGCATTCCTGTCAAAGTGGTCGATTACAAGTCCCTCGCCGCCAGGCGCCGCACGCTCCACCTTGAGCCGTGTCCTGCCTAAGTATAATGTTATGACAAGCCATTCTCCCTCCTCCTGCCGCCATGTGAGCCGGCTGCCCTTTGCGTGTGAGGTGATGTCCTTGGCAGCACCCCATGTGCCGTCGCTGTTAAGCCTGTGAGCCATCACACGGTGGAGCACAGCATGTTTGCGCTCTTTCTGTGGCGCACTGATGTCCAATGTTATGTCACCCCTGTCGTCAGCGGTTAGACTCTTTGTGTTTATGGTGTCAACTCTGAACACCGTCTTGCATGCAGCCTCTTCTATAGGGACGTTGGGACCGCCGAAGGGCCATCCTGTGCCGTTGTTCATGTCAACGATGATACTGTCGCGCCTGCCCTCGTCCTGAATATCCTGAAGCAGTTGCATCCATTGCGGAGACAAATATTCAATATCATTCTTCTCGTTACCCTTTACTCCATAGATAGGAGTTATCTCCACGGTGCCTATCCCTGTGCGTGAGTACTCACGCATGCTTTTCTGCATCTCCTCTTTGGTAAGGGCGGAGCCATGCCACCACCAGCGTGTGCCGGCTTTCGTCTCATTGCTTGTCTGTGGCCATGTCTGTGCCGCCAGAGTCTGCGATATGAATATTGTGAGTAGGCAAAGAATGATACGTGCCATAGTGATTGGTGTGTTAATTAGTTAAACCGTTTATGCTGTAATGCTGTCTATTTCATGGATGTAAGCAGTTTGTAATATTCCGCTGCGCCAAGAAGGAAACATCCTGTGCCGTAATCCTCAAAGTCGGGAACGCTGGAGTAGGTTACAGGCTGTCCTGCCGACGGGTCTTTGCCTGTGCCTTGAACATATCCGAGAAAGCCATTGGCATGAACAGCATCCTCCTTCATCGCCCTCCATGCCTTGTCGCATGCAGGCAGATAGGTGTCTTTGTCAAGAATGCCTTGCTGTATGCCCCATGCCATGCCGTAAAGGAAGAGGGCAGTGCCCGTAAGCTCCTTGCCGCCGAATGTCACAGGTGACACAAGACTGACGTTCCAGAATCCGTCCTCGCGCTGGCACTTCCTTATGGCGTCGCTCATCAGCAGGAAGTCCTTCAGCAGCGGCTCATAGTATTCGTTTTTCGGACCGATGTCGCTGAGCACCTTCACCAATGCAGCGTAAACCCATCCGTTGCCGCGGCTCCAGTAGCAGTTCTGTCCGTCTTTCTCCTTGTAAGGCGGAACATAGTCGGCATCACGCCACCACAGTCCTTCCTCAACGTTAAACAGTCCGTTGCCGCAGGTGTCTCTCGACCATGTGTATAGCTTCATTGCATAGTCCATATATTCCTTCTCTCCGGTGAGTTTATACATCTTTGAATATACGGGCATAGCCATCTGTATGGCGTCAATCCATGTCCAGTAGTCGCATCTGCCTGAATTCATCTGTTTGTGCAGATTCAGTTTCACGCTGTCAATCTTCTCCTCTCCGCCAACCATGTTATATCTGTCAATATACGTCTGTCCGCAGCATTGGTCGTCGGCATGCGTTGTCTTTGTGCCGTAGCGAGGTGTCCATTTGTGGAAAGCCGCCCATCTGTCGGTATATTCCATGTACTCATTGCGCGGTGCAATCTCGTTGAGCGCCATGAGCCCTTCATAATATACGGCTCTTGTCCATAAGCTGCTGGGGCGTTTGCGTCTTACGAAGGTCGGTTCTGTGGGGTCCTCCCACATCTTCATGAAGTAACTGTTAACAGCAACCGCAGTTTCTAATACCTTTGCGGCCTCCTCTTTCTGTGCGTTCATGCATAATGCCGACATTATCATTACAGCCAGCGTCAGTGTTCTTCTCATATCTATATATATAAAATAGGTGTTATAATATCATTGCAAAGATAATATAAAAAGTTGAAGAAGATTGTTTGTGAGTGCTACTTTTATCTTGTCCTGTTCAATAATTGATTTTGTATGCCATTAGTTCGCGCTGATTGCGTTTTTTATTACAGCGTTCCAAAAAGTGTGCCAGGCAAAGAGACTTTTAGGTGCGGAAGGCATCATTGCATAGTTATGGCGGTGCCATGGCATAGTCATCGCCGCATCATCGCTTTTAGATGGCGGTAGGATGGCGTTGTCATGGCAGTGCGATAAAATAGCTATCGTGCTGCGATTACGTTGTAATCATAGCATGATAAAGACGTAATCGCACCGCCTTCTCATATGAAACGGCGTGACCATTAGATAGCAATGGCAGGCATTTCTATATGAATTATAGGAAATATAGCGCATGTAGGGCTATGGATTTTATAAAAAATCGTGCTGAAAAAATCGCATTTCGGTCGTCCTCGGGCATCTTTTTGATTTGTTAACATGAAAAAAGAGCTGCCGCAGTGAGTGAACAAAAGTGCGAAAGGGCATCAAACGCACCGTTGGAATTTCTATTTTGAGAGTTGCGTTTGTCAAAAAAAGAGAATAAGTTTTTAGTAGACGAGTAGACAAGTTGATTGATTAAGTTGACAAGTTAACAAGTTGACAAGTTAACAAGTTGATTGATCAATCAATAGTTTTGTAGTTAAGAAGTTAGGGTAGTTAAGAAGTTAGGCCATGTGCTTTTTAGAAGGAGATTGAAGAGCGTTTGAAGTTTAATGGTTAAAGTTTAATGGTTAAGGGTCTTTGGAAGAATATAGTAGGAGATAGAGGACACGTGTTGTTGAGCGAAGGCGAAAAATTGCGTGTCAAGCTATTGTCTGCACTCCTGCACTCCTACACTCCTACACTCCTGCACTCCTGTACTCCTTTAATAACTTTACGAGTTGATTGATTAAGTGAACAATTAACAATGAAAGGTGAAAAGTACAATGTTCGTTTTTCATTAACCAGTAACCGCTTCTTTCGTTCTCGTTGACGTTAATGAAACAAAATTACTGACAAAAATGTCATATTGAGTGACAAAAATGTCAATTCTTCTGACATTGGCACGTTTTTCGCTTATACTTATAGTGATATGATGTAATTAATAACAACTAAAAATAAAAGATATGAATATTAAACCATTAGGAGACAGAGTGCTTGTACTTCCAGCACCTGCAGAAGAGAAAGTAGGAGGAATCATCATTCCTGACACAGCAAAGGAAAAACCATTGAACGGAACTGTTGTAGCAGTGGGTAATGGAACAAAGGACGAGGAGATGATTCTCAAGGTTGGCGATAATGTTCTCTATGGCAAGTATGCAGGAACAGAACTTGAGTTTGAAGGAGAGAAATATCTAATCATGCGCCAGAGCGACGTTTTGGCTGTTGTTGGTTAATATATAAATAGGTGAGATTATGACACCTTTGCGGTTCTGCCGCCAGTGTTATGACTCAGACAATAAATGTAAAACGATAAAAAAGAAATATTATGGCAAAGGAAATAAAATTTGACGTTGATGCTCGCGATCTTCTTAAGAAAGGTGTAGATCAGCTTGCTAATGCAGTAAAGGTGACACTTGGTCCTAAGGGTCGCAATGTCGTAATTGAGAAGAAGTTCGGTGCTCCACAGATAACAAAGGATGGAGTGACTGTGGCAAAAGAGATAGAACTGGATGACCACTTTGAGAACACAGGCGCACAGCTCGTAAAGAGTGTGGCAAGCAAGACAGGTGACGATGCTGGTGACGGTACAACAACTGCTACAATCCTTACTCAGGCAATTGTGACAGAGGGACTGAAGAACGTGACCGCAGGTGCCAACCCTATGGACCTGAAGCGTGGTATTGACAAGGCTGTCAAGGCTGTTGTTGACTTCATCCAGACAAGCGCAGAGAAGGTTGACGACAACTATGACAAGATTGAGCAGGTGGCTACCGTTTCTGCAAATAACGACCATGAGATAGGAAAACTTCTTGCTGACGCTATGAGAAAAGTAAGCAAGGACGGCGTTATCACAATTGAGGAAAGCAAGAGCCGCGATACTCATATCGGTGTTGTAGAGGGTATGCAGTTTGACCGTGGATATCTCTCAGGATATTTTGTGACAGACTCAGACAAGATGGAGTGTGTGATGGATAATCCTTACATCCTTATCTATGACAAGAAGATAAGTAATCTGAAAGACTTCCTCCCTGTTCTTCAGCCAGCAGCTGAGAGCGGACGCCCACTGCTCGTGATAGCAGAGGATGTTGACTCAGAAGCACTTACAACACTCGTTGTAAACCGTCTGCGTGGTGGTTTGAAGATATGTGCCGTTAAGGCTCCTGGCTTTGGCGATCGTCGTAAGGCAATGCTTGAGGATATCGCAGTGCTGACAGGTGGTCTTGTTATCAGCGAGGATAAGGGCTTGAAGCTCGAGCAGGCAACTCTCGATATGCTTGGCACTTGTGACAAGGCTGTTGTGTCTAAGGATAATACAACAATCGTAAATGGCGCGGGTGACAAACAGCTCATCGCTGACAGAGTGGCGCAGATAAAGAACGAAATATCAAATACAACAAGTTCATACGATAAGGAGAAGCTCCAGGAGCGCCTTGCGAAACTTGCAGGCGGTGTGGCAGTTCTTTATGTAGGTGCTAACAGCGAGGTGGAGATGAAAGAGAAGAAGGACCGTGTGGATGACGCTCTCTGCGCGACACGTGCCGCAATAGAGGAGGGTGTTGTTGCCGGTGGTGGTACAACATATATCCGTGCGCTCTCTGCCTTGGAGAATCTTAAGGGTGACAATGCCGACGAGCAGACAGGTATAAATATCGTAGAGCGTGCCATAGAGGCTCCATTACGCCAGATTGTTGCTAACGCTGGTGGTGAAGGTGCTGTTGTAGTGCAGAAAGTACGCGAGGGCGAGGGTGACTTCGGTTACAACGCACGTACTGACGTTTATGAGGACTTGCGCAAGGCTGGTATCGTAGATCCTGCAAAGGTTTCACGTGTGGCTCTTGAG
The DNA here is from genome assembly GCA_017415455.1 of Prevotella sp. Classification (GTDB taxonomy): domain Bacteria; phylum Bacteroidota; class Bacteroidia; order Bacteroidales; family Bacteroidaceae; genus Prevotella. The sequence goes on from JAFQGS010000106.1 coordinate 29,551, forward strand.
AATGCTGCTTCTATTGCAGGTATGTTCCTTACAACAGAATGTCTGATTGTAGATAAGCCAGAAGACAAACCGGCAATGCCTATGGGAGCACCTGGCATGGGCGGAATGATGTAATGTGTATTTGCAAAGTATAGATAACAAAAAGAGGGGTCTGTTTCTGGAACCCCTCTTTTTTTGCATATAAAAAGTTAAAAACAGGAAAATAACGGAAGAAATATTTTGAGGGTACTGTTTAAGTTCTTAACTTTGCAATGAAAATAATACATTCGAGTAAGATCATTAAAAATAGAGATTTTTTGATTTGTTTTAGTAGATTAGTTTTTAAGTAGTTTGTTTTTGAAAATCGGTTGTCGTGAGACATCCGATTTTTTTTGTACCTTACAGTAAAAGCATTTGTGAGTTTGAGCTATTATTATTACTTTTGTGCAGTAATGACAGCTTTGAGCTATAAATAGAAATATGCAACAACTCAGTGAACTTTATAAGCGATGGGCGGGTGAGGAAGCCCAGTCTGTAGAGAAACTTGCCGGTGCGGGGAGTAACCGCAGGTATTATAGAATCACGAATGCCAAGGGAGAAACGGTGATTGGCGTAGAAGGTACAAGTGTAGAGGAGAATAATGCTTTCGTGTATTTGTCAAAGCATTTCAAGGCTTGTAACTTGCCAGTGCCGGAGGTATATGGTGTCAGCGAAGACAAGATGTGTTATATACAGCAAGACCTTGGCGGGTTGTCGCTCTTTGATGCCATCAAGCAGGGACGAGAGGCTGGAGGTGTATATAATGAATACGAGGAGAGTCTTCTTGTTGACGCAATAAGACTGTTGCCGGAAGTTCAGTTTGAGGGTGCGAAGGACTTAGACTGGTCGGTATGTTATCCTCAGCAGGAGTTTAATACCGACAATGTTATGTTCGACCTTAACTATTTTAAATATTGCTTCCTTAAGACATCGGGTGTGGACTTCCACGAGATGAGGCTTGAGGAAGAGTTCAGGAGTTTCGCGAAAGACTTGGTGACAGACAAGAACAACACGTTCCTCTATCGTGACTTCCAGGCCCGTAACATAATGCTGGTGCCGGTAGGGTGTGTTTCAGCCATAGCCAATCCGGAACAAGAGTCTGGATGTTGTTCCTCTAAAAGACCTGCACCAGAAAACAAGGATGCCTATTTGCCTTATCTGATAGATTTTCAAGGCGGCAGACGAGGACCCTTCTATTATGACCTTGCGTCTTTTATATGGCAGGCCTCGGCACACTATTCACCGGAGTTGCGTGATAAGCTGACAAAGGAATATTATAATTCCCTGCAGCAATATACAGACGTTCCCTCATGGGAGCATTTCTCTGAGCGCTTGAGTCTTTTTGTCCTTTTCCGCATCATGCAGGTTCTTGGAGCATATGGTTTCCGCGGTTACTTTGAGAAGAAGAAACATTTTATAGACAGCATTCCTCCTGCGCTTGAAAATCTTAGCAATATATTAGCCAAAGGTAACTTTCCGTATCCTTATCTGACAGACGTCCTCAAACGCTTGGCTTGTAAGTGTGGTAACTCTGAGACGAATGCCTCATCAGGACTACTCCCACAAGATGGAATGGCTCCTGTGACGTCAAATAAGTCTGATACAGCAGACAAGGCGGATGAAGGCCGAAAGAGTTCTCTTGTGGTGAGGATATTCAGTTTCTCATACAAGAAAGGAATACCAGAGGATGAGAGTGGCAACGGTGGCGGATATGTGTTTGACTGCCGCAGCACCCATAATCCTGGCAGGTATGAGCCTTATAAACAGATTACGGGCCTTGACGAGAAGGTCATACGTTTCCTTGAGGATGATGGAGAGATAACAACCTTCCTGGATTCTGTTTACAAGTTGGCCGACGCACATGTACAAAGATATATAGAAAGAGGATTTACCTCGCTGATGTTTTCTTTTGGATGTACAGGAGGACAGCATCGTAGTGTCTATTCAGCCCAGCATCTGGCGGAACACCTGCATGAGAAATTTGGAATTGAAGTGAGGTTGGTTCATCGTGAGCAAAATATAACACAGATTTTCAAACCGGCAAAATAACCATTTGGGTAGAGAATATGATTAGATGTATCATTCTAAGTATAATCACGCTTCTTCTTTCTATCACACCGTTGCAAGCTCAGAAGCGGATGGCAGAGAATATTTTTGCAGGGTCGCATAATGACAGCACTGACTCACTAAGGATGATGCAGTATTATCCGGAGGGTGATTATTTTGTATGTGTCAATGGTAAAAACCGCTATACGCGTGCTCTTTATGGGGGCTATACGGATTGGCGCTTGGAGACAAGTGATGTCCCGGCGTTTGCTATATACAAGAAAAACAATTGTCGTAGTATAATTCTTTCTGTAATCAGCAAAGGTGATACTCTAAGGCTTGACAATGTGGATTACTGCAAATCATGGTATGGACGGGGAAAACGTATTTATGAGCTTCGTGACAGCAGATGGGATAATAAGCCTCTGCTGATAACAGCGATGGCAAATCACAATACGGAAGAGGCTGTTTTCTATATCCAGCCAGGACAATCGTGGACTGATAGTCTGATGTGGCAGACAACGTCATTCGCTGATATGCGGATGCAAGTAGAGATAATGGGTATAGCCCGTGAGAAACTTGCAAGGAATGGTGATATAGGAGCTGACCCTCCAGGTGTATTTGAACCGGCTCCGGACAGAAAGGGATATAAGTCTCTGACCTATGATATTAATGCTGCCTCTGTACTTACAATAACCGATGTTGATGTGTTAAGCGTGGAGACTTGTGACCCTGACTGTCAAGGCTGGCTGTCGGCTGTGGCAAAGATGGAAGATATCTCTCAGTATTATGAGGATTTAACCTCACGTGTTACGTTTATAACCCCAGACCCTTATGTTAATTCCATAGGTGGCGCTCTGACTCTTGCGGCTGATGGCGTGTGGGACGGAACAACATGGCTTCATGGCGCAGTGGGATGGCGTATGCCTCTTGCTGGCTGGAGGGCAGGGTATCTTGGAGATGTGCTGGGTTGGAATGACAGGGCCTTGAGTCATTTCAATGCGTATGCCGCAAGTCAGGTGACATCTGTTCCGCCGGTATTGCCACATCCGTCACAGGATGTGAAACAAAATCTGGCACGTGCTGCAAAAAAGTGGGGCACGCAGATGTATTCAGACGGATATATCTGTCGTAATCCTTATAGAAACAATCAGATGCATCATTATGATATGAATCTGAATTACATAGATGAACTGCTATGGCATTTCCAGTATGATGCAGATACAAGTTATATGAGAAAGATGTGGCCTGTTGTTGAGCGCCATTTAGCTTGGGAGAAACGTAACTTCGATCCTGACGGAGACCACCTTTATGATGCATATTGCTGTATATGGGCAAGCGATGCTCTGTATTATAGCGGCGGTGCGGTTACACATAGTTCTGCGTATAATTACAGGGCCAATAGGGTTGCGGCAATCATCGCAGATAAGCTGGGTGTCCCGTCAGAACGATACCATAAAGAGGCAGATGCTATAAAACGTGCAATGAATGACGGTCTGTGGCTTAATGACGGACACTGGGCAGAGTATCGTGATTTGATGGGACTGCAGCGTGTGCATGAAAATGCTGCGCTATGGTCTGTTTACACTCCGATAGATTGTGGGGCAGGTTCTCCACAGCAATATTATAATGCCACACGTTACGTGGATTCAAAGATACCTCATTTGCCGGTAAGATGGCAGTCGAATCCGCTTTATGACAGGATTTCTGACTGTGGAGCAGATACATTATATACAATCTCAACATCTAATTGGATGCCTTATTCATGGAGTATAAACAATGTTGCATCTGCGGAAGTCATGAATACGGCACTTGCTTTCTTTAATTCAGGCAGGAGTAATGCTGGTTTTAATCTGATGAAAGCAAACATAATGGATCAGATGTATCTTGGTTCCAGTCCTGCCAATTTTGGTCAGGTTAGTTATTATGATGCGGCGCGTGGTGAATGCTATCGCGATTTTGGAGATAATGTGGGCGTCTCTGCACGTACACTCTTGCAAGGACTTTTTGGAATTCAGCCAGATGCTCTCAATGGAAAGTGTGTTATCCGACCTGGATTCCCTGCAGAATGGGACAGCGCTTCGGTAAAAACGCCATATCTGTCATATACGTATAGAAAGAGAGGAGATAAGGCAGAGCTTACTATAGAACAGAATTTCAGTAAACCGCTTGATATAATTGTTCGTGTGAACAAAGGAGAAGGACTATATTCCGACTATCATGCAACGTCAGAACGTATTCAGACTGTTACGGTGGATATACCAGACGGAGGAGAACTGTACACCGCATCATCAATTAAGGCAGACTCTCATGACGCAGATCGTTTAGGATTGTCAGAGCCAAATGTAGACGCCCCGTTCCGCATGATAGATATAAGCAAGGATTTTAATGCAGAGGTAGATGACATATATAAGAATGAATACCTTTCTCCACGTCCTCCTTATACAACGCTGCAGATGCCATTGCAGGGAATAGGAGAGTGGTGTCATCCTAAATATTGCCCAGAGATAAACGATTCTGTTTTCCGCACACTGATAAGCGAAGAAAGTTTCATTGTTGCCGGTGTGCCGTTCCGTACTCCAAAAGTTGGTATGAACATAGCATATACCTCGTTGTGGGATAATTATCCGGATAGTATTGTGCTTAAAATGAAAGGGAAAGCAGAACGTGCCTATTTGTTAATGGCAGGATCAACTAACCACATGCAAAGCAGAATAGACAATGCTCTTGTTATCGCCTCTTACAGTGACGGAAGTACAGACACCTTGCGACTTATAAATCCATATAACTGGTGCCCGATAGAGCAAGATTACTATGTTGACGGCAAAGCTTTTGCAACAATTCATCCGCGCCCGTATCGTATATGTCTGTCAACGGGTACTGTAAGTCGTGACTTGGGGAAGGAACTTGATATCAAAGGTGTCTATGGCAGGGAAATACCTGGCGGCGCACTTCAGATGTTGTCCATGCCTTTAAATCCTCAGAAACGATTACGTTCTATGACTCTTCGTACCCTTTCCAATGATGTTGTAGTAGGTCTGATGGCAGTCACGCTTCAATAATTTTTTTTATTTGATGCCTAAAAAAAAATTAATTAATTTTTGTAGTTAATATGACTTTCTGTAACTTTGCATCCAAATTTAAAAGCATAGTGATATGATGCAAGCAATGGTATTTGCGGCAGGGCTTGGAACCCGTCTCAAACCGCTTACGGACAAGATGCCTAAGGCATTGATTAAGGTGGACGGAGAACCACTGCTTAAGCATGTGCTGTTGAAAATTGCAGAAGCCGGCGTAAGTCGTGTTGTTGTGAATGTACATCACTTTGCGGAGGATATAAAGAACTATCTTATAGAGAACGGCAATTTCGGTCTTGATGTATGTGTAAGCGACGAGACAGGAATGCTACTGGAGACAGGTGGCGGCATAAAGCATGCTGCCTCTTTTTTTTATAAGGATGAGCCGATATTGCTGCATAATGTTGATATTCTGAGCAATGTTAATCTTGCTCAATTTTATAGCGAGTCATCACGTTACGATGCCGCATTGCTGGTGAGCAGACGTCAGACAAAGCGCTATTTGCTATTTGACGGGGATATGTATCTTGTTGCTTGGATAAATATTGAGACCGGTGAGGTTAGAACTCCGTATCCAGAACTGAAGAGTATGATGGTGGAGGGATTGAAAGACGGTTGTGTACAGGAGCTTAGAAACGTCAGGGTCTCATCATTAATGCACAAAGAAAAAGAGCAGAATATAAGTCTAACGACGTTCACTATACCGACATTCTCATTCCTCCAGGCATCTATATTCAGATATCTTAATCTCCAGCCTTATGCCTTTTCCGGCATTCATGTGCTCTCTCCGTCAATGCTGCCATTAATGGATAGCTATCCGGACAAGTTTGGAATCATTGATTTTTATCTTAAGAATTGCGCAACGTCACGTATACGAGGTATTGTGAAGGATGACCTTAAACTGATGGATGTGGGCAAGCTTGATACTTTGGCAGAGGCTGATAGCTTTATAAGGAATTTACAAACAGACAAATAGGTAAGAAGAAATATTTATTAATAACTTATTACATAGGATTTATGAAACAAGACATGATTGTCATTCTTGACTTGGGAAGTCACGAGAATACAGTGGTAGCCCGTGCAATCCGTGCGTTAGGTGTTTATAGTGAGATCTATCCGCACGACATTACTGCAAACGAATTGAAGGCATTGCCAAATGTTAAGGGTATTATTATTAATGGTGGACCGAACAATATTATAGATGGAGTTGCCATAGATGTGTTGCCTGAGATATATGAGGCAGGCTATCCAGTTATGGCAGCCGGACATGATAAAGCACTTTGTGATGTGAAACTTCAGCAGTTTGAAAACGACGAGGAGGCTATAAAGAATGCAGTTAAGTCTTTCGTTTTTGATACATGTAAGGCTGAGGCAAACTGGAACATGAAGAACTTCGTGGCCGATCAGATAGAGCTTGTTCGCCGTCAGGTTGGAGACAAGAAGGTGCTGCTCGCTCTTTCTGGTGGTGTTGACAGTTCTGTTGTTGCGGCTCTCTTGCTTAAGGCAATCGGTGACAACCTCGTTTGTGTACACGTGAACCATGGCTTGATGCGTAAGGGTGAATCAGAGAATGTTATTGAGGTGTTCAAGAACCAGCTTAATGCCAATCTTGTTTATGTTGATGCTACCGACCGTTTCCTCGGTTTGCTTGAAGGTGTTGCAGATCCAGAGCAGAAGCGTAAGATTATTGGTGGTGAGTTTATCCGCGTGTTTGAGGAAGAGGCTCGCAAACTTGCCGGTGGTATTGACTTCCTTGGACAGGGCACAATCTATCCGGATATCGTTGAGAGTGGAACAAAGACAGCAAAGATGGTTAAGAGTCATCACAATGTTGGTGGTTTGCCAGAGGATTTGCAGTTTGAGTTGGTAGAACCTCTCAAGCAGTTGTTCAAAGATGAGGTTCGCGCTTGCGGCGTAGAGCTTGGCTTGCCATACGAGATGGTTTATCGTCAGCCATTCCCTGGACCTGGTCTTGGTGTTCGTTGTCTTGGTGCAATCACACGCGACCGTCTTGAGGCTTTGCGTGAGAGCGATGCTATTCTTCGTGAGGAGTTTGCAAATGCGGGTCTTGACAAGAAGGTATGGCAGTACTTCACCGTTGTGCCAGACTTCAAGAGCGTAGGTGTAAAGGACAATGCCCGCAGCTACGACTGGCCTGTGATTATCCGTGCCGTGAATACCGTAGATGCTATGACTGCTACTATTGAGCAGATTGAATGGCCTATCCTGTTGAAGATCACCGATCGAATACTGAAGGAAGTTCCTGGCATCAACCGCGTATGCTACGACATGTCGCCAAAACCAAGTGCGACAATTGAGTGGGAGTAAAAAGTATCTGAAAGTATATATGAAAAGGGCTATGCCAAATCTGGCATAGCCCTTTTCATTATATGACATATCTTATTATATTCAGAGAATAGATATATGATGCTGTGAGTTACAGAGTGTTTTTGCTTATAAGGAACGGTGATTTAGATTCCGTTTCTGTGTCTATTATAATAGTCCCCTGTATATGTGATATGTATCTCCGGTATCTATTGTAACGGTCTAAAAAAACATTGGCACTTAGTTTGTTGCTAAATGCCAATGCCTATATGCGTTTTTAGAGAATTTCCTTTGCCCTGTTCAGAGCGTCGTCGATATGACTGCAGATGTTTTCTTTGCCGACAAGATTGTAGAATCCGGCTTTCTCAAGCACCGCATGAACCTTCGGGTTTACTCCGGAGAGAACAATCTGTATGC
>JAFQGS010000107.1 GCA_017415455.1 Prevotella sp.
ACAAGGCATGGATTGATGCCCTGCTTGGTACGGCGGTATTGTCGTTGCTTATATGGTCCGCAATAGATACATGGCACAACAAGCCGGCGTTCGCGCGCCTTATGTCCTACGACAATATAGGAAGCGTGGAGCACGAACTGACAAGGAAAGACCGCGCAATCCTGTATCAGCCTATATACCGTCTGGTGTTCAGCGTATATGCCAACAGTCTCACAGCGCAGCAGGTTGACAAGCTGGTGGAAGGCATAGATGACGTGAAAGTGGACAGTTGCTCGTTCAGGTCACCCAATATCGTTCTGATAATAGGAGAGAGCTTCAACCGCCATCACGCGCAACTCTATGGATACGACAAGCCAACAACGCCTTGCCAGAAGAGGCGTGCAGACAAGGGAGAGCTTACCGTTTACAGCGACGTGGTGGCTCCCTGGAATCTCACAAGCTTTGTCTTCAAGCATCTTTTCTCAACATATACGGTTGGCGACAAGGGCGAATGGTGTGATTATCCGCTCTTCCCAGAGCTCTTCCGGAAGGCGGGCTATCATGTCTCTTTCCTCACAAACCAGTTCCTCCCGCAGGCAAAGGAGGCGGTATATGACTTCAGCGGAGGCTTCTTCCTCAACAATCCCCAACTCAGTGAGGCTATGTTCGACACGCGAAACTCCAAACTGTTCTATTACGATGAGGGTCTTGTCAACGACTATGACAGGCTGAAGAAGGAGAACGGGGAGAACAATCTGATAATATTCCATCTTAAAGGACAGCATGTAGACTATCACACACGCTTCCCAAAGGCCAGACGTAAGTTCAACAAAGAGGATTACAACCGCCCTGACCTTAATGTGAAGGAGAAGCGCGTTCTTGCCAACTACGACAATGCCATACATTATAACGACTCCGTTGTGGATGCCATCATTGGTAAGTTTGAGCATGAGAATGCCGTCGTGATATATGTCCCCGACCATGGCGAGGAGTGTTATGGCGAGGGAGTACACTTCTACGGACGTATGCATTCGGCGGAAATCACAGCCCGCCTGGCACGCGAGGAGTTTGACATTCCGTTCTGGATATGGTGCTCGCATGACTTTATGGTGAGCAATCCCGACATATACAGGGACATCGTGCTGGCAAAAGACCGCCCGTATATGACCGACGCACTGCCGCATCTTCTGCTCTATCTGGGCGGCATACACTGCCCGGCTTATCGTGAGGACCTTAACATCCTCAGTCCGCAATATAATGAGCAGCGCCCGCGTATACTTAAAAATACGACGGATTACGACAAGATTATGGACGCGGAGAGCAAGGATTGATGACACACCCATGATTAACAAGTAATAAAAACAGTACAGATGAAAGACAGCAACAAACTTCTTTCCTTGGCGGAATCTCAGTCACTGCGTGGCATTGCCATATTAGCCATCATGCTTCACAACTACTGCCACTGGCTGGGCTTTGCCGTAAAAGAGAACGAATTTACCTTCGACGCGTCACGTCCTCAGCAGATTTTAGGGCAGATGATGGCTCCCGATGCCAATATCTTTGTGCATCTGATGTCTTTCTTCGGCCATTATGGTGTTCCGGTGTTCCTTTTTATCAGTGGATTCGGACTGGTGTGCAAGTATGAGAAGCCCTCGGCGGCTGGCATCGGAATACTTCCATTCACAAGGTATCATTATCTAAAGTTGTTCAAGATGATGTTCGTCGGCTTCGTGGCATTCACGATTATAGACTACATAACACCCGGAAGGCATTATTATGAGGCAATAGACATCGTGGCTCTGATGGGAATGTTCATAAACATTCTTCCCAATCCAGACCGTATTATATGGCCGGGACCCTACTGGTTCTTCGGACTTATGATTCAGCTTTACGTCATCTGGCGCCTCGTGTTATATCGCCGTCCGTCGCGTAATGTCATAATACTTGTCGTGCTCTGCTGGCTGCTGCAGGCTTTCCTCACATCATCCAACGACCCGGGAGGCGTTGTGCTGAACAGAGTCCGCTATAATTTCATCGGCGGAATGCTGCCGTTCGGACTCGGAGTGCTGTATGCACGGCACGGAAAGGCATTCGGCAGGCACGCGTATATTGCCATGTTGCTGCTCTCGGTGCTGTTGGTCGTGGTCGCAAGCCTTACCTTCCAGTCATGGCTATGGGTTCCGTTGTTCATTGTTACAGGCTCTGTCGCACTCATAAAACTGCTCCCTCAGCGCATATCCGGCGTCTGCATGTGGCTGGGAGCAATATCCTCGGCTATGTTTGTGACACACCCTATACTGCGTAAGATATTCATCCCGCTGTCACGTCATGGCGAGGTGTATGCAGGATTACTGCTCTATGTCATGGCGTCTGTATGCGTGGCGTGGCTGTTTGCGCAGTTAATGCGCCGGCTTCCGGAGCCGAGACAGTGAGCGCCTCCGCCTTATAGGTGACAGGTTTAGCGAACTTATGTTATAAAGAGAAATATATTAATAGCGTCAGGTTATGAAAATACAGATAAAAGAAACATCCTTCTCAGCCCTCAGCACATATCGCAGTGAGTTGATGGGACTGGCAATGCTGTTCGTGATTCTTTTCCATGTGTGGCTTCCAAAGACTGATCCTATGTTCGGTTTGCACCGCATTGGCAATGTGGGAGTGGATATGTTCATGTTCCTTAGTGGCATAGGCTTGTGGTATGCGTGGCAGAAGAAGCCTACGCTTAAGCAGTTCTATTGGAGGCGTTACATACGAATCTATCCCGCATGGCTCATAATGGCGTGCCTGTTTTATATCCCCAACTATCTCAATGTGGAAGGAGGCGGATACAGTCCTAATATCTGGCATCTTATCGCTAATATCCTTTTCAACTGGAGTTTCTGGCGAATCGACGACCTTACATTCTGGTTTATACCGTCAATAATGATGATGTACACCTTTGCTCCGGCTTATATGAGTCTTATTCAGCGCTCTCCTGCATACCGTTGGATGCCTGTGCTGTTTATGGTTCTTGCCGTGATGGTGCAGTATTATCCTCCTGTCCACGCCGGAGTGGGGCACATTGAGATATTCTTCAGCCGCATACCGATATTCCTTTTGGGAGTGAACTGCGGCGAGTGGGTAAGAGAGCGCCGCACGCTGGAGCCCTCCGCCATGTGGCTCCTGCTGCTTGTCTTTGTCATGTCGCTGCTCATGTGTGTTGAGTTTGAGGAGTCATGGCGCGGCCGTTTCCCGTTGTTCCTTGAGCGCATGGTATATATCCCGCTCACAGTCAGCGGTCTTCTGTTGCTTGCTCACTTGCTGGATGTGTTGCCGCAGTGGGCTAATAAGGCTTTCGCTTTTGTTGGAACGATAAGTCTTGAGATATATCTCATCCACGCACATTTCGTCCTTAAGTACCTCGGACCATATAAACTGGGTTTCTGGCTGACAACAATATTACTGCTTCTGATAACTATTCCCCTCTCATGGCTTCTGCATAAGCTGGTAGGTTATATAATAAGTTTCTTCCCGAAGGATATCAGATAGATTCTGACATACTGTCGGATGTGCTGTGAAAAGTTATTAAACGAGTTCTGTGATATATAAAACAAAGCATTATGATAAAAGACTTTATAAAGATAATCCGTCCTAAGCAATGGCTCAAGAATGTCTTTGTGCTTATTCCTGTGTTCTTTGGTGGAGCGCTTCTTGATGTCACTGAGGTCTTCGCCGCATTGGTAACGTTTGCTGCTTTTTGCTTCATGGCATCGTCGGTTTACTGCTTCAACGACATTATTGATGTTGAGGCCGACCGTCGTCATGCTGTGAAATGCACGCGTCCGGTGGCTTCCGGCGCCGTGAGTGTGCCCCAGGCGTATGGTCTTATGGCGCTGATGTTCTTCCTCTCACTGGCTGTTCTCACCCTGTTGGGCAGTAAGATGATAGTGGTGGGCGGCATATTGCTGTTTTATTACGTAATGAATCTGCTCTATTGTGCCAAGATAAAGCAGTATGCCATTGTCGATGTGTGCGTCATTGCGTTTGGTTTTGTGCTGCGATTGCTTGCCGGTGGCGAGGCTACCGACATCTCGCTGAGCCGTTGGATTGTGCTGATGACGTTCCTGCTCACCCTCTTCCTCTCCTTTGCCAAGCGTCGCGACGATGTCATTAGGATGAATGAGACGGGCGAACCGCCGCGTAAAAACACTATAATGTATAATCTTACATTCATCAATCAGGCAATAACCATCACCGCCTCGGTAACACTTGTGTGCTATATCATGTACACCGTGTCTCCGGAAGTTATACAGCGCACACGCTCAGAGCATCTCTATCTCACGTCCATCTTTGTCCTTCTGGGGCTTCTCAGGTATATACAGATAACCGTAGTGGACAAAGCCAGCGGCGATCCAACCAAGATGATGCTGCGTGACAGGTTCATGCAGGCTGTTGTTCTGATGTGGGCTTTAACCTTCCTGGTTATCATTTACATACTTTAATTGTCATTATATGAATACTGATACGTCATCATTTACAGAGCAGAACCTGTTTTTTCAGGATGCGGAAGACAACCTTACGCCAGTCGGTGAGGTGAAACATCTGCATGCCTTTGATTTCGACGGTACGCTGACCAGATATGACTCTCTGCTTCTGTTTATATACTTCTCCTGCGGATTGAAGAGATTTCTCATGTGCTTTCTGTGTCATCTGCATCATCTCATAATGATGAAGGCAGGCATGATGAGCAATGAGTCTGTTAAGCAGATGATATTCTCCTACTGTTTCAAGGGTGTCACGCTGGAGACGTTTAATGCCCAGTGCCGCGCTTTCGCGTCTGCCAATAAGTCGATATTGCGCCCTAAGGGCCTGGCGAAGCTGCGCCAACTGCAGGCAGAGGAGGCGACAAAGGTGCTTATAGTCAGTGCCAGTGTCACCAATTGGGTGGCTCCATTCTTCAGCGATATGCCACATGTTGAGGTGCTGGGCACAACCATCGAGGTCAGGGATGGCAGGCTTACGGGGCGCTTCCTGTCGCATAACTGCTATGGAGACGAGAAGGTGCGGCGCATACTTGAGCGTTATCCCGACCGCACCTCATACCATCTCACTGCCTATGGAGACAGCAAAGGCGACAGGGCAATGCTGAACTTCGCCAATGAGGGATACTATCGTGTGTTCTGAGCGGAGCCCTCTCTTGCCGCTGTTGGGTGTTGAGGGAAAACAGGGCAATGACCCCTCATTCTCCGATTTGATGCCCATGCCGAGCGGGATGATTCCGCACTGCGTTGCGAAAGGGCATTAAACGGGGGCTGACTGATGCCTTTTCACGCTGCGTTTGGATATCAAACAGGAGCCGGATGATGCCCTTTCGCACGGTGGCATGACGTCATGCCGGAGTAGTTGTTGCATAGGATGTGGATATTAACATAAAAAGTCATATTTAAATTGTGTGCCAATGCCCCAGGCATAGCACATCTAAACGGAAATTATATAGCAAATGCGAAACCCATTTAAGATATTCCTGGTGAAACAGGAGGAGAAGAAAGCCTCGCTCGTTGCGCTGCTTTCGTTTGTTGCTCTCAATGCTGTCATGGTGTGTGCTTACGCTGATAAGTTCATGAAAGTAAGCGAATCTTATTGGAATACGGTAGTGCGCACGTTTGGAGTGTCGGGCTTTGACCCCATAACCTACACCGTGATAACCGACTGGGAGGCTAAGTATAATGTCTATCGGCATCCCTTCCTTGCCTTCTTCGTATATCCGTTGAATCTCATTAACAACCTGCTCATCAGCCTTACGGGCCTTAACTTCGCACAGATACTTGTTGCGTTGCTGCTTGTTTTCTGCGGATTCTACACCTATATCTTCACCTATCGCATACTGCGCGAGCTCATAAAGATAAGCCGCTGGGATGCCACCATGCTCTCTGCCATGCTCTTCTCCTTCGCGTATGTCATGCTGTCGTTCATCGTTCCCGACCATTTCGGACCCTCAATGTTCCTTCTCGTGCTCTCGCTCTATATCTGCGGCAAGTGCATTGAGCGTGGACGCAAGCTCAAGATATGGCAGACGGTGGTGCTCTTCATGCTCACTGCCGGTGTCACTCTTAGCAATGGCGTCAAGACTTTCATATATTCCCTGTTCGTAAACGGCAGGAGCTTCTTCCGCATCAAGCATCTCTTGCTTGCCGTCCTGCTGCCATCAGCGCTGATATGGGGCTTCGCACGCTGGGAGTATCGCACCTTTGTGTGGCCTGGAGAGATGGCGCGCAAGGAGGCGAAAGCCAAAGCCAACGAGCAGAAACGCCAGCGTTTGTTCCAGGCTTTCTGTGACACCACAAGCCTGAAGGACAGAGCGGAGATAAGGAAAGCATTCCAACAGCACATGAACAAACGCATAAAGGCACGCTATCTGGCCGACCGCAAGAAGGCGTGGAATAAGAACAAGGGCAAGCCTATGGCAAAAGGTGAGTTCCTGAGATGGACGGATGTCAGCACGTCAAGGCTTGAGACGGCGGTTGAGAACCTCTTCGGCGAGTCGTTACAGTTGCACCGCGACCATCTGCTGAAGGACACCCTGCGCAGCCGTCCGGTAATAATCCCATACCGCTGGGCCGTCAGCTATGTCGTAGAGGCGCTCATTGTGCTTCTGTTTGTTGCCGGAATATGGTGCGGCAGGCGCTCCCGCTTCCTGTGGATGTGCCTCAGCGGATTCGCCTTTGATATGTTCCTGCACCTGGGGCTGGGCTTCGGCATCAACGAGGTTTATATCATGTCAGCCCATTGGTTGTTTGTGATGCCTGTGGCAATGGCATTCCTCTTCAAGGCCCTCAGCGGCAGAAGCCTCCTTGTTCTGCGGACACTGGCACTGCTTCTCACGGCATACCTCTTTATATATAATGGCATACTGACGGTAGGATATCTTGTTTCCTGACCATGTAAGATGATAAACTGAAAACAGAAAAAACAACAGCAATGACACTTAAGGATATATTCTGCATACGGAAAGACGAGCGTTTGCTCTCCGTCATGGCACTTCTTGTCATAGGTTTCTTCAACTATCTCATCATAAGTAAGTTCTATGTGCTTTTCGTTGACTATTACCGGGCGGAGGATTGGATAACATTCACACACAATTTCCACATGTCAGGCTTCGATCCTGTTACCTATGATGTTGTCGGAAACTGGCGAATCGGATACAGCATCATACGCCATCCGCTGCTGCCTTTTATGCTTTATCCGTTCTATCTGGTAAATCAGTTGCTATGGATGATTACAGGTGTCAACTGCACTCAGTTCGTAGTAGGTGCCATTCTGGTGTTCTGCTCATTCTATTCGGTCATCTTTCTCAACCGCATCCTGCGCCATGTGGTAGGCATTGGCAAGTGGGATGCCATGTGGCTTACGTTCTTCTTCTTTGCGTTTGCCTACATACTGGTGGCAATAATAGTCCCCGACCACTTCTGTTTCTCCCTTTTTCTCATTCTGCTTACCCTCTATATGGGCGGCATTAAGATGCAAAGCGGCACGTTGTTCACCCTCCGTGAGGTGCTGTTGCTGCTCACCATCACCGCAGGTGTTACCCTCAGCAATGGCGTTATAGTACTGATTATTGTGGTGATGACCAACGGAAGCCATTTCTTCCGCCGTCAGTTGTGGCCCTCAGCGGCAGTTCTTGCCGTTCTCTTCGGCATAGGATACGTTATAACTGTTCTTCTTGACGAGACTGTCGGGGTGCAAGTCACTCATTGGATAAGCAACGACGTGCCTATGCTTTCTGTCATAATAGAGAACTTTTTTGGTGAAAGCATCCAGCTGCACAGGCAATATATGCTTGGAGATGCACTGGTAAGACGTCCTGTTCTGGTAGAATACACATGGTGGATGCAGTATGTTGTGGAGGCGGTGATAGTGCTGATGTTCGCCATTGGAGCATGGAAGGGGCGCCGTTCGCTGTTCATGCTCACCGGCATCTCATGCTTCTTGTATGCCTTTTTGCTTCATATCGTCATCGGTTTTGCCTATGTAGAGCCTTACATTATGACAGCACACTGGGCGTTTGTGATACCTATTGCCATTGCATATATATATAAAGGTGTGAGCGAACGATGGCAATGGGCAGTGCGTATTCCTGTTATTCTTATCACGTTATACCTCTGGACCTATCACACTTACTGGCTTTACCGCTACCTTACGTGGCCTCTTAGGATGTAGGTTGGTTATGAGTGGCGGTACGTTCCGCACCACTTCATAATGCGTTTCTTTATAGATTGCGTGATGTGTTGTGTGTTTCCGTAGCGTATGTTCAGCACAAGCTCCTCCAGAGACCTGCCTATCTTTATCCAGGGATGCCCCCAGGCGTTTGTCCTGTAGAGCCTTTCCTTGTACGCTACGTGGTCTATTACATACTCAGGATGCCGTATAGGGGGGGTGAAATCATAGCGCTTCATAGTGAAAATCCTTCTCAAAGCGCGTGGAAGAGAGCGCAGTTCAGAGTAGTGTGTTGACTCATCTGAAGCCCCTACATTATTAATCATGTTCCGTTTAGGCATTATCGCCAGCCCGTTGTTCATCAACATGTGGCTCCAGAATATGCTTTCAAAGTATTGTTTGCCACTACTGCTGTGGCTGTTGAGCATTCTCATGAAGTCATTCCGGTATCTTCTGTTCCTCACTAATGCCTCAATCTGTCTCATGCACTGGTCATTCTGAGTGAAAGAGTAGCCTCCGTCCCATTTGCTTACAACCCTTTTCCACGATGCCCAGCCCCATATTGAGAACGTAGAGGTGAAGAAATAGTCGTCGTTGATGTCTGTTGTCACCTCATCTATGTTGAAACCAGACACCATTGTGATACGTTCGTCGTGCTCATACCTGTCCAACATCTCCTTACAGAATGTGAAGAACGACTGCGAAGGAACAACATCATCCTCCAGAACGATGCACTTGTCGGTGAGAGAGAATGCCCATGTGTGCGACAAGTAGCCAGAAGGGTCGCATCCATAGTTCTGCTCCTGATAGTTGGTATGCACCTCACAGTCCCAGTCTATGTCCTCTACTATGCTCCGGCAAGCCATGATGCCCTCCATGTCCTTATTGTATTTGTCTCCCGTTCTGGGCCCGTCCTGATACAGGAAGAGCCTTGCCGGACGTGCCTTCTTTACTTCATTGAACACCTGTCGGAGTGATTCCGGGCGGTTGAAGAACAACATCAGTACCGAGATGTCTGTTTTATAAGGATGCTTCATGATTCTGTTTTAAGTATGAATAAATATTGATTCTGTGCTGTAATCTGTCGTCTCAGCGGCGGCATTGTGCCTTTCTGCCCTTTGCTCAGGCTGCTTATGCGGTGCGTTTTATGAAAGTATGCCACCTATTTGAGCAACTTTCTCAGTCTTACCAGTATGTATGCGAGCCATGGCGGCAGTGCAATCACGATGCGTTCAGCCAGTGGAATATCCTTTGTCACGACCTTTCTCAGCGGCTTATAGTAGGCTTTGAACACATCAAGTTGCCCTTTGGCGAGAAACGTCTCATATATTTTTATCTTGTGATGTATGAGCGCCTGGCTGAAGGTGTCACCCTGACGGCTCAGTGCTTTCTCCAGTTCCTTGTCGTAAGTCTTTATCATTTCCAGCGTAGCCACTCTGTTGTTAGGCAGTCCCTCGTTGTAGAAATAGACGACGTCGGGTATCACCCACACCCTCGGCGACTTCGCAAGACACTTCATTTGCATCAGGATGTCCTCGCCCTCAATGACCACTCTCGGCGTGTCAAGGCATCCCTCCAGCAGTTCTCTTCTGAAGATTACGCCCCATAAGACGCAGAAAGAGTTGCGCCTTTGCAGCAGATTGTTCAGCACCACGCTGTAATGCACCTCACCCTCAAGTCCTGAGCATCCCTTACGTCCATGCTGATTTACGAACGATGCGATAACTTCGTCCGCCCCACTGTCGGTTATTGCCTTGTGCATGATGCGCAAAGCGCCCGGCATTATGCGGTCGTCTGCATCGGAAAACATGATGTATCTGCCCTGCGACTGCTCATAACCATGCCTGCGTGCAGCCGTCACGCCACCGTTCTCTGTATGAAAAACGCGTATGCGCTCATGCTCTTCCGCCAGCCTGTCGCATATCTCTCCGGAGCTGTCTGTGCTCCCGTCGTTTACCAATACCACCTCAAAGTCAGCGAAGTCCTGACCCATCAGCGATTTCACACAGTCCTCTATATAGTCCGCTTTGTTGTAAACAGGTATGATGACAGATATCTCCATGCTATTGTTCCTTTCTCTTTTTTCTGGCAATGAACGCCATACACTCGTCCAGAATCTTCACTTTCGCAACCTTCATCACGGCAAAGTAGAGCGCCGCCGCCATCACAACGCGCGCTATGAAGAGCACTATTATGTTGCAAATCCATGCCGTAGCTACAGCAGTCACAGCCATGACAGCCGCCGCAGTCAGTGCAAACGGCACGATGTCGGCCAGCACCTGTGCCAGGGTTACACCTATAAGGCGCTGCGCCATGTGCTGCCACACCAGCATCCACAGTATGTTGAAGATGGTGTAAACGGTCACCATGGCAGTCATTCCGTAACTATGTACAAGCAGTATGAGTATTATCTGTATTATGATTTGCGCCAGGTTGCACCACATATACACGTCAGAGCGCCCCTTGGCAATCATCAGGTCGCGGTAGATGAGGTATATGGGGAAGAACGCTCCGCTGATGCTCAGTATCTGAAGCAGTATCACACTGCCCGCCCATTCCTCCGTAATGGTTATCAGTACGAACTCGTTTGCCGTAAGCGTTAGCCCGAACATCACCGGGAACGATAAGAAAGCGGCAAAGCGCATCATCTTTCTGAACACACGTCTTTCCCTCTCTTGCTCGTCGCTTATTGTCGCAAATACAGGCTGTGCCACCTGAGCCACGGCATTGGCAATCAGCGAATAGGCCATGGCATCCCACTTGTAAGCCTGCGTAAAGTTGCCGACGGCACGCGCGCTGAACAGTCTTCCGAATATCACTGTCAGTATATTGGCGTTCACTGTGTTAATTATCATCGTGATAAGAATCTTCACACTGAACGGGAACATTCTCCGGATAGGGGAGAAGTCGATGCTGAGCGACGGCCGCCATGCCGTGAAATAGAAGCGTCCGATGTTCATTATGCTTATGTATATCACCTGCTGCCATGCCAAACTCCAGTAACTATATCCGCCGATGGCCAGTCCTATGCCGGCGATGCCAGACGACAGAAGGGCTATTGTGCTTACTATCGTTATCTCGCGAACCATCAAGTGCTTTGTCATATAGGCGTTAGGAACAATGCCGAACGAGCCGATGACAAAGGCAAGAAACAAGAAACGTGACAGCTCCACGAGGCAAGGCTGCCTGAAATAGGAGGCGATGAGCGGTGCGCAGAAGAACAGGATGACATACAAGGTGATGCTTGTGAGGATGTTAAACCAGAACACCGAGTTGTAATCCTTATGCTGAGGCTCCTTCATGTTGATAAGAGCCGTGGAGAAACCGCTGCTCTGCAGGTTGCCGGCAATAGCCGTAAAGATGGTCAGCATGCCCACGATGCCATACTCTCCGGGCGACAACAGGCGTGCCAGGAATATGCCGATGACGAGGTTCAGCACCTGTGTGGTGCCGCTGTTCAGTGTTCCCCAGAACAGTCCTTTTGCCGTTTTCTCTTTCAGGTTGTCCATGATTGTTCTCTTGTTGTGCCGCCAGTGGTCTCCGGCAGATGCCCGTAGCGTGGCGTGTGCAGGCGGCATCACGCTTGCGGAAGAGCCTGCCTTAATAATGCAAATATACAACAAATAGCCGAAACGATGACAAAATAATGCGAATAAAGTTTCTTTTGCGCCCCATCAAGACAAGCATCCCCGCTGCCGCCCGTGTCATAACGCACCCCGGCAGATGCCCTCCTGCAGTGCGGTTGAGCATCTGACAGAGTCTGAAAAGGCATCAAACAGAGCCTGAAAGAGCATCAAATGCAGTCTGAAAAGGCATCAAGCATAAGCAGGTTGATACCCTTTTGTCCGCCCGGAGATATACCTATGACAATCAGTGTGTTTTGACCCGCCTTGTAGCCAAAGTTCGTTTGCTCCCTGTCTGCTGCCTTTATATAATATAATGTGTATTTGTAAACAAACGTTAAAATCAATAATCACAACGAAAAAAAACATCAGAAAACTTGCATTGTATTATCAAACGTCGTACATTTGCAGTGTACTATTAAACTATTACACACTAACACGTGTGATAATCAAATGACAATTAACTAAAAAACAATACAGATATGATTGAGATTAAGAATCTAAGTTACAAGTATCCGGGCTCAAACCGTTATGTCTTCGACGACTTCAGCCTCACCCTTTGTGATAATAACATATACGGTTTGCTGGGCAAGAACGGAATGGGTAAGTCCACATTGCTCTATCTTATAAGTGGAATGCTCCGCCAGAAGGTGGGCACAGTGACAATAGACGGTGTTGACTCACACCTTGGCAGACCAGAGATGCTCAGCGAGCTGTTCCTCGTTCCAGAGGAGTTTGAGCTTCCGGCGATGTCTCTTGACACATACGTCAGGATGAATGAGCCGTTCTATCCGCGCTTCTCCCGTGATGTCCTGAACCGCTGTCTGACCGACTTCGAGCTTCCGCTGACGCTCAACCTGAAGGCGCTCTCTATGGGACAGAAGAAGAAAGTGTACATGAGCTTTGCCATAGCAGCCAACACCCGCGTGCTGCTTATGGACGAACCGACAAACGGTCTGGATATTCCCTCAAAGAGTCAGTTCCGCAAAGTGATTGCGAATAATATGTCAGACGACCGCATGGTGATAATATCCACACACCAGGTGCACGACGTTGAGTCGCTGCTTGACCACATACTGATTCTCGACGAGCGCCATCTGCTGCTCAACTCGTCGGTGAGTGACATCTGCGAGAAGTACACCTTTGACTACAGAATGCCTGGAACCGGCAGCGAAGACGTCATCTATGCGGAGCCTACAATTCAGGGAAATGCCGTCATTGCGCACCGAAAGGAAGGCGACAACGACACCAACATCAACCTGGAACTGCTCTTCAACGCAGCCAACAAGGGACTTCTGAAATAACAAGTGACACAGATAAAGACATTAAACGATAATAAAAAACAAAAGGAAACAAGATATGGAAGCATTCAACTTTAAACGTTTCACCAACCTTCTGATGTGGTCGGCGCAGGTATATAAGAAGAGTTACCTCACCCTTCTGGCATCATTGTTCTTCGGATTCTTCGTCATCAACATCGTGCCTGTGCTCGCAACGATAAGCGACGGGACACCATGGAACGTGTCAACGCTGATGAACATCGCCGGAACCTGCACCATGGTGCTCTTCATCTATTGGACAATAGCGGGCAGCTGGTTCCTCGCCCACATGCAGAACAAGCAGCAGCGACTGATGTATATGCTGCTGCCGGCTACCAAGATGGAGAAGTTTCTCGCCAGATATCTTTACATAACAGTGGTCTGGGTGATAGGAGGCATAGTGGCACTGGCGCTCGCCGACGTTGCGAGAATACTCATATCAGGCATCGTGGGGATAACATTCCTGAGCTACGACGGCACCGATTTATGCCCGTCTATATTCCCACATGTGTTCAGAGAACTGTCAAGCGGTGTGGGAATAAACGGCACCGAAGATCTGTCTGCCACCTTGCTGGCCATTGCTGTGGCACTATACGGCCACTCCATCTACCTGCTCGGAGGCGTGTTCTTCAGTCGCAGACAGTTTGTTATGACAGCAGCCGTGCAGCTTTTGGCAAGCATGCTGATAGGAACCGTTATCAATATATTCGTCATGACGACAGACTTCAGCTTCAATATAGACAACCCGGAGAGGCTGTTTTATGGCATAACAGCAGTTATTGCGGTGTTTGTTGCGGTCAACTACTGGCTTTCCTACCGCCTGTTCTGCCGCATTCAGGTTATAAATAATAAATGGATTAACATATGATGTTCAACAACGAGAAGGCAATATACCTCCAGATAGCAGACCGACTGTGTGATGAGATACTCTCAGGAACCTACGCCGAGGATGAGAGAATACCCTCGGTGAGAGAGTATGCGGTGCTGCTTGAGGTGAATATAAACACCACCGTGAAGTCGTTTGACCAGCTTGCCACCGCCGGAATAATATATAACAGACGCGGTCTGGGATATTTCGTGAGCAAGGGAGCCCGAGAGCAGATCATGGCCGAGCGTAAGAAAGACTTCATGGAGCAACGTCTGCCGGAGCTGTTCCGCAACATGCGCATGCTGAACATTGACATAGAGGATGTGGTGAAGGCATACAACGACAGTCATAAAGATTGTTAAAGAAATGGCAGAGATGTTGCAAAACAGACGTGTAGTGCGTCTAATAAAATGACTTAGATGCCATAACGTCAGGCATTCTATGCCCAAACGTGCCGCATTTGATGCCTGAACGCATTGCATTTGATGCCTTAATGCGTCGCATTTGATGCCAAAACACATTGCGGCAGATGCCGGACCATTTTACAGAATGATGTTCCGCCGTGTGCGCTTGACCTGCTTACGCACACTGGGAGGGGGCTGATGAGAGTGTGAAAAACGCACATATATACTCTCTTTGCTCATCAGCCGCCGCCCGGCGGAGCATAGAACAGAAGGAAAATACAAGTAAACAACTATATGATTCATCTAAAAGACATCAACAAGACATACCAGGGCGCACAGCCGTTGCATGTGCTGAAGGGTATAAACCTGGATATCGCGGAGGGCGAGTTTGTGTCAATCATGGGCGCGTCAGGCTCCGGCAAGTCCACGCTTCTTAACATACTGGGCATTCTTGACAACTATGACACGGGCGAGTATATGCTGAACGGCACCCTGATAAAAGACCTGTCGGAGCGCAAGGCGGCAGAATACCGCAACAGGATGATAGGTTTCATATTCCAGTCTTTCAATCTTATAGGTTTCAAGACAGCCGTGGAGAACGTTGAGTTGCCATTATTCTATCAGGGAGTGGGCAGGAAGACACGCCACAGACTTGCCATGGAGTATCTGGAGCGGTTAGGACTTGCACAGTGGGCGCACCACTATCCCAATGAGATGTCGGGCGGACAGAAGCAGAGGGTGGCAATAGCCAGGGCCCTGATAACCAAGCCCCAGATACTGCTTGCCGATGAGCCGACCGGCGCTTTGGACTCAAAGACAAGTGTGGAGGTGATGACCCTGCTGAAGAATCTTAACAAAGAAGAGGGCATAACGATTGTTGTTGTGACCCATGAGAGCGGAGTTGCCAACGAGACAAACAAGATAGTGAGGATAAAAGACGGTCTGATAGAGAGCATTGAGGATAATATCGACCACCAGGCCAGTCCGTTCGGCATTGGCGGTGTTATGAAATAAGCGTGCAGGTGATGGATATTCTACGAGAGATATGGATGGCAATGAAGCGCAACAAGCTGCGCACAGCCCTTACGGGTTTTGCCGTAGCGTGGGGCATCTTCATGCTTATTGTGCTGCTTGGGGCAGGCAACGGGCTTATAAACGCGCAGATGTCGCAGATGGACAGGTTTCTTGCCAACTCGATAATGGTGGGCTCCGGCTACACATCCAAGCCCTATCAGGGTTTGAGAGAAGGCCGGCAGATAACCCTCAACGACGCCGACATAGCCCTGACAGAGACCGGATTCAGAGACCATGTGAGTGAGGTTGGAGCCACATTGCAGCGCCAGCAGCTTACAATCAGTTATGAGGGCGAGTATATAAACAGTAATGTCACGGGCGTTTATCCCAACGAAATGAAGATAAACAAGCTTGAGATACTCTTCGGCCGGTTCATAAACAGCCTCGACATGAGGGATAAACGCAAGGTGGTGGTGCTGAGTGAGGATGACGCCAAGGTGCTTATGAAGGGCAGTCAGGAACACCTTGTGGGCAAGTTTGTGAAGATTGGCACCTCGGCTTTCCGTGTTATAGGCGTGAGCAAGGCCGACCAGACATCCATAAACACCTCTGCCTACGTGCCGTTCACCACCATGCGCAGCATGTATAACGAGGGAAACCGCACCGGAAACATACAGTTTGCCATCAGCGGGCTGGAGACTCTGGAGGAGAATGAGGACTTTGAGCAGCAGTACAGGGCACGTGTCAACGCCAATCATCAGGCCGCTCCCGATGACGAGGGTGCTCTGTGGATATGGAACAGATATACGCAGAACATGCAGATGAGCACTGGTGTGGGCATAATAAGAACCGCATTGTGGATAATAGGACTCTTCACACTGCTGAGCGGAGTGGTGGGCGTGAGCAATATCATGCTTATAACGGTGAAGGAACGCACCCGCGAGTTCGGCATAAGAAAGGCCATCGGTGCCACGCCGATGTCGATACTGAGACTGATAATAGCCGAGAGCATCATCATAACGGCATTCTTCGGATACATAGGCATGGTGCTTGGCGTGGCGGCAAACGAATATATGAACCTCACTCTTGGTGGCAAGTCGATAGACAGCGGCCTCTTTGAGATGACGATATTCAGCAATCCCACTGTTGGTATTGACGTATGTCTGCAAGCTACGTTAGTGATGGTGGTGGCAGGAACCATTGCCGGACTGATACCAGCACGCAAGGCGGCACGCATCAGACCGATAGAGGCGCTGAGAGCAGAGTGATGATGACAAAAGCCTGACTGTCAGGTGCTTGACAAAAGATGTGTACTCGTCCTGCGAAAGAGCATGAAACGCAGTGCGAAAGGATATCAAACGCAAGACGGAAGGGCACTGAACGCAAGGCGAAAGAGCATAAAACGGAAAAAGAATGATAATGAGGCATGAGGCAGGCAGCCGCCTGACGGATGGCCGACATATATAAAATGGCGAATGAAGATATTAAGAAACATATTTGACCCGGACCGTTTCAGGGAGATTCTCGACACCCTGTCAAGGAACAAAAGCCGCACCTTTCTTACAGGCTTCGGTGTGTTCTGGGGCGTGTTCATGCTTGTTGCGCTGATGGGTGGCGGCAAGGGACTGAAGGATTTGCTGCAAACCAACTTCGACGGATTTGCCACCAACTCCGCATTTGTTATGGCGCAGCCCACCACGAAGGCGTATGCCGGATTCAAGAAGGGCAGGCAGTGGAGCATGGAGTATAAGGATGTGGAGCGCATGAAGAGCCAGGTGGCAGAGCTTGACGTGGTGACGCCAGTGGTGATGAGAGGCTCTGTGAGCGCTGTCTTCAAAGAACGCAAGAGCAGCTGCAGCGTGAAAGGTCTGCTGGCCGACTATCAGGAGGTGGAGACTCCGCAGATGTTCTACGGCCGTTATCTCAACGCCATGGACATAGCTCAGCAGCGAAAGGTGTGCGTTCTGGGAAAAAGGGTGTACAAAGACTTGTTCCCCGGAGGTGAGAATCCATGCGGACAGATGGTGTGTATAGACAATATATACTATAATGTGGTAGGAGTTGACTACAACACGGGCAGCATCAGCATTGGCTCTAATACCGAAAACACGGTTGTCATACCGCTGACGCTGCTGCAACAGGCGTATAACATGGGCAACAGGGTGGACCTGTTGTGCGTCACTGCGAAGCCGGGCATAACGATGTCGGACATCATAGGGAAGATGAGAGCGGTGGTTGCGCGTGCCCATAGCATAGATGCTGAGGACGAGAAAGGACTGATGGTGCTCAATACGGAGGTGATATTCGGCATGGTGGACAGTCTTTTCACGGGCGTTAACTTCCTGGTGTGGCTCGTAGGACTGGGCACTCTGCTTGCGGGAGCTATCGGAGTGAGCAACATTATGATGGTGACTGTGCGCGAGAGGACAACAGAGATAGGCATAAGAAGGGCCATCGGCGCGACACCTGGTAACATATTGACGCAGATTCTGACAGAGAGCATGCTGCTGACGGCGGTTGCCGGCATGAGCGGAATACTCTTTGCGGTGATGATTCTGGAAATGCTTGAGATGGGAAACACGTCAGACGGCATTGTGGAGGCACATTTCCAGATGGACTTCTGGTCGGCCATCGGGGCAGTGGTGATGCTCTGTGTGCTCGGTATGGGTGCCGGACTGGCTCCAGCCCTGAGGGCAATGAGCATCAAGCCGGTGGACGCCATGCGTGACGAATAGCATGTGAGCGCAGCCGGGAAATATCGGAAAGAGAGAAATGAGGAAATAAAATAAATAACAAATAATAACAAGGAGAAAGAAAATGAAACGCTATCTAAAGTTTATTGTGGCAGGAATAATAGCCTTGGTGTTCATAGGCACATTCGTATTCCTTTATCAGAAGTCGCAGCCGCAGCCTGTGGTATATGATGAGTTTACGCCGAAGAGGGCTGACATCAGCAAGACAACGATAATCACTGGAAAGATAGAACCGCGCGATGAGGTGAACATAAAGCCTCAGATAAGCGGCATCATAACAGAGATTCTGAAAGAGGCGGGCGACTATGTCAAGGCCGGGGAGATAATAGCCAAGGTGAAGGTGATTCCGGATATGGGGCAACTGAGCTCGGCACAGAGCCGTGTCAGCCTTGCGGATATTAACCTGAAACAGGCTGAGGTGGACCTGGAGAGGGAGAAGAACCTGTATGACAAGAAGCTGGTGAGCGCTGAGGAGTATGACAAAGTGAGGCAGGCACGCGACCAGGCAAGGGCTGAGAAGAGTGCGGCTGTTGATGCTCTGCAGGTTGTAAGAGACGGAGTGTCGAGCAGTAATGCCAACGCAAGCAGCACATTGATACGCTCAACGGTGGACGGAGTGATTCTGGACATACCGGTGAAGGTGGGTAACTCGGTGATTCTCAGCAATACGTTCAACGACGGTACGACAATAGCGAGCGTGGCAGACATGAACAACCTGATATTCAGAGGTAACGTAGATGAGACGGAAGTGGGCAGAATAGGCGTCGGAATGCCGATGAAGATAACCATAGGAGCGCTGCAGAACCTGAAGTTTGATGCCACATTGGAGTATGTGTCGCCAAAGGCGGTGGAGAACAATGGCGCAAACCAGTTTGAGATAAAGGCTTCGGTGAACGTGGCTAAGGATGTTCAGATACGCTCGGGATATAGTGCCAACGCGGAGATTGTGCTTAGCAGCGTGAAGAATGTTGTCACTCTGCCGGAGAGCGCGATAGAGTTTGCCGGCGAAGAGGCGTTTGTGTACATCGTGAAAGAGGGCAATGAAGGTAAGAACTATGTGCGGACAAAGGTGACAACCGGACTTAGCGATGGTGTGAGCATTGAGATAAAGAGCGGCGTGAAGACTACAGACAAGGTGAGAGGACCGCAGATTATAAACAACGTTAAATAGGAAATGTGATGAGAAGGATATTGACTTTTGCTCTGCTGGCACTCTTCCTGTCGGCTGATGCGCAGACAGACGGGGCGTGGACTCTGAGACAATGTATTGAGCATGCGGTGAAAAACAATATCACTGTGAAGCAATATGCTGTGAGAACAGACCAGCAGGAGATAGAGCTTAATACTGCGAAGAACAGCCGACTGCCTGATTTGTCGGCCTCGGCGTCGCAGAACTGGTCGTTCGGAAGAGGTTTGACGGCGGCAAATACATATACGGACACAAACACAAGCAGCACGTCTTTCAGTCTGGGTACTAATGTTCCGCTGTTCACAGGAATGAGTATCCCGAACACGATAGAGCTGAACAAGCTGAATCTTGAGGCTGCAACAGCCGATCTTGAGAAAGCAAAGGATGACATAAAGGTGCAGGTGGCGCAGGCTTATGTGCAGATATTGTATGCTATGGAGCTGTGCGACGTGGCACGAAGGCAGATAACAATAGACTCAATGCATGTCTATAGGCTGCAGGAGATGTATGCTACGGGAAAGGCAAGTGGTGTGGAGGTGGCTCAGCAGGAGGCTACACTGGCGCAGAGTAAGCTGACAGCTACACAGGCGGAGAACGACTATCGGATGGCATTGCTCGCTCTCTCGCAACTTTTGGAGCTCCCTTCGCCGGAGGGATTCGGCATACAACGCATCAGCGCTGATGACATAAAGGTGCTGAAGGAGTATGTTCTGCCGTTGCCGGATGAGGTGTATAATGAGGCGGTTTTTGTCAAACCGCAGATAAAAGCGGAGGAATTCAGACTGAAAGGAACGGAGAAAAACATTCTGATTGCCAAGAGTGCGTTATATCCCAAACTGTCGTTTGCTGCCGGTCTTGGCTCAAATTATTATAAGACGAGTGGTTATGAGGCGGCTTCTTTTGGCAGACAGATGAAGAATAACTTCAGTCAGTATCTGGGGTTCAATCTCACTGTGCCGATATTCAACCGCATGGCAACGCGCAATAGCATAAGAAGCGCACGCCTGAATCAGCAGCAACAGAAGCTGCAACTGGATAATGTGCGGAAGGAATTGTATAAAGAGATACAGCAGGCTTATTACAACGCCGTGGCGGCAAGGGCCAAATATGAAAGCTGTAAGGTTGCGGCTGGAAGCAACAAGGAGGCTTTCGACTTGATGTCTGCCAAGTATGAGTATGGAAAAGCTAACATAACGGAGTTTAATGAGTCAAAAAACAACTGGCTGAAGGCCGAGAGTGACCTCGTGAGAGCTAAGTATGAGTATATGTATCAGACAAGTCTTATGGATTTCTACAGGGGTAGGGAACTGACGTTCTGATGACTATTGCGTTACAACAGGCAACATTCTATGGGATATTTATTGATTGATGAATATTTTATAGCATGTTGTCTGTTTTTTATTTAAATTCTTAATATTTATTTGTTAAATAATTGCAAATAATAATAAATATATTATCTTTGCAATGTATAAATATGTAATGACCGAGAGTTGTTATGTTGCCAGTATCCCATATGCTAAGAATAATAGAATGAAACATATTCAGGCATGAGACATTTGATGCTGATATTGCTCTTTGTTGCTTTGCTTGTTTCCTGCGAGGAAGATAAGAACAGCACAATCTTTCCTGAAAACTGTGAGTTAAAGGAGGGTGATGTGGTGCTAAGACGGGGCAGCGGTATAATGAGCAGGGTAGTTATCTACGCAGATGTCAACGGCAAATACTCACACGTTGGGATAGTTGTTGACTCCGCCGGGACAAAGATGATTGTGCATGCGGTGCCTGACGAGCCCGATTATGATGGTGATGCAGACCGCGTAAAGATGGATACTCCGGAGAAGTTCTTTGCTTGTGACAGGGCGGAGATTGGTGAGTTGAGGCGTCATGGCAACCTGGTGGTGGCACGGAAAGCGGCTGAATATGCTTGGCGGACATACAAGAGGGGAGTGCTCTTTGACCATGATTATGATGACACGGATACTCTGCGGATGTATTGTTGTGAGATAGTTGAGGCTGCATACGTCAGTGCCGGCTGCTCGCTTCTTGACGGACGGAGGCATGATATGAGTTTCCCTGGCATGCGATTGGAGCGTTGTATGTTGCCGTCGGACTTCTGCGAGACTGATAAACTTAGAAAGATAGTGTCTTTTTAAAATAATTATTAATTTAAAATCTTATTCCTATGAAGAAAATTTTTGGATTTATGGTGCTTGCCATAGCAATATTTGCTCTGTCAAGTTGTGGTGGTGGAAACACTCCAAGTGCAGTTGCTGAGAAGGCTGTAAAGTGTATTCAGGCTGAAGACTATGAGGGATATGTAAACCTGATGAACATCGAAGTGAAGGAAGGTGAGGACATTGAGAACGCAAAGACAATGCTTGTAGCACTGATGAAAGAGAAAGGTGGCAAGAGCATGAAGGAGAAAGAGGGTATCAAGTCTTATGAGATTCTATCAGAGGAGATAGCAGAAGACGGCAACTCTGCTGTTGTAAAGGTGAAGATTGTATATGGCAACGGTACAGAGGATGAGCAGAAAATAAAGCTTGTTAAGGACAAAGACGGCGAGTGGAAGCTTTCTGATGCCAAATAAATAGTGTCTGAACAAAATAGATTTCCTGGCTGTAAACCTGTCGCATGTATATTTCTGGTGCGAGGTTTTACAGTCCGGATTTTTTTGTTTATGACTCAAACGTATAGAATAAACAGCCAAACCGCTCCCTGCTCGATAACTCTTCAATTTGGTATACTGCCTATATACTTTTGGTATATACGGGATATACCGATGGTATACAGGCAGTATACCAAATTGAAGTGACTATCATTAGAGGGCTTATTATGGCTGATTTTACTTCGCACTTAATTTGTTTTATTACTAAATTACTTCACACTAAATAAATGCTCTTACTGAAATGCTTTACAGTCCGTGAATAATAATATTTTATTGGTGTCCGCTAAAACTTTTTATTGTCAAAAAATGACTTTCAATCGCTGATTATATGCGATGGTGAGTTGTCTTTTTCAATTTTTTTTAAGCGGACACCAATAATTTCTTAACGAATTATTGTGTAAATGAATGTTTAATAAAAATCCACCAAGCGTACTTTGTACAACATGGTAAGTCTTGCCACAATACTCTTGGTGGATTTGAAAGTGTCGAAGTTTCAAAAACAAAAGTATCTAAGCTACTCAAGCGTTAATAGTTATTCCTACTTTCTGATAAATTCATCAGATGAACCACCTCGAAGAATAACTCCCATGTTGTAGCCATTTCTATAGTGGTCTTCTTCACTAAGTGAACTAAACGAACCACATGATGTCAGTGCTGCAGCTGCAGTAATAAATAGAATAATAATATATATCTTTTTCATAAATTCTAAATTGTTAGTTACAGATTGGGTTTGATACACCCTCTATGGATTTTACATCTTCTGTTATATCTATAATTTCAGTTTTTCCCCGAACTATCTGCCTTGTTGCCGTATAGTTATGAATATCTCCACTTTTTTTGTAAGTAACAGTAACAGTTACCGTTTTCTGTGGTGCATCACTCGAGATATGAATGTTGCCATTCTCAATCCATGCTGTAACATATCCTATAGTTGTTCCATCATTTTTAATTGAACACGTTTTTGGAGTATTGTCTGCAAAAGTATTTATTGCGGACAAGCAGAAAATAACAGATGCTATAATAAGTCTTTTCATAATATCATTTTATTTAAAGGTTAAAATAATAGAGTCCGCCAGCTTCATACCTATAAGCACCTTTCTTGCTGCCGTCTCCATAATATGGGTTTTCTCTAACCGTATAAGACGAACCATCAACATACAAAAGATTTGTTTCACTATCATACGTTGCTTTCTTTGTAGTAATAATGGTTACACCTGATCCCTTTATCATTTTTACAGTGATATTTCTCGGTGCTGCCATTTCTACAGTCTCACTTTTGAAAACTGGAATATATGAAATGTTTGCAATCATAGTTGATGCAAAGAAACAAAATCCTATAGCAATCAATAATTTCTTCATTTTGACTCTGTTTTACGTCCACTCCTTTAAGTAGACATTAGTTGATAATATTTGATGTTTGTCCATTAAAAGAGTCATGTGCTCCATTGTACGTATATAAAAAAGACGCGGACAAAACTCTGTAATATTCGTTTCTTGAGGTCTTCGACTACCTATCCACCCAAATATACGAGTAAAGCCCACGCCATAGCGTGAGCGTTCTTGCTTTACTCTTGGGTGGATCAATGAAAGTGTCGAA
This sequence comes from Prevotella sp., assembly GCA_017415455.1. Taxonomy (GTDB): domain Bacteria; phylum Bacteroidota; class Bacteroidia; order Bacteroidales; family Bacteroidaceae; genus Prevotella. The sequence goes on from JAFQGS010000107.1 coordinate 23,608, forward strand.
GTTTCAAGAACCCAGAATATCAGCGTAACGCTTTTTCTTATTTCTATGATATACGTACTAATTGTTCTTTTTTAATCCATAGGCATTTATTTTTTTGCAAAAATATAATTTTATGGTTTAAAATCCAAATTTTAAATAGTATTTTATCGGATATCAATAATAATATTTCAATAACAGTTCCTTGATGGCCATAATAAAAAAAACAGAGACAGCTCTAATCACTTGGAACTGCCTCTAAGAAATGAAAGGGATGAAAAAATTATTTAACAATGAATTTCTTACCATTGATGATATATATACCTTTGCCTAATCCGCTCAACGCCTCCTGGGCTGTTGTTCCGGTCTCGTGCATTTGTATAAGTCTGCCATCAATGCTGTATACCTTCACAGGTATGTTGTTATATTTATTAATGGTTATGAAGTCTTCTATTGCTGTTATTGTAGATGTCACGTCATTAACTTTATGCTTTGTGCCGTCCTTCTCTGTTGATATCTCAAAGTAGGTGTCCTTGTTAATGTTCTCAATGTCCACTGTCTGTGGTGAGCCGCTGCCTGTACTGAACACGAAGTTTACATAGTCGTCAGATTTGTTGATAGTGAACTTCTTGTACCACCATGTCTTACCGTTGGCTGTTGTTGTCTGAGTTATTCTGTCGCCCGGCCATGATGTCTTTGTAGGTGCGTGTGTTCCGTCTCCACCCCATGTCCAATAGTTGATGTTGCTCCAGCCAACGTTGTCGGCATTTGTATATACTGTTATCTCGTATGGCTGAAAATCGTATATGTTGTAGTTATACGAGCTTATAGCGCTTACGCTGCCATTGAGAAGCAGTCCTATTGTGAGTGTAGATACACCCATAGGGATGTCAATCTCTGTATTGCTTGCTACAGCAGTGCTTGACGCTGTAGGTTTTGAGCCGTCCAGTGTATATACTATTTTCGCATTAGCGTCAGCAGTAACAGCAACCAGCTTTGCCTTCTGTGCCTTGTCGTATGTGCCTGAAGGCAGGCCGCACCATGCTGTGTTCATGCTGTTTGACAGATAATATCTGTAGTGATGTCCAGCTGCTACGCGTGTGTATCGTGATGTTGATGTATATGCGTCAGGTGTTGTACCTACAACAACCAGCAAGTCACCGTTTGTACCAGTCACCTTATTGGCATAATAAGCATTCTGCGATGCAAAGTTAGTTACAGTGCTCTGGTTGTGTATGCCAGCCATCTTGCGTGCGTTGATCATCAGTTTGATGTCCTGCTTGCATGCCTGCCAGTGCTTGAGGAATACGCAAGGTGTTCCAGGCATTGCCAGCATGAACGCATTAGCCGCCAGCGTGTCTTTCTTTATAGGGTCTTGCTCGGCGTTGCTTCTGCGCTCTGTGTCGTGATTCTCAACAAATGTCACCGCATAGCGCTGGTATGCCTTGTCTGCCATGACACTTGTGTTTGCAAGACTCTTCCAGTTGCCGGTGTTGATGGCGTCGCGCACTGTATATCTGAATGGGAAGTCAAACACGGCACTTTGAATTGCGCCATCCACCTTAGTGGCATCCAGCCAGTTCTTCACAGTTGTTGCGTTGCCGTCCCAGTATTCTCCTACAGAGTATGTAGGGTTGGCGTGCTTGTTATACATTCCTGTATATGAGCCGGCATATCCCTTCACCATGTCGTAACGGAATCCTGTGTAGCCAAGGTCGTTAAGTAGTAAGTTAAGGTATGCCTTTACGTTGTTCTGAACATTCTCGCTCATGTGGTCCAGGTCGCGCATTCCGCTCCAGTCTTCTCCTGTGTCGTTGTTCGGACCTACTGTGTATCCCTGCTGTGCCACATATCCGCCGTCGTCGTTCTTGCACACGTCTGTTGCAAGCAGCTGATATGTCACGCCTTTATATGTCTCTGCCGGGAAGTTTACCCATGCGCCCATGTCCTTGCGGTGGTTGATTACAACATCGGCTATTGTTCCGATTCCTTTGCTCTTGAATGTACTGATGAGTGAGCGCAGCTCTGTCTCGTTTCCAAATGAGCTGTTGTAGTCGCTGAACCAATAGAGGTCGTCGTAACCCATTGACAAGCCGCCGCAGTTGGCGCTTTGTGGTATCCATACAAGGTCAAAATACTGTGACAACTCCTCAGCCTGTGACTCCAGCTTGGTCCATTTGGTGTCTGAGAATGAGTCCCAATAGAATCCCTGAAGCATCACACCGGGATATTTCTCTGGCCATCCCTGTGCATTGGCAAGCATAGGAATAAGCATAAAAAATAATGTGTAAATAAGTTTCTTCATGATATTAAGACCTGTTTTCGTGGCAAAATTACTAATAATGTATATTGCCTTATATTATTTTCTTTGATTTATTGTGCAAATAGTTGTGTAAACGTTTGCATGTTCACTACCGTTTCATATTACCTGAATTATAGGTGTTTATGTGTACGGCTGGAGACGTAATTTGTGGAAGTAAGGATTTTTTTGCTTGTTTCTCTCGTGAAATATAATTACTTTTGCATGAGAAACCCAAAAAACACTAATATGAAAAAACTTAGAAGATACATCATCATGTTAGGCTGTGCGCTGGTGTGTGCAGCCTGTGGCGGCTCGTCAGATGATGGCGACGGCTATGTTCCGCCTGTAACACCAGAGCCCGATGAGGATAAGCCTCAAGTGCAAGTAGTAGAGAGGTATGCTGGAGGTGACATCTCATTGCTGACAAAGTATGAGACCAACGGCGCCAAATATCTTGACCATTCAGGCAAGCCCGTCACCGACGTGCTCACCTTCTTCAAGGACGCCGGCATGAATGCCATGCGAGTGCGACTTTTTGTAGATCCCTCCAAAGCCTCCGACGAGGATAAGGGTCAGGGTGTATGCCAGGACCTCAGCTATGTCAAGGCGTTAGGAAAGCGCATCAAGGCCGCGGGCATGAAGCTTATGGTGGACTTCCACTATTCAGACTCGTGGGCAGACCCTGCAAAGCAATATACGCCAGACGCATGGAAAGACCTCACCGACGACCAGCTCTACACAAAGATTTACGAATACACCAAGGATTGCCTGCAGCAGTTGAAGGCAGCGGGCGCCACCCCGGATATGATTCAGACCGGCAACGAGATATCCTATGGCATGCTATGGGGCGTCAAGGGAAGCGCGAGCCTGAAGAAATGCTATGTTAACTCCACCGCCAACTGGCAGCGCTTCACCTCTCTCCTCATTCAGGCAGGCAAGGCTTGCCGTGAGGTTTGTCCTGAGGCGGATATTGTGATACACACGGAGAGGGCAGCGCAGAGCGACGTGATGAAGTCGTTCTATAACAAGATGAAAGCCGCCGGTGTGGATTATGATGTCATTGGCATAAGCTATTATCCCACATGGCATGGCAACATGGCAACTCTGGGCAATACGCTGTCCATGCTGGAGAGCAATTTCTCAGACAAGAGCATCATGATTGTGGAGGTGGGATATAATCATGCTTATCAGCCAAGCGATGTAGACTACGACTATTCTGCCACATATCCGGTATCCGACGAGGGGCAGCGCAAGTTTACTGCCGACCTCATCAGCATGCTGAAGGGTCATGATAAGGTTACGGGACTCTTCTGGTGGTGGATGGAGGCCAATGAGTACGGGCTCGACTGGGCTACAAAGCGCGTCACCGACTCTTGGTACAACGCCTCTATGTTCGACAATGCCACGGGTAAGGCGACATCGGCTTTGGACGAGATGAAGCACTTCATCAGATAGTACATACCTTTTTTATTATAAGCGGCAGACTGGCGTAACGGTTGGTCTGCCGCTTTTTTTCTATGCCGGCTGACAGAAAGGTATGTGTGAGGTGTTGTGATGGCAGAGTGTCAGATTACCGGTTGAGGTGGGGAAGGACCTTTGGAAAAATTTCTTTTTTTTTGACAAACCGAACTTGCAAACCAGAAAAAAAGGTGTTCTATTTGATGCCTTTTCGCATTGCGTGGCATTCCTTGCTCCGCTAATTTCCTAATGTTAACAAATCAGAATGATGCTGAAACGTGCGGAAAAGGCCGTTTTTTCAGAGCTTTTCCGCACGTTTCTCTCCGTTCAGAAACAGCCCTGCTTCCGTCATTACTATGCCATCGTCACGTCATCCGGTATTAATCATGCCGGGATATATAGCATATGCCACTGCCATGCCATAGTAATGATGCTCTGTTTAGGCATCAAATGCAGTCCGTTTAGGCATCAAATGCAGCATCAAGTCAATGTAATGGCATCATGATATCGTATAAATGGCGGCGTCATAGATATGCCATCATCGTGTCATTTCATATTAATGGCAATGGCGCATGATGTTTATCCGAAGGGAAATTTAGTGTAAATATAACGTAAGTTCCTTTGCGCCAGTGTTTTATGATGCATTCAAGATAAACTCCCGGCATTTCCTCTTTTTCTGAGAAAAAACGGTGTTGTTTTTGCTGCTGGCATTCCTGTGTGGGTTTTTGCCCTTTGTTTCTCACAGCCGCAATGCTTCTTGAAAAAGAGACAGCCATGCCGTTTTCAGCGGAGCTGATGAGTGTGCTTAGGTTATAAAACAAAAACAGGGTGTACCAAGAATGATACACCCTGTATGTTATAGTATGCTTGTTCTTGCTTATTGCTTTGTCAGGACAAGCTTGTTGTTACCCTCGTAGCTGATGTAAAGCTGGAACAGATATGTTCCCTCAGCAACATTCAGGTTGGCACCGCCGTTAGCAGTAAGGTCACCATAGTTGTTGCCGTCGCCGTTAGCGCCACCCCAGCTGATTGTCCAGTCGTGGTTCATGCGGAACTTCAAACCGCCGGCAGTAACTGTTGCTGTTGCCTCCCAGCACTTGTTTGTAGTGTTGTATGTCATGTCAACATCGCCACCCCAACCGTTGAAGTCGCCGATGATGCTTATAACATCCACCTTCTGCAGACTGTAAGTCATAGCTGCCGCATCTACGTTTATCTGATAGAAACCAGTTACTCCAGGAATGTTAGGACCGCCGTCGGTTGTCAGAACACCGTCGCTTACATACTCATAGTCGTTGTCCCAGTTGTCTGCGTTTGGCTTGAACTTGAACTCTCCGTCAAGATAGTAGTAACCCTGATATTTTCCGTCGAAGTTAGCGCCGCGCAGTGGGTTAGATGTAGACCATCCACTGTCGTTACCGATTTCGTAGATGAACTCGCTGAACTCAAGCTTAACGATTTCGTATGTGTAGTCCATCATGTTTATGGTCATGCGATAAAGACCTGGAGCCTCAATCTTACCAGCCTTAGCCTGGTCTGTGATGAGGTTGCCGGCAGGACTTGAGTCGCCGTCCACAGCAATACCTACAACGCCTTCTGGCTGGTTCTCGATAGCCCAAGGACCTCCTGCGTCAAGACATGTTTGAGGAATAATCTTCCAGTATTGGTTCTCTGCTGTAACAGTGAATGTAGCAGTGAATACAGGATCCTCGTAAACGTCCTTGCCTGAGTGTGTGAACTGGATAAGAGCGTCAGCGCTCCAGCCATTCATGTCGCCTATCAGGTAGTAAGCACTTGCGATGAATGGAGCTGTCAATGTAACAGTAATTGTTGATGAGCCTTCAGCCTTTATTGACTGGCCGCCAACATTCACGTATGCAGTGATGTCCATAGGAATCTCACGTGCCACAGGGCGTTTGCCATAGAGAGTAACTACGGCAGCCTGGAGGTCGGCAGCAGCAACCTTGCATGTGCTGCTTGCGTCGAGCACCACGCTGGATGTCTTGTCTGCGTTCCAGAGAGTAACTTTGTATGTGGTTGTTGCGTTGTCAGCAACGGTCACGGCAGAGTTGAACAGCTTTACGCTGTCTTCTGTCAGTTCAGCATAGTCTACCGCACTTGCCTGTGATACAGAAAGTGCAACAGACTTTGTGTCTTCCTGCTCGTTTGTCATTGGGTCTGCCCAGTCGTCATAACTCTCTGTACAGCTGACCATGAGCAGTGCTATGCCTAATGAATAAAATATCTTTTTCATATCTTTATTTTTTTATTAGGTGACGGACGATGCTGTGACACCATCCGTCACGTTTATTTTTTTTATTGTGCCATGAAAATGTATGAGCCTGTAATATCGTTGAAGAATACCTTGTAAGAACCTGCAACGATTGGGATGTTTGCGCCATTCTGAGTACCTGTACCGAATGGGAAGGTGTCTGTACCCCAGTTTGTATCCCAGTTACCGATAGTAAACTTGATACCACCGTCAGCGTCTGTTGTCACGTCGGCTGTCCAGATGTGGTTCTCGCTGCTTACTGTCTCTACAGGAGACATTGCTGTGCCGGCAACATCCCATGCGTTAAGGTCGCCAGAGAGGTAGATAGCACTGTAAACACTTGGTGTGATGTCTGCCTTGACAATCTCGCAAGACTTCTCCTTTGTGTCCACTGTGATGGTGTAGTATCCGGCATTGGTAATCGTGATGTTACCAGTGTCGTCGTCACCGTTTCTGTAGTGTGTGCCCATGTCTGAGCCATTACCGCAGATTCCGTAGTCCCAGCTGCCGAGAGTCTCAATAATCTTGAACTCTGCATTGTCTGGGAAGAAACCGGTGTACTCGATAATACCCTCACCTGTCTTCTTGTCATACTCAACACCTGCCTTTGTGAACATAGGAATCATGCTGGTACCTACAGCGTCTGCACCGTTTGTCCACTTGCCGTCACCGATGCAACCACCGATGAGATACCATATCTGAGGCTGAGCGTCTTTGAGCTCTACATAGTAAGGAGCAACAGTTATCTCAACAACATTAGAGTAGATGGTATTTGCGTTGAGGGTGCTGCTTGCGCGAGCATATACCTTCTGTGTAGCAGGAACCTCTGCCTCTGGCCACAATGCTATCTGCTGCAGAGCCTTAGCAAGCTTTTCTGCGCTGATGCTTCCGTTGCAGGCTGTGAAGATGTCGTCAATGATGGCATAGTTGGCAACTGTCTCGCCGCTTTCGTCTGCAGCAGCCTCGTCAGTGCTTACTGTCCATGTGTTTGTAAGAGAGAACTCCATCTGATATTGTGCAGCAACAGGGAAGCCGTAGTCTGGCTGTGACCATGCGAAGCTGAGAGCAGAAGATGTTCCCAAGTCGATGTTAGATGCCGCATAGGCTGGCTTGTTCAATTTGAACGTGCTGGGCGACTGTAGTGTCGGGTTAGAGTCGTTGTCGTCGCTGCAGGCTGTCATGAAGACAATTCCGCAGAGAAGCAGCATAGCCGATTTTATTATATTTTTCATATTGTTTCTTTTTTATTTATTGTTTAACAATACTCTTGTTTTTTACTTTCAAGCGGCTTAGTAACCTGGGTTCTGTGTTATCGCACCCTTTACCTGAGCTGCAGGAATAGCGAAGATGTTTCTGTCGGCAGAGAAGTTGCGGCCGTTCTTTGTGCCACCCTTCCAAGACCATACATAGTCTGAGTTTCCACCGAACTTGCCGAAACGTACAAGGTCTACACGGCGGCGACCCTCGAAGTAGAACTCGCGGCTCCACTCGTCAAGAATCTCATTAAGTGTGTAGGCTGCCTTTTCGCTTGCATTCGCACGTTTGCGTAGGTCGTTGATAGCCTGTGTGCCTTCTCCTGTTGTAGCGCCGCCGTTAAGACGTGCTGTAGCCTCGGCGTATGTAAGATAAGCCTCTGCTGTACGGAATAAGAAGAAGTCCATGTCTGGGAATGTAGCGTCGTTACCTGCTGCGCCGTTTGTCTTGAAGTTAGTGAACTTAGCAACAGCGTATCCGTCTTTGAAGTCGCCAGAGTAACCCAGCTGGTTGTAGATGCTCTCGCGGCCAACACCGTCGAACAGTGCGCGGTCGTCACCTGCAGCCTCTGACATGTTGTATGACTCTACCTGTGGTGCGTCGCCATTAGGGAAGAACTTCAAGATGAGTTCTGCGCGAGCCTTGTTACCGCCCCAGTTCTGGTCTGTTCCGTTTGTTGCAACAGGTTGTGCAGGATTAGAGTGCATGTCACCGTCGTATGTAGACGCCATGAGGAATAGAGATGTTCCCCAGCTTGTTGTTGTCAAACCGTCCTGAAGTATTGGGAACACACCCTCGTATGCTGCGTCAGTCTCACCATTGTCGCCCATGAAGAGCATCTGGTATGCTGTCCATAATCCTTTCTGCTCTTCTCCATTTTCGTCTGTGTATGTAAACTCAACACCCTTTGTGTTCAGGCGATAAGAAGATGACATAACTTTCTTTGCATATTCAGCAGCCTTAGCCCACTGTGCAGTGCCAGTGTAAACCTCTGCGTTGAGATAGAGGCGTGAGAGGAGCATCCAGCAAGCAGCCTTGTCAACGCGGCCGTAGTTGGCGTCAGAAGACTTCTTTGCCTTTGCCTCAGAGAGATTTGCCTCAAGGTCGAGCAACTCACCTTCTATCCATGTGTATGCCTCAGCGCGTGTGAGACGCACAGGCTGTGCAAGTGATGTGGCAAACGGAATGTTTCCGTAAGCGTCCATCAGCAGATAGTAGTGAAGAGCACGGATGAAACGTATCTCGGCTGTCATTGTTGCATCATGGTCTGCGGCAACGTTAAGATACTGGTTGCAATAAGAGATACCAGTAGTAAGACGTGCATAGTAGCCATTCAACATAGGATGAGATGCATCGTATGTGTTATAGCAGAAACTCTCAATACCTGCGTCACCCCAGTGGCAGATAGCCTCGTCAGAGGTAAGCTCGTTAGAGTTCCACATCTGACGAACGAAACCTGTTGTTCCGCCGTCAAGACCGTCAATGTCGCAGTCGCCGTTTGCTCCACCATTACCGGCAAGAGCTATGTTTGCATAACATTTGTTAAACAAACCCTCTACATCATATTCGAGCGAAAGATTAGGGTTGATAGGCTCAACATCCAAGTCACTCGTACAAGATGTCATTCCGAATGCCAGTGCAAAAGCTGCGGCAGGAATAATATTCTTAATATATCTTTTCATGACTATTTGTTTTATAGGGTTAGAAGTTCAGGCTTAGACCAAGGATGAAAGACATTGGGCGAGGATAGAGCTCGTTGTCGTATCCGCTTGGTATCTCTGGGTCAAGGCCGTCATACTTTGTGATTGTAAATACGTTAGATGCTGTAGCATAAACACGTCCGCTCAGACCATTCCAGTTGCCTGCCTTGAAGAGATCGGCGAAGCTGTAACCGAGAGTGATGTTGTCGCACTTCAAGAATGAAGCGTTGTGAACATAGCGGTCAGAGAGAAGAGCTGTCTCGTTGTATGTCTGCCAGTTGTCCTTCAATGCTGCTATAGGACGGTTAGACAGGAAGTTTGTAGATGCCCAGATCTCGTTTCTGTTCAGGTTCGCATTACCAGACTCGATGTTGTTGAACATGTAGTTGCCAAGGCTTGCACGGAGTGAGAAGCCGAAGTCCCAGTTCTTATACTCAAGACGAGAAGCGAAGCCCATTGTAACAGGAGCCGCAGGGCTCTTGTAGAAGTAGCGGTCTGCCTCTGTGATCTGTCCGTTGCCATCGCGGTCAACAACACAGTTCTCAATAGGATTGCCCTTCTCATCATATACCTGCTGGTAAACATAGAATGAGTTCATTGGCTGACCAACCTGGTTGTACTGCAGATATTTGTCAGTACCGATAGTGATGCCAGTGTTAGGAACAGGCTCGCCGTCTGTGCTTACACCGCTGAGGTCTGTAATCTCGTTGTGGTTGTAAGTGAAGTTATAGCTGAGTGTCCAGTACCAGTCCTTTGTGCTTATTGCCTTCCAGTCGATAGAAACCTCGACACCAGTGTTCTTCATCTCACCGATGTTCTGCCATGCCTGGTTACGGAATGCTGACATTGCTATTGTTGGAGCATAGTTGAGCAGGTCCTGAGTCTTGCGATAGTACCAGTCAACGCTACCGGTCAGTCTCTGGTTCATAACACCCCAGTCAAGACCTACGTTATAGGTTGTTGTTGTCTCCCACTTGAGGTCTGGAGTATAGTTGTCTGGACGATAGAGTGTACCATTGCCGATTACTGGATAGAAACCGTTTGTTCCTGTTGACATAGAGTATGTAGGAATCCAAGCGTAGTCGCTACCAATATCCTGCTGACCTGTCATACCGTAGCCAAGACGGAGCTTGAGGTCAGAAAGCCACTTGATGTCTCTTAGCTTATTCTCATCCTTAATCTTCCATGCGAAAGCGAAAGATGGGAATATTGACCAGTGATCCTTGAAGCGTGAAGAACCGTCGTTACGTACAGTTGCTGTGAAGAAGTAACGGTTCATGAGTATGTAGTTAGCACGTCCGAAGAAAGAAACGAGGTAGTTCTCTGTCTTAAACTCATAAGGAGTATGTGGACGCTCTGTTCCTGCGAGAGTCTTGTCGTCGTTAGTCATTGGGTAATAACCAACGTAGTCATTATACTGGCTTCTCCAGAAATGCTGCCACTCGTAACCTGCCATGATGTCGAAGTGTTGGTCTTCTGTGAAGTCCTTATAATACTGTGCGTATGCACTGAGAGAAAGGTTGCGCTTGAGAATCTCTTCTGCACCATAGCTTCCATAATAGATAGCCTGTGGTGACGCAGGAGAAACGTCTGTCTGCTGGCGACCCTTTGAGATGTCTGCGCCAAGTGTCAAGTGCAGGCGTAGGTCTTCAAAGCCGTGAACTTTATAATCGATGTCTGCGCTACCGATGAAAGAGCGGCTGTGAGCGATATCGTCTTTCTCATTGAGGATTGCCAGAGGGTTCTTCTGTGCAAGGTTGTTGTATGTGTAAGGCCATGTGCTGTCGCCGTAAGCAGCTGCCATAGGCCACTCAAAGTAACCGCCGAAGTTGTCCAAAGTCTGACCTGCTCTTGTGCCAAGATATCCCTTGTGATACTCAGAAGTGAATGCGTATGGGTCCTGAGTTGGGTCGAATGCGATAGCGTCGCTGATAGCCTCACCGTTAGCAAACTGGCTCTTTGCGTACATACCCTTTGCGTTCAGGTTAAGTGTGAGGTGATCGTCGAAGAATGAAGGATTGAGATTCAGGGCTCCTGTAACACGCTGGAAGCCTGATGTCTTCAATATACCCTGCTGGTCTGTGTAGCCAACAGATACGCGGTAAGGCAGATTCTTCCATGCACCAGAAACTGTTACGTTGTGGTCATGGCTTATTGCTGTGCGGTAAATCTCGTCCTGCCAGTCTGTGTTTGCTGTACCCAGCGCTCTGTAAGCGTCGCTGTCTTTGCCCCAGATGTTCTCGATGAAAGCACGATATTCGTTGCCGTTCATCACGTCGATTGTCTCATTAACGATGCTGGCAGTTACGCTACCAGAGTATGAAACAGAAGGAGCCTGTCCTTTGCGTCCCTTCTTTGTTGTGATGATGATGACACCGTTAGAACCACGTGAACCGTAGATAGCTGTGGCTGATGCGTCCTTCAATACGTTGAAGCTCTCAATATCCTGAGGGTTGATCATTGACAATGGGTTAGCAAGACCTTTCACGCCCTGATTATCCATTGCCACACCGTCGATAACGATAAGAGGGTCGTTGGTGGCATTGAGTGAAGAACCTCCACGGATGCGAATCTGTGCACCACCACCAGGAGTACCGTCGTTGCTTATTACGCTAACACCGGCAACCTTTCCGGCAAGCATGTCCTGTGGGTTAACAACCACACCCTTGTTCTTTGTGTCAGGCTTAAGCGCTGTCACTGAACCGGTGAGGTCGCTCTTTTTCACTGCACCATAACCGATAACGACAACGTCGCCCAGTGTCTGTGACTCGTCCTCGAGTGTTATCACGAGTTGTGGAGCCGCTGCAACTTCCTGTGTCTTGTATCCGATGTAAGACACCTGGATTGTTGCATTTTGATTAGCCTTGAGGATGAAGTTACCATCAATGTCTGTAATCACACCGCCATCCACGCCCGAAGCGCGTACAGTGGCACCGATGACAGGCTCTCCGGTAGCATCCTTTACGTGTCCTTTGACATCAATCTGCTGTGCAAAGGCGCTTGCAGAAAGGAACAAGCCCATAATGAGGGCAAGTGTCCTAACATAGATTCTGAATTTTACCTGCTTCATCATTCTACATTTTTAAAGTTAACATTATTAATAAAAAATATTTAAAATTCTATTTTTGCCAAAAGAATAAAATCTCCAATATCTTGCAATTGTAGTATAATTATACATTTTTCATGAGTATCTCTTTGCAAAAGTAGTATCCATATAATTAAATTGTGCTTTGACTTTGTGAAAAAATATCTTAGTAGATGAGTAAACGATTGCACAATATAAACGTCTATAAAGAAAAGGATATGTGTATTGAGTTAATTCATATTCAATTAAATTTGTTGCATAAAAGCCTATGAAAGATAAATTGCCTATAACGATGAAGGACATAGCACGGGAGTTTGGCACTTCTGTTGCCACCGTGTCACGTGCCCTGAGTGATAATCCGCGTATCAGCGCAAAGCGCCGCGAGGAGATACAGCGTTATGCGGCAGAGCATAATTTCTGTCCCAACCTCATTGCCGGTTCTTTGCGCAATAACAAGATAATGAAAGTCATAGGCGTCATTATCCCGGAGTTCACCCATTATTATTTCTCCTCTATTCTCAGTGGTATTGAGCAATACGCCTCTGCTCACGGCTATCGTCTTATGGTTGCTCAGAGCAACGAGTCATATGAGCGTGAGGTTGAGATATGCAAGTCGTTCTATAAGAGTCAGGTCTGCGGCATCATTGTCTCACAGGCCAAGGACACCGCCCGGTATGAGCATTTCCAGGACCTGATAGACAAAGGCGTTCCGCTGGTGTTTTATGATCGCATATGTACCGGTGTCGATTGCTGCCGTGTTGTGGTGGATGACTACTTTGGAGCCTTCTCTGCCGTCACTCATCTTATCAATACAGGGTGTCGCCGTATAGCCTTCTATGGCTCGTCGATGAAGCTCGAGATATCAAAGAACAGATACAACGGATACTGTGACGCGCTGCTCAAGCAAGGTCTGAAGCCCGATGAGCGCTATTTAAGATATTGTGACAACCGTATCGACGCAGAGGAGATTACGCCGGAGCTGCTGCTGATGGAAGAAGCCCCTGATGCCTTCTTTGCCGTCAACGATGACACTGCCATAGGCATTCTCTATACAGCCAAGCGCATGGGGTTCCGTGTACCTTCAGATGTCTCCATATGCGGTTTCACCAATGGAGAGCGCGCCATAGCCTGCGACCCTATGCTCACCACAGTAGAGCAGCGTGGCGTGAAGGTGGGAGAGGAGGCGGCAAGCATTCTTATTGGTCAGGTGGAAGGCGATATCCCTATGGATAAGGTAGAGAAGCGTGTAGTGAGAACACGTCTTATTCTGAGAGGAACAACACGATAGCTGTCCGTTTCTTATACCTTATATATATAATATGTATGTAAACTTGTAAATGATATAATAAAATGAAAACACAATTAAAGCAGAAACCCGACATGAGTTTCATGAGTTTATGGAACCTCAGTTTCGGATTCTTCGGCGTTCAGATTGCCTATGCCCTGCAAAGCGCCAACATCTCACGTATTTTCTCAACCCTGGGTGCCGACCCGCATGACCTCAGTTATTTCTGGATTCTTCCGCCGTTGATGGGTATTTTGATACAACCTGTTGTGGGCTCGCTGAGCGATAAGACATGGTGCCGCTTCGGCCGTCGCATCCCTTATCTGTTCTTTGGTGCGGCAGTGTCTGTGCTTGTCATGTGCCTGTTGCCAAACTCCGGCTCTTTCGGCATGGCGGTATCCACGGCAATGGTGTTCGGATTAATCTCCCTGATGTTCCTCGACACGTCCATCAATATGGCCATGCAACCCTTCAAGATGCTTGTCGGCGATATGGTGAACGAGAAGCAGAAGTCGCTTGCATATTCAATTCAGAGCTTCCTCTGTAATGCAGGCTCCCTTGCAGGCTATGTGTTCCCGTTCTTCTTTACATTGCTGGGTATCTCAAACGAGGCCCCCGAAGGCGTCATACCCGACTCTGTCATCTATTCCTTCTATATAGGCGCCGTGATATTGATATTGTGCGTTATCTATACTACGATAAAGGTGAAGGAGTGGAATCCAAAGGAATATGCAGAGTATAACGGACTGTCGAAGCCCCTGAATGAGGAGAAGGCCAATATGCTTCAGCTCCTTGTCAAGGCACCGAAGGCATTCTGGACCGTTGGTCTTGTGCAGTTCTTCTGCTGGGCAGCGTTCATGTATATGTGGACATACACCAACGGCACTATATCAGATACCGTATGGGGTACCACAGACGTTAAGTCGGCAGCATACCAGGAGGCAGGAAACTGGGTGGGAATCCTCTTCGCCGTACAGGCTGTGGGCAGCGTGCTGTGGGCAATGGTGCTCCCGCGCTTTAAGAACATGAAGATGGCCTACGCCATAAGTCTTATCATCGGAGGTATAGGCTTTGCCTCTGTGCCGTTCATCTCAGACAAGTATCTGCTGTTTGTTTCCTTTATCCTGATAGGATTCGCATGGGCAGCAATGCTGGCAATGCCGTTCGCCATCATCACCAATGCCCTTCAGGGCTATGGCCACATGGGAGTATATCTGGGCTTGTTTAATGGCACTATATGCGTTCCTCAGATTGTTGCGGCAGCATGCGGTGGTCTGGTTCTCTCGCTTGTAGGCAGCGTGCAGGCGAATATGATGATTGTGGCAGGTGCTTTCCTTGTGATAGGCGCCTTGTGTGTTGGCGTTATTAAAACAAAATAAAACACCCGTAGACGCATTATGCAGATGCCTTAGCTTTGGCATGATGCTTCCGGTCTGCAGGAAGAAGACAGGTGGTAAAGCCATTGTGATAAACCTCGGAATAGCGATTGCAGGCGGCACTGCCTGCAATCGCTATCTTTTTATCTTCTTCGTTAATATTTAGCACCGCGGATTAAGCGACAGCCCAGACTGCTTGCTCTGCTCAGATATTAAATGCTGGTAGTGCGAGCCTGCGTGATTGTGTGCAGATATGGGTGTGGATTTGTTCTTTTTTTTTGACAAACGCAACTCTCAAAATAGAATTCCCGGTCGCGCATTTGATGCCCTTCCGCACTTCGCAAAGCGCAAAAGTCCACAGGTTTCTGCGTGTTAATAAAATCAAATGATGCCCGAAGGCAGCCGGAATGCGATTTTTTCAGCAGGGATTCTTATAGTTTTTATAGTTCATATAGTACCTATAGTTCCTATAAATCATATAAAAACATCCGCCATTACTATGTTATGACATCGCCGTCGCATATCAGATGGCGGTGCGATTACAACGTCATGGCGCTATGATGGCTATTCCGTCATGTCATGATTACTATTTTATCGCAGTGCGATGGCTTTGTAACCGCAGTGCCATGACAAAGCCATCCTACCGCCGTCACAAAGCGATGATACTGCGATAAATATGTCATGACGACACCATCACTATGCCATGATGAAGTTCTTGCTATGGTTTCCGTTCCTCAGCACAGATGAAGACAATCGGCGAAAATATTCCCCTCTGTCACTACCGACATTCCGGCGAAAGAAAAATAATTTTAGAATGTGCCGATTCTTTCACCGCTTTTTTGCACTCAGAGCGCACCGCTGAGAAGCACATCCGCACAACCAGACCGGAAAGGTTGCCGCTGGCCACCTTACCATCTGTCTGACAGGCATCAGTGTGCAAGGAGCCGATTACGGCTCTCGCTCGGCTTCCACATGGCTGCGCTCGCCCTCAGAATGTCGTTGCTGATGGCGGATGATAGGTGTAAACGTTTGCGCACGAAATTGTATTTAATCAGTATTTATATGCTATATCTTTATCTTTAAATATTTAATTTTACACCCAAATATAAAACCTTAAATCATGAATATACTGTTTAGTATTGATTATAATACCACCTTTGGAGAAGAGCTGGTGTTGAATCTGATAAATTCCGACACAGAACCAAAGACAACAGCGCAATACAGGATGCACACTGTTGATGGCCACACATGGGCTTGCGACCTCAAACTGAAGAAAAGTATGGGGACGTCGCTTGACTATTATTACAGCGTGGAGAACGGAGACAGCGTGATAAGGCGAGAGTGGGAAGTGCAGGGACACAGACTTGAGATAAACAGCATAGAGGCATCTGTCTATAAGGTATATGACAGATGGATAGAGATGCCGGAAGACTCATATCTTTACAGTTCTGCCTACACCCATTGCATAAACCGTCATCATCAGATGGAGCGCAAGACTTGCGTTTACAGGGCTACACTGAGGTTTAAGGTGCGCGCCCCTCAGCTGACCACCGGCGACAGCCTGTGGCTTGTAGGCGATCAGGATGTGATGGGTGCCTGGGATGCTTCCAAGGCGCTGCCAATGTATGAGCATACCTGCAACGAATGGGTGGCGGATATCGACGCGACAAAACTCACATCACAGAGCGTTGATGTGAAGTTTGTGATAAAACACAAAGACGAGGAGCCCATGTGGGAACTCGGATACGACAGACATGTGGAACTGGTGGGCGTTGCGGCAGGAGAGGTGCTGATATATGAGCTGCCACAGGCGGCATTTCCAATAGAAGACACCCGAAGCGCGGGAACACTCGTTCCGGTATTCTCCTTACGCTCAAGAGACAGCTTCGGCGTTGGCGACTTCGGCGACCTGCGCAAGATGATTGACTGGGTGGCAAAGACCGGACAGCGCCTGTTGCAGATATTGCCGATAAACGACACCACGACAACACATACATGGACAGACTCTTATCCATATAACAGCATAAGCATATTTGCCCTGCATCCTCAATATGCGGACCTGACGGCTCTGCCACAAATAGAGGACAAGGAAAAGAGAGAGCATTTTGAGAAACTGCGTCAGGAACTGAATGCCCTGCCGCAGATAGACTATGAGCGTGTGAATGAGGCGAAGACAGAATATCTGAGAGTTCTCTTTACACAGGAAGGGAAGAGCATGATGGCAGGACCGGCCTTTAAGAAGTTCTTTGAGGAAGAGAAGCTGTGGCTTGTGCCTTATGCTCAGTACTCACACCTGCGCGACCTTTATGGAACGGCGGACTTTACCTGCTGGCCCGACCATAAGTCATTCAATGAAGACGACCGCAAGGCACTGTCCAACCCAAGGACCAAGGCGTATAAGGAAGTGGCGTTCTTCTATTTCGTGCAGTATATACTATATGTGCAGATGTCGTCAGCCCATGAGTATGCCCGCAGCAAGGGAGTGATACTGAAAGGCGACATCCCTATCGGAGTTAACAGATATGGTTGTGACGTATGGCAGGACGCACGATACTTCAATCTCAACGGACAGGCAGGAGCACCACCAGATGACTTTAGCGCAAATGGTCAGAACTGGGGATTCCCTACATACAACTGGGACCTGATGGTGGAGGAAGACTGCGCCTGGTGGGTGAGACGGTTCTCAAACATGGCAAAGTATTTTGATGCCTATCGTATAGACCACGTGCTGGGCTTTTTCCGTATATGGGAAATACCGATTCACTCAGTGCATGGCCTGCTGGGACAGTTCTCTCCGGCACTGGGAATGACACGTGAGGAGATAGAGGCTTATGGCTTGCAGTTCCAGGAGGAATTCTTCACAGTGCCGTTCATTACAGACTGGGTTCTGGAAAGAATCTTTGGCGAACATGCCCAGTTGGTGCGTGATAACTTCCTTGAGCCAACGTCTGGAGGACGTTATCGCATGAAGCCGGAGTTTGACACGCAGCGAAAAGTGGAGGAGTATTTCAGACGTGTAGGAGTGCAGGAGTGCAGGGGTGCAGAAGCTCAGGCATCACCTTCAGATGTAGGTAACTCATCAACTCATCAACTCGTCCTCTCACCAGCTATAAAGGAGGGACTATATTCCTTGATAAGCAACGTGCTGTTTGTTCGCGACATAAAAGACGATAATAAATTCCATCCACGTATAGCGGTTCAGAATGATTTCATATATGAGACATTATACGACTGCGACAAGCATGCGTTCAACAGACTTTATAATGATTATTTCTATCGCCGCAACAACCAGTTCTGGTATCGTGAGGCAATGAAGAAACTGCCGAAACTGGTACAGGCTACAAGCATGCTGGTATGTGCAGAGGACCTCGGCATGGTGCCCGACTGTGTTGAATGGGTGATGAAAGAACTGAGAATATTAAGTCTGGAATTGCAGTCGATGCCGAAAGACCCAACCGTAAGATTCGGCATACTTGAGAGAAATCCATACCGCTCGGTATGCACAATATCAAGTCATGACATGCCGACACTGAGACAATGGTGGGATGAGGATTATGAACGCACGCAGACATATTATAATATGATGCTTATGCGGAACGGAGAGGCTCCGCATCCGTTACCGGCATGGCTTGCAAGGGAGATAATATCAAGACAGCTCGCATGTCCGTCAATGTTGTGTGTCCTGGCTATACAGGACTGGCTCGCCATAGATGAGAAGCTGAGGCTACCTGATGCTAATGCGGAAAGAATAAACATCCCGGCCAACCCGCGTCATTACTGGCGTTACCGTATGCATGTGTGTATAGAGGATCTTATGGAAAACGCGGAGTACAATAATAATATTACCGACCTGATTAAGCAGAACAGAAGAACATAATATTATATAAAACTTTTCAGAAACTTATCTATAGCAGTATTCTTACGGTGCGGCTATAGATATGTTTATGGTACATAACTAAAATATAAGAATATGCGTAGATTGTTATTATTATTTATGTTTGTGCCTTTTATCGCAATGGCACAGTCGGTGAAGTCGCCAGATGGTAATGTGGAACTGAAGTTCTCGCTTACCGGCAACGGACGACCGACATACGAAATGACCTATAAGGGCAAGGCTGTGGTGAAGCCAAGTCATCTCGGACTTGAACTGGCAAAGGACAAGCACGCCAGCAAGGGAGAGAACGAAACTGACCTCATGGAAGGTTTCTCAATGAAAGATTCAAGTACATCAACCTTCGACGAGACATGGGAACCGGTGTGGGGCGAGACTTCTACCATTCGCAATCACTACAACGAACTGGCAGTGTCGTTGGTGCAGGCGGTGAGCAACCGTAACATCATCATCCGCTTCCGTGTCTATGACGATGGCATGGGACTGCGTTATGAGTTCCCGCAGCAGAAGGAACTGAACTATTTCCTCATAAAGGAAGAGCGCACGCAGTTTGCCATGGCTGGCAACCATAAGGCATGGTGGGTGGCTGGCGATTACGATACTCAGGAGTATCCTACTATGACATCAAAACTCTCTGACATCCGTTATCTGATGGACGACGCCATAGTGTGGGGCAACTCTTCGCAGACTCCGTTCTCACCGACTGGTGTGCAGACATCATTGCAGATGAAGACTGATGACGGACTTTATATCAATATCCACGAGGCGGCTTGCATCGACTATGCCACAATGCACCTCAATCTTGATGACAAGAAGATGGTGTTTGAGTCATGGCTCACCCCTGATGCCACAGGGCTAAAGGGCTGCATGCAGACACCATGCCAGACACCATGGCGCACCGTTATCGTGAGCGATGATGCACGCGATATGCTGGCAAGCAACCTCATACTCAACCTCAACGAGCCTTGCGCGCTTGAAGATGTGTCTTGGATCAAACCGATGAAATTCTGCGGTATCTGGTGGGAGATGATTGTGGGCAAGAGCTCATGGCACTATACTGACGAATATCCATCGGTGAAACTCGGTCAGCTCGACTACTCAAAGGCAAAGCCTAACGGCCGCCACCTTGCCAACAACAAGGACGTGCGCCGCTATATCGACTTCGCTGCTGCCAACGGCATCGACCAGGTGCTTGTAGAGGGTTGGAACGAAGGTTGGGAAGACTGGGCAAACATGTGGAAATGGGATGTGTTCGACTTCATCACTCCTTATCCAGACTTTGACATCAAGGCACTCAACGAGTATGCTCATTCAAAGGGTGTCCGCCTGATGATGCACCATGAGACTTCTTCAAGCGTTACCAACTACGAGCGCTGGATGGAGCAGGCTTACTCGCTGATGAACAAATACGGTTATACAGCAGTGAAGAGCGGTTATGTTGGCGATATCATCCCGCGCGGCGACCATCATTATAGCCAGTCGATGAACAACCACTATCTCTACGCTGTGAAAGAGGCTGCCAAGCACAAGGTGATGGTAAATGCTCACGAGGCAACACGCCCTACAGGTATCTGTCGCACCTATCCTAACCTCATGGGCAACGAGAGTGCGCGCGGAACAGAGTATGAGGCGTTTGGCGGAAGCAATCCCGACCACACAGTAATCCTGCCGTTCACCCGTCTGCAGGGCGGTCCGATGGACTACACCCCAGGTATTCTTGAAACGCAGTTGAGCACATGGAGCGACAATCCACATTTTGTACATACCACACTCGTTGGTCAGTTGGCTCTCTATGTAACGATGTACAGCCCTATCCAGATGGTTGCCGACCTGCCGGAGAACTATGCTAAGTTCGACGACGCTTTCCAGTTCATCCGTGACGTGGCTGTTGATTGGGACGACTCTAAATATCTTGAGGCAGAGCCGGGCGACTATATCACTATTGCCCGCAAGGCAAAGGGCACAGACAACTGGTTCATCGGCGGCAAGTGCGACGAGAACGGTCATAAGTCGGTTGTCAAACTTGACTTCCTTGACGAGGGCAAGAAGTATGAGTGTGCCATTTATCAGGATGCCAAGGATGCTCATTACGAAACTAATCCAAAGGCTTACACAATTGTTCGCCGCACAGTGAAGAAGGGTGATGTACTGAAGTTGCAGCAGGCACCGGGTGGAGGCTTCGCCGTTTCATTGAAACCTTATGTAAAATAATGTGATAATTAGATGTATATATGAAAGTAAATAAAATATTTCTGGCTGGGTTAATGGTAACAATGTCTTCTTTTGTGAATGCTCAAGACTTCAAGGAGGCTGACTACACACCAGCTCAAACCACTTTCAAGGTGTTTGCACCGAGTGATGCCAAGAACGTGAAGGTACGCATCTATGCAGAAGGCCATAAGGGCAAGGCCATGAAGACCGTGAAGATGAAGCTTGCGGGCGAGAATACTTGGGAGGCCACCGTCAAGGGCGATATGATGAACCGCTTCTATACTTTCGATATGGGGCGTGGCGAGTGTGCCGGATTGTTTGCGAAGGCAGTAGGTGTCAATGGCAAGCGCGCGGCTATTATCGACATGAGCACAACCGACCCGGAGGAGTGGGCGAGTGATGTGCGCCCGGTGATAAAGTCGCCTGCCGACCTTGTCATCTATGAGATGCACCACCGCGACTTTTCTATCGACCCGTCGTCAGGACTGCAGCACAAGGGCAAGTTCCTCGCTCTTACGGAGCAGAAGGCCATCGACCACCTGAAGGCGCTTGGCATCAATGCCATTCACATACTGCCGTCGTACGATTATGCTTCGGTTGACGAGACCCGTCTCAGCGAACCGCAGTATAACTGGGGTTACGACCCTGTTAACTATAACGTGCCGGAAGGTTCTTATTCTACCGACCCTTATACACCGGCAACACGTATCAAGGAGTTCAAGCAGATGGTGCAGGCGCTCCACAAGGCCGGCATCCGCGTAATCCTCGATGTTGTGTATAACCACACATGGGACATCGACGGCAGCAACTTCCAACGCACATATCCCGACTACTTCTATCGCAAGACTGTCGACGGACAGTATTCCAACGGCTCTGGTTGCGGCAACGAGACAGCAAGTGAGCAGGAGATGATGCGCAAGTATATGATTGAGTCGGTGAAGTACTGGATAAACGAATATCATATCGACGGTTTCCGTTTCGACCTCATGGGCGTTCATGACATAGAGACAATGAACCAGATACGCAAGGCCGTTGATGAGATTGACCCTACGATATATATATATGGTGAGGGATGGAGTGCCGGTTCCTGTGCCTACCCTACAGAGAAACTCGGTTTGAAGGCAAACATACAGCAGATGCCGGGCATCGGAGCTTTCAGTGATGAGATACGCGATGCTTTGCGCGGTCCGTTCAACGACGACCACAAGGCAGCCTTCCTTGCTTGCAAGCCAGACAATGAAGAAAGCATCAAATTCGGTATTGCCGGTGCCATAGAGCATCCGCAACTCGACTACTCAAAGGTTAACTATTCAACAAAGCCATGGGCAACAGAACCTACCCAGATGATTAGTTATGTGAGCTGTCACGATGATATGTGTCTCGTTGACCGTCTGAAGAGCAGCATCCCAGGCATATCCATGGACGAACTGATACGTCTCAACCTCCTGGCACAAACAGCAGTCTTCACAAGCCAGGGTGTTCCGTTCATGCTCAGCGGCGAGGAGATGCTTCGCGACAAGAAGGGTGTTCACAACAGTTATAACTCGCCCGACTCTGTCAACCGTCTCGACTGGAACAATATGAAACGTTATCCGCAGGTGCTGGAGTATTATCAGAAGCTCATCCAGCTTCGCAAGAACCATCCTGCCTTCCGCCTTGGCAGTGCCGACCTCGTGCGCAAGCACCTTGAGTTCCTCGACGCTCCTAAGAATGTTGTTGCCTTCCGCCTGAAGAACTATGCCGGACGTGACGATTGGCGCGACATCATTGTTGTGCTTAATGCCAACAAGACACCGCAGTCGGTAAACATTCCAGAAGGCAAATACACCATCGTTGCCATGGGTGGCGTTATCAACGAACAGGGCATGGGCAACATGAACGGCAATAAGGCAACAGCTTTGCCGCAGTCGGCATTGATAATTCATAATTAAGTTGATTAGTTGACAAGTAAACGAGTTGGCAAGTAAACAAGTTAATAGTCTTTGTGATTCTTGGTTAATATCAATTTGAACAATCAACTCGTCAACTTGTCAACTCGTTTACTTGTTAACTATAACAATCAACTTGTCAACTCGTCAACTTGTTAACTAAATAAAACATGAAAAAAATATTCCTATTAATTACACTTGCATTATACACCACGATGATGAATGCAGCAGTGAAGGTTGACCGCATCGACCCTACATTCTGGTATGCGGGAATGAAGAACCCAACGGTGCAGCTGATGCTCTACGGCAAGAACATCAAGCAGGCAGAAGTGACAACCGACTATCCCGGTGCAACAATTGAGCGCATCGTTCAGCTCGACAGTCCTAACTACCTCTTGGTATATCTCAACCTAAGCGGTGCACAGCCGGGCGAGATGACTTTGAAGGTAGACGGCAAGAAGGTGAAGTACCAGTTGAAGCAGCGCGATAAAGCCGGTGCCGAGCGTCACGGTTTTACCAACGAAGACGTGCTCTATATGCTTATGCCCGACCGCTTTGCCAGTGGCAGCAGCGACAACGACCAGATTAAGGGCATGAACGCATATAAGAACGACCGCACCCAGCCGAGCTTGCGCCATGGCGGCGACCTTGAAGGCATACGTCAGCATCTTGACTATTTCAACCAACTGGGTGTTACGGCTCTGTGGTTCACTCCTGTACTTGAGAACAATTCGCCCGATAGTGACAACGGTTTCAGCACCTATCACGGTTATGCCACTACCGACTACTACCGTGTTGACCCGCGCTTCGGTACCAACGAGGAATATAAGCGACTCACCGATGAGGCGCACGCCAAAGGACTGAAAATCGTTATGGACATGATTTTCAACCACTGCGGTCTGGAACACCCATGGGTGGAGGATATGCCGACCCGCGACTGGTTGAACACTCCTGAGTGGTTGGAAAAGGCAAAGCAGGAAGGAAAGAAGTCTGTCAACGACCTTTATCTGCAGACAAGCTATAAGCTTACTCCTGTGCTCGACCCATACGCAAGCAAGGTTGACCTGAAGGAAACCGTTGATGGTTGGTTCGTGCCAAGCATGCCCGACCTCAATCAGAAGAATCCTCATGTCATGACCTACCTCATCCAGAACAGTATATGGTGGATTGAGACCGTCGGCATCGACGGCATACGCATGGACACCTATCCTTACGCCGATGCTTCAGCCATGGCAGAGTGGATGAGACAGTTGAACGAGGAGTATCCTAACTTCAACGTTGTTGGTGAGACATGGGTAACAGAACCTGCCTATACCGCAGCATGGCAGGGCGGTTCAAAGGTGGCAAAGATAAACAGCAACCTCAAGTCGGTAATGGACTTCAGTTTCTTCGACAAGCTCAACATGGCAAAGAATGAGGAAACCGACGACTGGTGGAAGGGTTACAACCGCATCTACAACAGCTTTGTTTACGACTATCTCTATCCTAATCCGTCAAGTGTGATGGCGTTTATAGAGAATCACGATACCGACCGCTTCCTCGGCAATGGTCGTGACACGCTGGCACTGAAGCAGGCATTGGCGTTGCTGCTCACCGTAAACCGCATTCCACAGCTATATTATGGTACGGAGGTGCTGATGAACGGCACCAAGGAGGTTACCGACGGTTATGTGCGTAAGGATTTCCCCGGCGGATTCCCTGGCGATACCCATAATGCCTTTACTGCCGAAGGACGCACTAAGGCAGAGAATGCCATGTTCAACTGGCTCAGTCGTCTGCTCCACTGGCGTAAGGGCAACAGCGTGATAACCAAGGGCAGTCAGACGCAGTTCATCCCTTATCAGGGTGTCTATGTCATCGCCCGCCAGTACAACGGCCGTACCGTGCTCACCGTTCTCAACGGTAAGTCAACGGCAGCCACAATGCAGGTGAAACGCTATGCGGAGGTGATTGGCAGTAATGCAAGGGTGAAAGACGTGCTCACCAATCGCTACTACGACCTGTCTAAGGATGTAGAACTCCGTCCGCGTCAGGTGTTGGTACTTGAATATTAGAAATACATCTTACATTATTATAATTGAGAGGGCGCAGGGGATTAGTTTCTCTGTGCTCTCTTTTTTGATATTTCGCATGAAGTCAGGAATGAAGAATATGTGCGGAATTTGTCAATTGTGAGTGTCGGACATACCAGATAATAATATCCAAATGGTCATGGCCGCTTTATGGCAGTGCCATGGCATAGTAATGACGTCATCATGGCATATTTATCGCAGTATCATCGCTTTGTGACGGCGATACGATGGCTTTGTCATGGCACTGCGGTTACAAAGCCATTGCACTGCGATAAAATTGTAATCGTGGCATGATGAAATAGCCATCATAGCGCCATGACGTTGTAATCGCACCGCCATCTGATATGCGACGGCGATGCCATAACATAGCAATGGCGGATGTTTTAATATGAATTATATGAACTATAGATACTATAGGCACTATAAAAACTATAAGAATCCCTGCTAAAAAAAACGCATTTCGGCTGCCTTCGGGCATCATTTGATTTTATTAACACGCAGAAACCGGCGGACTTTTGCGCTTTGCGAAGTGTGAATGGGCATCAAATGCGCGGTCGAAATTTCTATTTTGAGAGTTGCGTTTGTCAAAAAAAGAGAAAAAAAACATTCCGATTTTCGGGAGAAATCTGTGGAGCGAAAATCCTTTTCTTTGTCAATCAAGGATGGTCTGTACATGCACTCCGTTGTGAATGCTCACGTGATTACCAGGCAATTTATTTCCTCCCATTCCCGACAACCAAGGTATAGAATAAGGGAAGAATATTCAACCCCGCGAATACCCTTCCCTTATTCTGTGTCTGAAAATGATTCAATCAATACAGCAACACCAGTCCTGCCAATGCGCAATACACAATCATGCGTATAGGACTGATCTTAAATATTGCAGTGCCTATTATTGTTGCGACAAACAGCAGGCAGCTAATCCAGAAATGCCAGGGGTTGACCGACGGCGTGCTGAAGTTTTCCGGTGTCATGAGCATTAACGCAGCCGAAGCCAGCAGACCTACAATGGCAAGTCTGAGACCGCTGAACATGTTCTGCACTAAGCTTGTCTTCATGTATTTCATCAACAGTTTGCATATAACAATCATGATGACAAGCGACGGGAGAACCAGTGCCACGGTGGCAGTAAGGCTTCCGAGCACAGCCATTATCCCGTCATATCCT
>JAFQGS010000108.1 GCA_017415455.1 Prevotella sp.
GAGGAAGATAAAAGAAGATAGAGGACAATAGCTTGACACGCATACGTCCTCTACCTCCCTCTATCTTCCTCTACCTCCTTCTATCTTCTTTTCACTTTTCACTTAATCAACTTATTAAAGGAGTGAAGGAGTGCAGGAGTGACGCTTCGCTTAGGAGTGCAGACAATAGCTTGACATGCATTTGTCTTCTATCTCCCTCTATCTT
Organism: Prevotella sp.; assembly: GCA_017415455.1. Taxonomy (GTDB): domain Bacteria; phylum Bacteroidota; class Bacteroidia; order Bacteroidales; family Bacteroidaceae; genus Prevotella. The sequence goes on from JAFQGS010000108.1 coordinate 206, forward strand.
CCTCTACCTCCTTCTAACTTCTTTTCACTTTTCACGTTAATCAACTTATTAAAGGAGTATAGGAGTGCAGGAGTGACGCTTCGCTTAGGAGTGCAGACAATAGCTTGACACGCATACGTCCTCTACCTCCCTCTATCTTCCTCTACCTCCTTCTAACTTCTTACGAAGACTTGTCAACTTGTTAACTCGTCAACTTTTTATATTTATTTAACACAATATTTTTTTAACCAACATACCCTTTGTATGCAAAAAATCTATAACTTTGCACAATCTATCTATATTATACAAGGTGTAAAACGGGACAAAGACCGCTGCAGGGCGCATAAACACTGGATAAGCAGCATTGTCATCTGTGTGCGATAACATAAGCGTCCTATATATAATAAATAAGGTGAAAGGATAAAAAACAAAAAAACAACATATGCCCAATCACTTAAGGCGCACTTAAGTAATTGCGTTGCAAATGGGAATAAAAAGAACAAAAATAAAAATAATAATAAAAACAAAAGAAAATGAAGCAATTAAACAATTTAAGGATGAAAAGATTTTATCTAACACTGTGCTTCCTAATGAGTGTTATCGGAAGCGCATGGGGACAGGAGACGTTCACTGTAGAAGAGAATACAACTATTCCTATAGCAGGAGAAGTTGTACAACATGTAACAGATGGATTTGTTACGGTGCAATATGCTTCTGAGCAAGTTACGTCAGGTGATATTGCGGAATTCGCAATAAGAAGTACTTCAAATAATGAATATTATATAGCAACAACGAAAGGTGCGAAAGAATTTGAATACCAGGACGGAGTTGTTAAGGGCGGAACCTTTTTCGCACTCAAATCAACGCGGTCAGGACAAATAACCGTTAAACTATATAATGGCAAAAGTAGTGGAGTTAATTATAAAATTAATGTAATATCTGGTGGAGAAATAGTGCAGAAAGGTAACACGGCTACCTTTACGGCGCAAACGCTTGGCACTCATACAATGGATATTGAAGCTGATGTTACCTACTATTTTTACACAAATGGCACAGGTAGTACTGGTTTTGGAGGATATACCTTCACTCCATCTGCTTCTACTCTCACAATCGGTAACAGCGAGGCTGTTGCAGATTATACATACGTATATGACAATGACGGTTGTAATATAGGTGCAGGTGAGCAGATGAATGACATGGCGAAGTCTGGAAGCAGTTTCAAGTTTAATGTTACTCCAGAGGTCAGCGGCACATACTCTTTCACTTCTTTTATATCCACGGCTTTCAGTGGTCGCTATGTTTCTTTGTATAATGGCGAGACTTTGATTGAGAAGAAAGAACTGACAACATATTCAGGCGACGCTCATGATTGGACGCAGGGAAAAGACTATACATGGTCTGTTGCAAATCTTGTGGCAGGTCAGACATACGAGATGAGGGTGGTATGTGAAAAAGACGCCTCTGCCGCTGATGAAAATCAATATACTGCTAACGTGTATAAGATGCGTATCGTCAGAACTCCGGATAAGACCGGTCTTATCCAGATTCCTGTAGATATGCTTAACATCTCTGCAAACACTACTGCAGGCGATGGTTTCGACCGTTTCTATCGTGGCGTTAACTTGAACTTCGCTGGTAATGCTGTGGTGTCTGAAGGAAAGAACATGGTGACACTTGGTGCTGCAACAGACAAACTTGCAGCCGGTAGCATTACTGTGACTGTGCCAGACCAGACAGATGCAGATAGCGAGTATATCCAGCAGGTGCAGTTCAATGTGAATGGCGGTATCATTACCGATGACAATAAGACAACTCTGCTGAAGGTGTACAACGGAGACACAGAGATAACTGGCGGCACATGGACTGCCAGTGGTACAGAAAAGCTTATTTGGGATGCTCCTGCAGACGTGAGAACTTTGTCTCTGAAGTTTGTGGATAATGCCGATGACGCAAGTACTCCGGCAATAAAACAGGTACAGGTAAATGTGTATGAGGTTAAGACACTTGCCAACAGCGGACGTCTTGGAACTGTAATGCCTGCGTTCTCAAAGTCAGAGGTGTCTATGAGAAACAGTGGTGTGAAATACACTAACTCATTAGGTAAGGTTAAGGTAAATGGCTCAGAGTATAACAACTTTGAGGTGCTTTATACCTTTGAGACTACAATAACAGAGAATGATGAAGATGGCAGAACATACTATAGCCTTACACCTGTAACAGAAGACCCTGTGACAGGCAGCACTATAAATCCTGCAACAGGTCAGGTGACAACAGGTGCTACTGCGGGTACTGTGAAGATTATTGCATATTACGACGGTTTGCAGGAAAACTCAACAAATAAAGCCAACTACGCATATAATCCTGTAAAGGCGGAATATACTCTGAATGTGGTTGCTCCAGCCGTAATCGAGATTGGTGATGAGGAGAAAGTTGCCAAGAACATCCACGTGCAGGACTATGACAAATGTTCTATTAACGGCACATGGCAGGACGGCCAGCTGATGGACTCTTCAACAGACGGTGCATACGTTACATTCAAGGTTAAGCCAACTGTGGATGGCACATATACATTCACTTCAGAGATTGGAACTGTTAATGACGAGCGCACTATCACACTGTCATGTAACGATGGCTCTTCTGATATATTCACAGAGACAAAGGATATCACTAATAACGGTAACTGGACAAACGACCTTCGCACTTACACTTGGACAGTTCCAGGACTCAAGGCGGAAACAGAATACACAATTAAACTGCAGGGTAATAAGAAGAGCGATGTTGGCAATAATTATATAGTCAACATCTATCCGATGACTATTGTTCGTGTGGCAACAGCAACTACTACCACCTTCAACGTTTCTGATTTCAGATATGCAGGACAGTCAAGTTCAAGGGAACAGAGTCTTGACAGAGCGATTGGCGGATTCTCGTTCACGTATACTGGCGGTGAGGCGATAAAATATAATGCAGATAATAATTTCTTCTTCAGAGGAGGTAGTGCTGGTACTCTTACAATTGCGCCAACTGATGCTAATAATAAGATTACGCAAATCGTAATAGGAAGTGCAACGGACGTTAGTGCGGTTACTGGCTTTACTGTGACTGCTGACGGAAACTCTGTTACGCCAGTTCTGGCAAATGGGTCTATCACAATAGATGTTCCTGCGGGTGCTTCGTCTGTGGTGATTTCTACCAACGAACTGTCTGCCAGTGTAAATATAAGTTCTTACACTATCAGCACGACAGACCAACCATCTGAAGAACCTTATCAGCCAGTATTTGCATTTGATCACGCTTCATTGACTGTAGCGAAAACGGGTGGTGTGGCAAACGCATTGACAACAACACCAAAGAACTATCCTGTAACATATAGCAGTTCTAATACTGGTGTTGCGACTGTTGATGCACAGACTGGTGCTGTGACTCTTGTTGCTGCCGGCACTACAACAATTACTGTGTCATCAACAGCAACAAACTATTTCAATGCTGCAAACGCTTCATACACTCTGACTGTAGTAGATGATGAGAGCGTGGCTGGCAAGACATGGGACTTCACAACATGGAGCACAACGGACATCACAACAGTAGAAGATGATGACAGCACATGGGAGTATAATGATAACGGCTATCACAAGAACAAGACTGGTACAAGTCAAGGCAAGACAGACTTCGGTCTTGCTGTGATGGAAGGTCTTCTGTTCACCACCACAGGTTCTGACCAGATAAGAATATATCCTAACACTGCAGGTCAGACAGACGGAAGCATTCGTCTGCAGAGCAAGAACGCCAAGATATATATGCCAGAGCTGAAGGCTGGCCAGACCATAACACTCACAATGATGACAGCATCGGCAAGTAGTGCGCGTGGTATGGTGTTCAGCGGTGCAGGTGCAGATAAGGTGCAGCTGATATATGGTGCTGAGACATCAAAGACAATGAATGTTGTGACATACCGTGTCACAGAGGACATCAGTGCAGAGGAGCTCATCATGTCGGCTTCTACCGGCGGTCTGTATCTCTATTCTATCAAGCTCGGATACTCTGAACTCTATTGGACGGATGGTAGCAATACTGTAACAGACGTTGCTGTTACTGCGGCAGGTGAAACATCATACAAACTGAACAGTACGGTAGGTGTTGAATATACTATCACAGACGCTAACGGAAATGCATCTACAGATGTTGAGGTTGTTGATGGCAAGGTAAAAGTAAACACCTTTACACTTGGAAATACTCATACCATTACAGCAACAGTAGATGGACATAGCGCAACACTTACATTGCGTATGGTTAATACCGCTTCTATCTCTTATGAGCAGACAACAGCAACAGGAACACTCGGCTTCAGCTTCGTTGAGCCTGTGCTGACAAAGAATCCGGAGGGACTGAACGTGGTGAAATGGAAGAGCAGCAACCCAGAGGTGGCTACTGTAGTGGCAGACAATGGTGAGGTGACATTCGTAAGCGCCGGTACAACAATAATCACTGCCTATATCGAAGAGAATAACTACTATGCTTATCAGGAGGCATCATACACGTTGACAGTAAAAGAGGCTGAAGGTGTAGAGGAACCATGGACTCTCTCGCTTGTTGAGGCTGACGGTGAGTCTGTAGCTGTAGGTTCTACAGGACATAAGCTTACCATGACTGCAGCCGGAACAATCAAGGCAGGTCAGGTGACAAACGCAATACCTGGACTCACACTGTCGTTCGGTAAGACTGGCGGCAGCAATTGGAATGTGGCACAAGAGAATACTCACTTTGGTGGGAACTATGTGGCAGGTACTGATACTGTGACACTGGCAAAGGATAGTTATCTGCCTACCGGTGGCGCATACCTCGGTCTGGAGCCAACCGTTAACGGTGTGCTCTCATTGCATGCAGCATACTACAGACTTCAGGGTGTGGTTGTTGTTGAGAAGGAGACAAACACTGTTGTGGCAGAGCGCAGGGTAACAGATGACAATCATTATGACGATTATGAGTTCACTGTGCCTCTGCAGGCAAACCGCACATACTATGTATATAATATAGGTAATAGTAAGGAGGGTGCTTACCATCTTAAGTATGGCATGCCTGTAAACGCTATCACCTTCACTCCTGTGTTCCTTGACCGCATCGGTCACGTGATAGTGAAGAACAACGAGTATAAAATCACTGGTGCGCAGCTGGCGGATGATATCCACGACTATCCTACATTCTCTAATGTACATGCAGAAGAGGGTGGAAGCGTACATTATCATTCATACCAGGCTGATGGCGAGACAGAGAACACAATTATCTATCTCGACGAGGACGGAAACCTTGTAATTGACGGCGAGGGCACAGCAATACTTGAGGCACATGTGTCACACACCAACACAAGCGGTGACGCTTGCCACTCTGTCGCAAAATGTACGGTGACATATACAAAGAGTCAGTTGAAGTTCTCTGGCACAGGTTACACACTGGCAAGCAACCTTGTAGAAAGCTTTACAGAGCCTACGCTGACATTGCCTGCAGCACTAAGCAGCAGTACTGTGACTTATAGCGTAGATAATGATTTCGGTATTGACTCTAATACTGGTAACATAACAAGTATTAGCGGTTCTGGAAAAACTGCAACTGTGACAGCGACAATATCACCGGAGAATATTTATTTCAACCCGACAGCAACGTATACTATCACATCTACAATACAACAGGTGCCATTCGAAGTGCTTGAGGAGATTACTGTGCCAGTAGGTACACGTGCTTTCAGCTTGATAAGTGAAGATGAAAATGGTGTACTTATAGATGCAACAAGCAACGTTGTTATTGACTTGGATGATAATTTATATGGAA
>JAFQGS010000109.1 GCA_017415455.1 Prevotella sp.
CAACAACAAGACCTAACATGGACATTGTAAAGAGTGAGAGGTAAGCATAATAACGCTGGAAACCTTTCTCACCATGCATATATCCAAATGAATAAAGGTGAACCATGAAACTGACTGTTGAGATAACAATAAGCATCATGACAGAAATTGGATCAAGCATGATACCCAGATCAAAGTTCAGATTACCTAATGGAAGCCATGTGAAGTTATAAGGAACAATTGTCGCGAAAGTACCGTCCGCACAACGATCAGCAGTGAAATAACTGAATGCTGTGACATAAGACAATACAGTAACAAGACCTAAGGATGTTGTACCTAACAGTCCTGCAGTTTTATGTGACATCTTCATTCCCGCAAGTCCCAATATCAGAAAAGAGAACAGCGGAAGCAGAAGTATCAGTGAAACATAACTGTAATCCATAATTAATTAATTTTTCATGTTTTTGATTGAGTTCACCTGATCACTGTTGTAGTTACGGTAAACATTTATAATAATTGCAATTGCCACAGCAGACTCAGCAGCACTGATACCAATACTGAACAATGTAAAGAAGAAACCTTCCAACTGTCCTGGATAAAGTATTCTGTTGAATGCAGCAAAATTGAGATCTACTGAATTAAGTATCAACTCAACGGAAATCAGCATGGCAAGAAGGTTACGGCGTGTAATAAATCCAAATACGCCAATGAAGAACAAAAGTGCAGAAAGCACAAAGAAACATTCTATTGATACCATACTATATTACTCCTTTCTTGAAATTACTATTCCACCAATTATACATGCAAGCAAGAATACAGAGATGAACTCAAATGGCAATACATACTGATACTTCTCAGAACCAACCAGGGCTGTACCTATTGTCTCCATAGGAACCTCGGTGTCTGCTACCTGAGCATATAAATCTATAAACTTGTTCTTCATGAACACTACAACAACGACCGCAAAGCACACAAGAACAAGAAGAGCATTAACAGCCAGCTTACTCAACTTAACTTTCTCCACTAATCCCTGCAAGGTTCTCTTGTTAACAAGCTGAATGGCAAAGATATAAATCATTGTCACACCACCTGCATATACACTTATCTGAGCGGCTCCAAGAAATGTATAATCCAAAAGGAAATACATTCCCGCAACACCGAAAAGAACAAACAACATAAATGTAGCTGCTCTCATTATCCTCTTAGTTGTTACACATATTATGGCAGAGCCAAGTATAACAACAGAAAGAATTGCAAACATTACTATATTAGCCATTGTCTATTATTTTGTTTTAGTGTTAAACTTACCTATCTCAAGAGTAGCACCACCATCAATAAGCTGAGGTAAAGAACCTCCCTTGTATTGCTCTTTGTCAAGATGAATGACCAAGGCCTCACGGGTGAAAGTACTGTTCTCAAAATCATTAGTAAACTCAATAGCATCAAAATTACATGCATTTGTACAAAGCTGACAGAACATGCAATCGCCAAGATTATACTGATAGTCAACCAAGCTCTTCTTTTTCTTGCCTGTCTCCTCATCAGTAATCATCTGAGAAAGAATCTTGATACTTCCATTTGGACATGTTTTCTCACATAATGTACATGCTGTACATTTATGACTTCCATCCTCATTACGCTTAAAGACAAGACGTCCGCGATGGCGTTTTGCCACATGAAGTGTTGTCTTGCGGTTCTCAGGATACTGCTCTGTAGACTTTGGAGTGATATACTCCTTGAAGGTTGTCTTCAGACCTGTCATCAGCGACTTAATGCCAACCAAGATACCTCCAAAATATGAATTATTATTTTCCATTTATCAAATATCGTAATTAAAAACGTAATTCAAAATTCGTAATTAGAAATGCCAGCCTAATGCAACGACAACAGTCATTATTATAAGGTTAAGCAAAGCCAGAGGCATTAGGTATTTCCATTCAAGTTTCAATATCTGATCTATTCGCAGACGAGGGAATGTCCAACGTACCCACATTAACAACCAAACAACAAAGAATGTCTTACCCATGAACCATACGATACCTGGAATATAATTCATAATAGAATCAAATGCATCTACACCAATATTAACAGGTGCCCATCCTCCAAGGAAAACTGTGGTTGCAATTCCTGATATAACAAACAAGTTTAGATACTCTGCCAGATAGTAATAACCGAATCCCATACCAGAATACTCTGTATGGTAACCGGCGGTAAGCTCACTCTCTGCCTCAGCAAGGTCGAATGGTCCACGGTTTGCCTCTGCATTACCAGCCACAAGGAAAGTAAGGAATGCTATAAGAGCAGGTATATGGCCTTGGAAAATCAACCATTTCCATGGACCCGTCTGAGCCTCTACTATACCGCTAACCTGCATTGTTCCAGTAAGAACAACAGCTGTGATTAAACAAAGACAGAGAGACATCTCATAAGAAATCATCTGCACTGCTCCACGCATAGCTGAAACAACAGAATACTTGTTGTTTGAGCCCCATCCTGCAAGGAACATACCTACTACTCCTATACCAGAGACAGCTGTCAGCAGGAAGATACCAACATTAAAGTCAAGCACTACTGCACCATTATTCCATGGAAGGAAAGAAAAAGTTCCTACAGATGCAATAATCACAAGGAATGGAGCAATAAGATATAACACTTTATCTGCCTTATCTACAAAGAAGATTTCCTTTATAAGCATCTTCAACACGTCGGCAAATACCTGCAGTAAGCCCCAAGGACCCACACGCATCGGACCTATTCTACACTGGAAATAGGCACACACCTTACGTTCCATGAAAATCAGCACGATTGCTATCATTGCATATCCAACAAGAAGCATCACACCAACAAGAACGCATTCTATAAGAATCGTCCAGAAATCTCCCAGTCCGAGTGTGAGACGCAAGAGATTATGAATCCATGTCGTTATTATACTAAAGTCAAACATAATATTTATCTATCAATATCAGGAATTACGAAATCTAAAGCAGCACCAACTGTTATAAGGTCTGCTATTTTCTCTCCACGAAGCATTTCATCCATTGCCGCAACATGATTCAATCCCATTGGACGGAATTTGATACGATATGGACTCTTGTCACCCTTAGAGTCAATATAAACACCTATCTCACCACGACTTCCCTCACAAGAGAAATACCATTGTCCCTCAGGCAGTTTGATAATAGGTTTCTGCTTTATATAATACTCACCCTCAGGAATGTTATCAATAAGTTGTTCGATAATACTGATACTCTGCTTCATCTCTTCAATACGATTCATGTATCTTCCGTAACTATCACAGCTATCGCATGTTATCTCTTTCCATTCAACTTTATCATAAACCCCATAAGGATGATTCTTTCTGACGTCACTGTGCCATCCGGAAGCTCTTCCGCTTGCACCTGTAACACCATAGCTTATAGCATCTTCTTTTGAAAGCATACCAACACCCTTGAAACGGTTGTGCATGATAATATTATCACCAAACACATCCATGTATTCCTTGAACATTGGCTTCATATACTCACAAAGAGCTTTTACGTTCTTCACAAAGTTTGGATCGATGTCATCCTGGAGTCCACCTATTCTATAATAGTTCTGGATAAGGCGTCCGCCTGTTGTTTCCTCCATAACATTCAAGACATGCTCACGATCACGCATTGAGTACAGGAAGGCAGTTAAGGCTCCAAGGTCCTGTGCACAACAACCTATATATAATAGGTGTGAATCCAGACGCTGCAACTCATCCATAATTGTACGGATATACTGTATACGCTCACTGAGTTCAATACCCATAGCCTCCTCAATGGCACCAACAAGCGCATGACGGTTCATCATAGCACTCAGGTAATCCATACGGTCTGTAAGAGCAAGTGTCTGAGGATATGTATAATCCTCACACATTTTCTCTATACCACGGTGTATATATCCGAGATGTGGATAGATTCTACATATTTTCTCTCCGTCAAGAACAGTCTGCAACCTAAGTACACCGTGAGTAGACGGATGCTGAGGACCTATGTTTACAACAAACTCATCATCAGTGAAGAGAGCATTCTTTTTCTCTGTAAGATTACCATCCTCGTCAAGACTGTACTCAAGTCCGTATTCTGGCTCAACATCATCCTCAAGAGAGTATCCCTCAGTTGCCTTGAAGTTTTTACGAAGAGGATATCCCTTAAAGTCATGTCTCAGATAAAGTCTGCGCATATCAGGATGTCCCAGGAACTTTATTCCAAGGAAGTCATAAACTTCTCTTTCAAGAAGATTTGCACTCTTCCACAAATCAAAGACAGATGATATAACATAATTGTCCTCTATCTGCTTAGCAAGAGTCTTTACGCTTATACGCTCATTTGTATCTGTATTCTCAAGAATATATATACATCCAAGACCCTCTTCACCAAAGTCCTCTCCTATTATTGTAACAAGATAGTCGAAATGCTTGTCATTTCTCAGCTTTGCCATTTCAGCGGCAAAAGAATCAAATTCAAATACAATATTGTTTAATTTCATTTTGCAGCCTCCTGTTCTTTCTTTAATTCATCAACAAATTCCTCTGGAACGTTATTAACGACAATAGGATTACGCTTACCGTATGTAAGTTCCTCGTTACTAACGCCGAGTTCTCTTTCCTCTGCGGTCTGCTTATGATTAGCTCCTCCAAAGAATTTCTCAATTTTCACTTTGCGCTGAAGCTGCATCATTCCATACATTATCGCCTCTGGACGTGGAGGGCATCCTGGGATGAACACATCTACAGGCACAATCTCATCAATACCCATTACCACATTGTAGCTTGACTTGAAAGGTCCTCCTGATATCGCACAGCCACCAACAGCAATAACATACTTTGGCTCTGCCATCTCATCATAAAGACGCTTGAAAACAGGTGCCATCTTATGTGTAATAGTACCAGCACACATAATAAGGTCTGCCTGTCTTGGTGAGTTACGTGTCACCTCAAATCCGAAACGAGAGAAATCGTATCGAGCACATCCCACAGACATAAACTCGATACCGCAGCAACTTGTCGCGAAAGTAAGCGACCAGAGCGAGTTTGAACGTCCCCAGTTAATAAGCTGGTCAAGATTACCTGTTATGACATTCACGCCACCTTCATGCAGCTCGTCAACAATCTTCTCAAGAGAGGCATTGTCTTTAAATTCCTCGTAAGGAATACTCTTGATTTTCGGTTTTCTTACTTCCATTCCAAAGCTCCTTTCCGCCATGCATACGCAAGGCCAAACACTAATACCAACAAGAAGAATCCGATGCTGACCATTGCCATAACACCGAAGTCTTTCACTACTACTGCCCATGGATAGAGGAAAATAGTTTCCACATCAAACATGAGGAACAAAATAGCAAAAAGGTAGTAACCCACATGTACAGGAATCCAAGATGAACCGCGAGTTGGAATACCACACTCAAAAGGCTCACCCTTTACCTTATTATATGAGCGCGGACCTATGAGCTTAGCTATAACATAAGCCGCTGCTACCAATACGATAGCCGTTATAATAACGGTAACAAACAAAATAAAATACATATATATGTTATGAATGATTTTATGTTCCTTCTCAGAAAACGACTGCAAAGGTACTCATTTTATTGCAATATTTATATAATAACAAGTGAAAATATTATCTATTTTACTTATTCACATAATCTTTTTCACAAAGAATGATACATTACAAGTCCTTCCATCGGACTTTTGTAAATTTTCCCAACCTTCATTCCCACTTCCATTATTGCTTTTTCCAATTGCTCTGCAAAGTGATACGCAATACTTCCTACGGCATTAACAGCCAGATCGGTACGATTGTAATGTAAGACATTACGAGTAAGGAAGTTTCTGAAGTTTGTTATTACCAGGCTCTCTATCACAGGATTGTCAATATGCGTGCTAATGAACGGAGCCAATGATGCAAGAAAGCGATTAGCCATAGGCTTGCGATAAACATTCTCTATAATAGCCTGAAGGGTAAGACCAGTATCTTTCTCAAACTCTTCTCTTATTGCTCCGCTGATATTGCCCTTGTACAGTTCGTTTACAAACAATTTGCCAAGCACGGCTCCGCTTCCCTCATCTCCAAGTATATACCCCATTGGGGAAACGTTTGATGTTATGTTCCTGCCATCATACAGACACGAATTTGAACCTGTGCCGAGAATACACGCTACACCCTCCTTACTGCCACACAACGAACGTGCCGCTGCAAGAAGGTCGCTGTTTACGTCTATATTCACATGGGGAAACGAGTCACTGAGCTGTTGCTTCAAAAGCCCACACTTATCTCCTATACACCCGGCACCATAAAACACAATCTCAGATATGCTTTGTTTATCATTCATACTGGTTATCAGCTCATTGTTGATAACATCATGTATATAATCAACAGACTGATGAAAGGGATTTATTCCTTGAGTGGTAACTGTTTGTATCACTCTTCCTTCACTAACGACTCTCCAATCGGTTTTTGTGCTTCCACTATCTGCTATCAATATCATATCTGTTTATAATAATTTCAAAAAGCGACACAAATATACTGAAAATGTTTATTAAATTACGTACTTTTGCAAAAAAATAATTAAACATATTCAGAACTTTATGGTAAGCAGACTTATATTCGCATTCATATTTTTCCTATTGTCAACCCAATGTTTTGCCGTATTAAAGGAGAAAGACCTTACTAATACACTTTCCATACTTAGGACTGAACTGGAAATAAGTCATAAAGAGCAGGAGAAACAATTAATATCATTCAAAGAGCATAACGAGAAGATAAAGAATGATTTGTTCTCTATTCTGTCATATAGCAATCAAAACGCGCTTATGCTGTATTCACAGCGGCACGACTATATCTTTGACCTCACCTATGCCTGTCATGAAGCGACAGAACTTTTCAAGAATTTCCAGAAGTCTTCTCTACCATACAAGTCATACATGGCCCAACTGGACACAGAGATTTCTCGTTACGACAGTCTTATAACATCTCTCAGAACCATGCCAACGATAACGCTTGGCAAGGAGTCACACATTGACAGAAATGTCTGTATTACTCTCGCCACAAACATACGTAACACCTTGATAGAGAACAAAGAGACACTTGGCGGTTATATTGAATATTATGACATGACAGAGAGACGACTAAAAAGTCTCAACGACTATGCGAATATCAAATATGAAGAGATACAAAGGAGCATTTTCAATAACGGCGGAGACAATTACTTCACTATAATAAAGAATCTGGGCAGTCATGTTGACAAGACGACTGATACGCTGAACGAGAAATATCATACTTCTTCTGACATGATATCCCAATGGGACAGCCGCATGATATTAGGTTTGTTTATTGTCATTGCCTTTTATGGCTTATTATCCATCACACTGAACATATTAATCCTGAAGTATCTCATACCGCAAAGACTGCGCACCAAAAGATTTACAGACAACAAGAAGTGTATCACTTTGGCTGCAACCACCATAACCTTTGCCATATTAATCGGGATTATACGCTCAACAGTAAACCAGAACTTCATCATCATGGCAAGCAATCTGCTTGTTGAATATGCCTGGCTGCTTGGCGTCATATTCATCTCCCTTCTGCTACGTCTGGACAATAAGGAGATAAAGAGTTCCTATCGCATCTATGCGCCATTAATAACAATAGGATTCATCGTGATATCGTTCAGAATAATACTGATACCCAATAACCTGGTGAATCTCATATTCCCTCCGATACTTCTTATTTGCGCAATATGGCAGTGGAAGTCAAGAAGACGCTATGGCAAGATAATTCCACAAAGTGACAGGACATACGCCACAATATCATCAATCATAATCACAACAAGCCTTGTTTGCTCATGGATTGGATATACATTGATGAGTGTTCAGCTGCTTATCTGGTGGATAATGCAGCTTACATGCATACTGACTATCAGCTGTCTGTCCACATGGATGCACAAGTATTACATAAAGAACGACATCAAGTTAAAACCGATAAACCAGACATGGCACTACTATCTTGTTTACAGTGTGATATTGCCATTGCTGGGGCTTTTCTCTGTTATCATCTCTGTTTACTGGGCTGCCAGCGTTTTCAACCTAAGCGTTCTGTCGTGGGAGATTTTCACTCACCGCTTTATTAACATGGAGAATTTCAGCATCAGCATAATGGCACTTGTCATTGTCATATCACTATGGTTCATAGCAAGATACGTCTGCAAGACCTCCATCGCATTGCTAAGACATCATTATCATAAGAGCAATCACAACAACGCTGATAGCCGCAACATGGTGGGAAAGAATGTGATACAGATATTTGTATGGGGCATATGGTTCTTGGTGAGCTTAGCCATTTTCCGCGTAAGCAACACCTGGCTGGTGGTAATCTCCGGTGGTCTCTCAACGGGTATTGGTTTCGCATCAAAGGATATCCTTGAGAATCTATATTACGGTGTATCACTGATGGCTGGAAGAATTAAGATAGGAGACTTAATTGAATGTGACGGAACACGCGGCAAGGTGAGCAACATATCATATACAAGTACAATGATTGAGGCTCTTGACGGCTCTGTGATAGCATTCCAGAACTCTCAGCTGTTCACAAAAAACTACAAGAATCTCACACGTAACCATGGATACGAGATAGACTCCGTTGTGTTTGGTGTAGCCTATGGCAGCGATGTGCGTAATGTCTGCAGCATTATCAGCAAGGCTGTAACCGACCTCAATCTACCTTACCTGGAGAAAGACAAACCAATAAATGTTGTGATGACGGAATTAGCCGACAGCAGCATTAACTTCAAACTGATATTCTCCGTAGATGTGACAAAACGCACATTTGCAAAGAGCGACATTATACAATGTATCTACGAGACACTGAACGCAAACAACATAGAAATACCTTATCCACAGAGTGACATACGTATACGCCAGAACTGAACGTCAGGTAGCATTTGGTATGGTAAGTATTAATGATTTATATGCGTAAAATATTTGTGTATAAAACATAAAAGCAATAACTTTGCATCCGTTTTTCAGGTATATACAATTCAGCAGATGATTTACAGAGACATACAAAGAGTACTGTCTTACGACCTTACTGAAATATATTAAACAAAGGTATTAGAGAAAATGAGAATATTCATCACAACACTTTTATATCTACTGTGCATATATACTCAGGCACAGACTTCCGACTCACTAATTGTCAGGGAGTTACGTAAAGAAGGCGTCAAATTCTCCAATGACAACAGCATTACGCTGCTGATGAGCGGTCAGGAAAAGTTTGATGATATGTTCAACGCTATCAGACAGGCGCGCAATAGCGTACATTTAGAATATTTCAACTTCCGCAACGACTCCATCGCCCACCTCCTGTTTGACATTCTTGCAGACAAAGCCAAAGAAGGTGTTGAGGTGAGAGCGCTGTTTGACGGATTCGGTAACGACTCTAACAATCGTCCGCTAAAGAAGGAGCACATAAAATCTTTAAGAGAGAGAGGTATTGAGATTTATGAGTTTGACCCCATTAAATTCCCCTGGGTGAATCATGTGTTCCATAGAGACCACCGTAAGATTGTTGTCATCGACGGAAAAATTGCTTATACAGGCGGAATGAATGTTGCAGACTACTACATAGAGGGTACAGAGGTTGTCGGCAAATGGCGTGACATGCACTGCCGTATAGAGGGTGAGGAGGTGAATACGCTGCAAGCAATATTCATTAAGATATGGAATAAGGTGACCGGACAGAATCTGCATGGTGCACAATATTACCGTGGTTATAAGGGCGCTGACTATATCAAAGGCTTAAAGCAGGACACTTGCCGTACTGCAAATGCAAAGATGATAGGCATTATAAACAGAGAGCCCAGGACATCCAACCATATCATAAGAGAGTTTTACGCCGACGCCATAGATCTTGCACAGGACAGCATAAAACTGGTTAACCCCTACCTCACCCTGAACAGCTCATTGAAACGCTCGCTGCGTAAAGCCGTGGAACGCGGTGTGAAGGTGGAAATAATGGTCTCATCACACAGTGACATCCCACTCACACCCGACTGTGTGTTCTATAACGTAAACCGTCTTATGAAGAAGGGTGTTGACGTATGGATATACGAAAAAGGATTCCATCACACGAAAGTGATTATGGTGGATGGCAAATTCTGTACCGTAGGCAGTGCAAACCTCAATTCCAGGAGCCTGAACTTCGACTACGAGGCCAATGCCGTGATTGTTGACCCTTGCACAACAAGTGAATTAGACAGAATGTTTGAGGAAGACAAAAAAGACTCTTTTAAACTAAACAAAGAGAAATGGGACGAGTGGCGGACACCATGGAAAAAGTTTGTGGGATGGGTCGCTCACCTATTAACGCCTTTCCTTTAGAATATTAATAATTAATTACACGAAAATACCTATTTTTGTCATTTTTGGCAGACATTAATTCACCCGATTTAGGGGTGCTTTAACTTAATTTCCGTTAAATATTAACACATGTTTAATAAAAAGAGTTATATTTCCGTGAATTAATGTCTGGCAAAAATGACATTAATTCCAATTATTGCCACATTTTTGTATTTTTGTGACATTAATTCAAAAGCACCATACTTTTTACCCGTAAGTACCATACTTTCAGTGTGTTAGTATGGTATTTATGTCAAAAAAAACGCATAGTTTTCAGGTGTTTTTTGTGACAGTGTGACGATTGTGACGATAGAAATAGCAACTTTACTATAAATATGTTACATTTACCCCCCCCCGGGGGTAAATGTAACACAAAAATAAAAAAGTTGCATTTTTTACTGTCACAATCGTCACACATCATCAAAAACTGAAGTTTACGACCGCTGTTTTCTGCCATAAATGAAGAGTCGCAACAATAACATTTTCTACTCCCAAAACAGTTATAACATATCTTAATCCTAAAAGAGCATCAGGAACAGGCTCTCTCTTACACACTGACTTACATTCTATTCCCAGGCTCATCGCAAGGCGGCATACAACATCATCCCGCTCTTCTTTTCTTCTGTCTCGCAGTGCTCACGATGCAGTCTTTGAGTGCCATCGGAGTAATGGTTATTTTTGTCATCATTGTAATAATTGTAATTACGGTCATTAAAACCTCTTTGTTTATCTGTTTATGATTAGAGAGTGACGGAAGTAACCATTTCTATCACTTCCGAGCACATTTTTTCCATACACACATGTTGTAATAATTGTTCCACAAATAAACAGAAATGGGAAAAGATATAAAGAAGAACAAAGCTTGTATATTTATCAACATGGAATTCCTATGTCTGTGAAAGGTCCAGACTGTTATATCGCTAATATTTTTACCGGGAATAATAATTATTATTCACCCGATTCCATACGAATCAGAACCATATCGCAAATCAGTTTAAAGTCAATTTCAGTAAGACCGATTGCTTTCAGTTTTGGCATATCATACTCAAAAATCTCAGCCAGCACGTCCTCTTCAGGATATGTTGAAGCGGCGTAATGCCTGACATACTCGACAAACAAATCTATAGAGGTCTTAATATCTCCTTTCAACCATTTGCAGTATGCTGCATTAATATAATCATATTCTGACAGATTCCCGGAGCTAATAAGAAAGTCATATTCCGCAACAGCATCCTCCAACCTGCCTAATCCCATATAATTCAGTCCAAGGCCTCTCCTTACATCAACAGAGTCGGGAAATTCGTATCTCAGTTTATGTAATAACACCAGGGCTTCTTCATACTGGCCAAGTGCATTCAGTACTTTACAATAATCTAAAATGTATCCTGACTTGTCCGGTTCCCTCTCAAGTACGTCTTCCATAATCGCATGGGCCTGTTCTATTTCCCCTCTTTCCATATACGCACCTGCAGCATAATATAAGGCGGTAATATTATCTGGTGCTAATTCGGCTGCTTTAATATAGCAACTGCCTCCGCTAATTATGTCATCACAATATTCACACAGCACCCTGCCCTTAAGCATCAGACCTTTGACGTCTCCTTCAAAATCCATAGCTTTGATA
>JAFQGS010000110.1 GCA_017415455.1 Prevotella sp.
ACAACGTAATCGCACTGCCATGGCAATTCTATCGCAGCATGATGGCATAGCCATCGCACCGCCACGACAATGTAATCGCACCGCCTTGACATAGCAATCATAGCGGCATGGCTATGCAATGGTGGCATGACGGATATGGAACTGTATGGCTGGAGGAGTGGGGTAAGTGCTGAAATGGCGTGTCGTGTGGCGGGTAAAGCGCAGATGCTTTTTATAGTTCCGCGCGCAGAAATCCGCTCATTCAGGCATCTTTTGGGATTTTCAGCGCAAGAATGATTGCGCCAGATGCGTGCTAAGAAACCAAAATGATGCCTTAACGGAAGTGGTTTTCCGCTATTCTGAGGGAAAATGCTGACAGACAAAAAAATGCGATTGTAAGCAAAAAGGGGTGTTTTACTTACAATCGCATTTTGTGTTATGAATGAAAGGGGGTGTGTTCTCAGTGGTGTGAATAGTGAATATTCTACCCATAGTGCTCTTCTCCAAGCAGACCTTCCGCTGTCGCCTCCTGATGGTGTGACGATAGGGGAGAAGGGGAGCCGTTGGTTAGAGCAATGTCAGTGTGTAGAGATATACAACCGCCGCCGGCATAGCCATCAGTGACGAGTCGAAACGGTCGAGCATGCCGCCATGGCCGGGCAGTATGCTGCCGCTGTCCTTTACGCCGATGGTGCGCTTGAAGAGACTCTCCACAAGGTCGCCCCATGTGCCGAAGAACACTACTACCAGTCCGAGTCCCACCCATTGTGCTATGTTGAGTGGCGACAGGGCATATACGTCATAAGTGTAGTAGCCTATTGTTGCGGCGCCCGCTGTCACGAGTATGGCTCCGCCGATGCTGCCCTCCCAGCTCTTTGCCGGACTGATGCGCGGAAACAGCTTGTGCTTGCCGAGCAGTGTGCCGCACAGGTACGCGCCTGTGTCGTTGAGCCACAGGAAGATGAAGATGCTGAGCGGAATGATATAGTTGAATGTTATTGCTCCGTTGGGCGTGGCGTTGAATGCCAGCACGTTGATGGTGGAGAACGGCAGTGCTATGTACATCTGTCCCAGTGTGGTGTATGCCCAGTCGTTGACAGCATTGCTGTTGTTGAGGTATATCTCGCTGATGAAGAGATATACCAGTGTGAGCAGGTAGGGGATGAAGACGGCGGCTGTCTGGATAGTGCCGCTGCAGAACCCTGCCATGGCGAGGAAGAAATAGACGCCTGCCACAGTGCTGATGAATCTGTTTATGCTTACATTCTCAATGCCGTTGGCGAGTCCGCAGTATTCCCATAGCGTTAGTCCGGTGAACAGTGCGAAGAGGCCGACCATCGCTATCGGCTTGATGAAGCATACCACAATGGCGGCAGCGAACAATATGCCGGTGATGGCCCTGACGATGAAATTCTTTAGTTTGCTGTTTCTGTCTGACATGATATCTTATTATTTAGGTTTAATTCTGCTCTTCCGCCGCTGCCTTCTTGTCTTCTGCGGTGTTTGTATCTGTTGTGGCGCCCTCCAGGTCTGGTGTGCCCTCGTTTGTGCTCTCACCGCTGTTGTCGCCAGCTTCCTCGGTATTATTCTCCTCTTTCTTCTCCTCCTCAGCCATTATCTCCTGTGAGCGGCTTATCCATGGGCGCTTGCCGAATATGTTCTCCACATCCTCGGAGAATATCACCTCGCGCTCAATGAGCAGCTCGGCAAGTTTGTTGTGGCCTTCCTTGTGCTCTGTCAGCAATGCCTTGGCACGGTCGTACTGCTCGTTTATCATCTTCAGCACCTCGTCGTCCATGATTTTTGCCGTGGTCTCAGAGTAAGGTCTCTGGAAGTTATACTCGTTGTTGTTATAGTAGCAGATGTTTGGCAGCCTGTCGCTCATTCCGGCATAGGCAATCATGCCATAGGCGCGCTTTGTCACACGCTCCAGGTCGTTCATGGCGCCTGTTGATATGCGTCCCACGAAGAGTTCCTCCGCCGCGCGTCCGCCAAGTGTGGCGCACATCTCGTCGAGCATCTCCTCCTTTGTGGTTATCTGTCTCTCCTCTGGCATATACCATGCGGCACCCAGTGCTCTGCCTCTTGGCACGATGGTGACCTTCACCAGCGGGTTGGCATGCTCAAGGAACCATGATATGGTGGCGTGTCCTGCCTCATGCAGGGCGATGGTGCGTTTCTCAGCAGCCGTCATCACCTTGGTTTTCTTCTCAAGGCCGCCGATGATGCGGTCAACGGCGTCAAGGAAGTCCTGCTTCTCCACATAGTCCTTGTTGTGTCTTGCCGCGATGAGTGCCGCCTCGTTACATACGTTTGCGATGTCTGCGCCCGAGAAGCCTGGTGTCTGTCGTGCCAGCAGGTCAACATCTACCGACGGGTCTATCTTTACAGGCTTCAGGTGTACGTTGAATATCGCCTTGCGCTCGTTGAGGTCGGGGAGATCGACGTTTATCTGACGGTCGAAACGTCCTGCGCGCAGCAGCGCAGAGTCGAGCATGTCGGCCCTGTTGGTGGCTGCCAGGATTATCACACCGCTGTTGGTGCCGAAACCGTCCATCTCGGTAAGCAGGGCGTTGAGCGTATTTTCGCGCTCGTCGTTGCCACCCATTGACGGGTTCTTGCTTCGAGCGCTTCCTACGGCGTCAATATCATCGATGAATATGATGAAGGGAGACTTATACTTTGCATGACGGAATAGGTCGCGCACACGGCTTGCGCCAACGCCGACAAACATCTCTACGAAGTCGGAGCCGCTCATTGAGAAGAACGGAACGCCAGCCTCGCCGGCAACGGCTTTGGCAAGCAGGGTTTTTCCTGTTCCCGGAGGGCCTACGAGGAGTGCGCCCTTTGGTATCTTACCGCCGAGGTCGGTGTATTTCTTCGGATTCTTAAGGAACTCAACAATCTCCTGTACCTCCTGCTTTGCGCCTTCCTGACCGGCTACATCCTTGAATGTGATGTTAAGCTCGCCGCCCTTCTCATACATCTTGGCTTTGCTCTTACCAACGTTGAAGACTCCGCCGCCGGAACTGCCACCGCCGCCCATACGGCGCATGATGAGAATCCAGATGAACACAAAGAGCAGTATTGGTCCGAAGCTGATGAGGATATTCATGAACTCGTTGCCCTTCTTGTTCTCATAGCTGAACTCTCCAGTGAAGTGCTTGGCCTTGCGCTCGGCGTTTATGAAGTTCTCTATCTGCTCAGTGCTGCCGTACTCCACTACTACGTAAGGGTCCTTGCCTGTCTCTTTTACAGACGAGCTGAACACTTTCCTGATGTGCTCGGGCTTTACGTAGAGTTTCAGTTCTTTCTTGTCGTTGTTAACAACGATGCTCTTGGCGTATCCCTTCTGTACGAATGCCTTGAACTCTGGCTCGTACATCGCCTTTCTGCTTATGCTGCCTCCAAGCGAGCCTTGCTGTGAGAAATACATCACCACAAGGATTGTTGCTATGGAAATATAAATCCAACTCATGTTGAACTTAGGCATTTTCTTCTTATTGTCTTTCTCCATTATTGCCGGTTTGTTGCTTCTTAAATAAGTTTTGCGTGTAGGTTGTGTATGTAGTAGTAATTAATCCAGGTTGGGTATGTTGATGACTCCCGCATCCTCCCATAGATTCTCTATATTGTAATACTCGCGTGTGTCTGGCAGGAATATGTGTACGATGACGTCAACGTAGTCCATAGCAACCCATTGTGACAGTCCAAGACCAACAATGTTTACAGGCTTCTCGCCGCCCTTCACTCTGGCAAACTCCTCTATGGAGTCGGCAATGGCCTCCACCTGCGACGGTGAGTTTCCCTGGCAGATGATGAACTTGTTGCATATAGTACCTTCGATAGTCGCTAAATCAACTACTGTGATATCGTATCCTTTTTTCTCTTGTATGCCCTCTATAATAGCATTTGTAAGTTTGTCTGTTACTTCCATTTAATAATTAATTATGCTACAAAGTTACATTGATTTATTGTAATAGAGCATAAAATGCATCTTATTTTGATGTTTTTTTAGAAAAAAGTTGCAAATTTTATTGCAGGTTTAAAAAAAAACAGTACCTTTGCATCCGCAATTCAACGGAAACTGAATGCACAGAAGGTATTGGGGTATGGTGTAATGGTAACACTGCAGATTCTGGTCCTGCCTTTCCTGGTTCGAGTCCGGGTACCCCAACACAAACGAAATCAGCCGTATCGATTAAGGTACGGCTGATTTCGTTTTTATTTGTTTCTTATAGAAGTTCCGCAATTTTTCCGTCATCCCTGTTTTTCTGCATGTGTGTTTCCCTCATTCGTGTGGACTGTGTTCTGGTATGCAGGTTGGCGGATGTCTCCGGCTGGCGAAGGACGGCTGAGCACGAGTAAAGAGTGTTTTTTGCGTACAGGTGGATTTTTATTGGGTATTCTTTCCCGCATGAGATAAGGCTGTTCCTTAGGATTCCAGCATCCAGTAATGATGGCGTCAGAGGTTCTGGAAAATAAAAAAGGAGAATTAAATATCAGAAAGCGAACTTTCATATTTAATCCTCCTTTTTTTGCCTTGTGATCCCGTTGGGATTCAAACCCAAGACCTTCAGAACCGGAATCTGACGCTCTATTCAGCTAAGCTACGGGACCGTTTGCTATTGCAAAGTTACTTAAAAATATATTCTTCCGCAATGGTTATTGCGCTTTTTTCTATTCTTATATGTTTATAAATGTGCTCCTGTATGTTTATAATATACTCCGGAAAATGTTGCCGGGCATGTGGCGGATGCCGTTTAATACCATTGGATGGCATTTGTGTATCCGCTTCGCTTGTCATATTTCAAGGCGTCGGTGAGTGTTGCGGCATTACATCTGAATGAGAAATTATAACTGGTGTATGGCGCAAGAACCACAGAGCAGCTCATGCTGAAGCAGTGCAAGTCTCTGCTGAGTGACGCTGTTGTCATTGACAGTTCCTTCTGGTCGAAGTCGTATCCGGATGAGAAACTGATGTTCCATCCCTCACTTAGGCGCACGTTTCCGCTGAAGTTAAGGTTCTGTGTGAATTTGTACGGGTATCTCATGCGCTTGGTGTTGAACTCTCCGCCTCTGTCCTCGCGCATTGTAATACCATAACCAACGGTAAGCGACCATGGCATGGAGAACTTCATATAGCCGTCCTCATCTGTCTCCGCCTTTGAACTGTTGTTCTTCTTTGCGGCATGTTGTCCTTTGGCGAGATCGTCGTCAACGTTTGTCTCAATGTCGGTGTCTATGCCTTCATCGTTCTCCTCTTCGTCTTCTTCCTCGTCATCGCCCTTGCCAAACCATTTCTTGAGTTTCTCCGGGTCGAGAGTGAACGAGAAGTTCTGCGACAATCCCTGGAAACGTCCGAAGCGGCCCTGGCTGTACTCTGTCTTGTTGCCTACGAAAGGACGCCCGTTCTCGTCAAGCTCGTATGCGTAGGTTGCGAACACCGCATTCATGTTGAAGGTGTAGTTCTTCCACCACTTCAGTCGTATTCGCATGGTGAGGTCGCTCCATGGCTTCTCCTTTGCCGCCATGTTGTACGACATGTTTGCGCTCAGCTCGTCGATGATGCTCACTTTCTTGAAACCGGTAGAGTCGTCGTCATCCTTCAGCTTCATCTCAATGTTGTTTGACAGGGCGAAACTGATGCTTCCGGTCTTGCCTTTTCCCGGCACGCCGAACATCTGGCCTGCGTAAGGTGAGTATTCTACCAGTGACACATTACCGTCGGCGTCTGTCTTCTGGTATGTCTCATAATAGCCGTATCTTGCAGAACCGAAGTCTGGTGCATAGCTATAGCTTACCTGCGGGGTCATGACATGTCTGATGGCTTGTATCTTGTCGCCAAACAACTTGCGGTTGGGAATCCAGAAACCATATAGCTTTGTTGACATGCTGACGCTCATGTTCCAGTTATAGACGTTGTGGAATCCGTATGTTGTGTCTGCAACTTCCACTTGGTTTGCCTCATCCCACGACTTTGTGACCTTGTTTGTGTACATTCGGTCGGTGAAGCTGAATGATGGGTTTACGTTGATGTAGTTGAAAATGGTGAAGCTTGCACTGATTGGAATGCTGTGCTGGAATCCGTTCTTCCAGTCTTTCATCAGGTCAGACTTCATCAGCAGGTCTTCCTTTGTGTGGATGGAGTTGCTGAAATGTCCAGTATAGCTCATGGCGATCTTCTCATACCATTTCTCTTTTCCAGCCATGTGCTTGCGCTTGAAGGGATAGAAACGGCTTATGGAGATGTTGAGGTCGGGAAGTGTGAGCGCGATTGTTGAGTCGCGCATGTTCTGATTAAGGTTGGTTGTTCCGCTGATGGTCATGCCAATGCTTGAGAATGTGGAACTCCAGCTGACACTTGAGGTACGTGTACTCTGTGTCATGGTCTGCGGATTATACAAGCTGTTGAGGTTGTTGCGCTCGTAGCTTGAGGTGGCGAAGTTCACGCTTGCCGACAATGTTGTGTAGGGATTAGACTTAGGGTCCTGCCTGTGCGACCACTGTATCTTGAAACTCTCCTGCTCTGTGAAGTCGGGCATTCCCTTGTCTCCGTTCTTGGTGTCCTGATAACTGAAGTAGAAACTACCGTTGTACTTATATCTTTTGCGGTAGTTCGTAGCGGCAGATATTCCCCAGGAGCCCTTTGTGTAAATCTCTCCAAGCAGCTTAAGGTCCCACTTGTCGCTCATTGCAAAGTAGTAACCTCCGTCTCTGAGGTAGAAGCCACGTGAGCTCTCATCACCATATGTAGGCATGATGAATCCGCTGGAGTAGCTTTTTGTAAATGGGAAAAAGCCGTAAGGTATTGCCAAAGGCAGCGGAACGTCTGCTACAACAAGATATGCAGGACCGAACACCACATCCTTGCCGGGGCGTACCTTGGCTCTTGACAGAGCAATGTAGAAGTCGGGATTCTCGTCGTCGCATGTCGTATAACGGGCTTTCTCAAGGTAAAGATTGCCCTCGCTGTCACGTTTCGACTTCTGTCCCCATAAGAATCCGTCCTGCTGCTCGGTATAGACATTATTTATAAATCCCTTCTTTGTCTTGAAGTTGAATGCCATGGTGTCACTCTCGTAGGAGTCTTGTCCCATCTTGAATACCGGCTTGCCGTTTACAACTCCTGTGGTGTCGGCTGTTCCTGTGGCACGAACGAGGTTGCTGTCAACGCTGATGGATATCTTGTCGCTGTTGAGCTGCATGTTCTCATATATGACATTTGAACTTCCGTAAAGGTATGCCTGCTTGCTTGACGCACGGTAAATCATTGAGTCTTGTGCAGAGAAATCAACAGGTGCATCTATACCTACCGACTTCTCTCTGTTGATACTGTCCATACGTATAGAGTCCTCCACATGCTTGTTGTATTTGTAAACAGCAAGTTGTATGGAGTCCATGAGCGTGGTATCCGCCTCTATGCTCTTTCTTAATGTGTCAATAGGAGTGTTAGGAATGGTGTCTTTCGGCTTCTGTGCAAGGTTGCTGTCTTTTGCGCTCTTGTCCTCTGTGGCTGGTAGTAGCTCCTTTATGGTGTCAGAGAGAACTGCTCTCTGCTGCGCAAGGCTGCTGAAAGGCACATGATTATCTGCCATCACAAATATGAAGGCAAACAGCATTATGAATATAATGAACTTTGTTCTCATTTTAAAACAGAGTGCAAATTTACACAAATTAAACCTAACAAGGCATTAAAATGCTTATTTTATGTATTATTTAACGTTTAAACAGCATCTTTATGGGTGTTGGGTAATCATAATTGAGGCATATATGAAATGAAAAACAAAGCTATGCTATATTGCGTATATAAGTATTGTATCATAGGAGAGACATGACATTATGAGACCCTCCGGCAGTGTCTCGTGAAAGGTTAATGGCTCGGTGATATGCCATGTGTGACATCTGTAAGAGTGGGGGGGATATGTAACTATCCGAACAGGGCATGCCACCTGCGGAATCTCTCAAGGCCTTCATCGCCATGTTTGGCGATGCTGCGTTCCGCCTGCTCTAATGTTTTCTCATGCTCAACATGGCTTTTTGAGAAGAATTTGTCCGCATAGCATATCAGTTGCTCCTCTATACTCTCCGGCATGTAGTCGGCAACAGGAAGAGGAAGCTTGCGCTCTTCTATCTCCTTGGCAGTGAGTCCGGCACCTGTATGTCGCTCGCATACCCTTGCATGCCGGTCTAATCCCTCTGCTCGTAACATCTCTGCTCCCAAGATACCATGCTTTATATATGGCTCTGTTCCCATGCAATGAATGCCAGGAGCGTCTGTTTTAACTATTCCGATGTCGTGAAGCATGGCAGCCTCTTCTACAAACTGCTTGTCGATGTTCAGCTCTGGATGTGCTGAGGCAATGGCAAGAGCCTTGTCTGCTACGGCTCTGCTGTGACAGATAAGAATGTCCTTCAGCTCCTTGTTGTCGTTATAGAACTTGTTGATAATGCTATTCCACATGATTGTAGGCGTGTAAAACTATGCAAATTTAGGCATTTTCCGGCAAACGCATCTCTGTTAAGCGAAAAATAAGTATATTTGCACATCTAACAGAAATATATATGGGACAGAAAATAATTCCGATAATGCTGCTGCTCGTGTTGTTGGTTACGGCATGTAATAGCGGAAATACAAAAGACAAGGCTGATGATACGGCACTTGCCGACAGTGTTGTTGCTCCTTCCGATTCTATGCTTTACGGGTTAGCCTGTGAGGGAAGCACAGACTCTGTTCTGCTCTTTCTCCCAGGTGAGGGAGGCGACCCGGTGGAGTATGACATGTCATCGGCAAAGCGCAACAATATGGTTCTGGGCTATCCGCAGACTGGTGACTTTATCGCTATAATACCTGATGGTGTTGACAATAAAAAGGTCTCTATGGTGATAGACATTGATCAACTGAAAGGAACGTGGTTGCGTAAGGTGCGTCCGGAGATAGATGCCAGTTATGAGGAAATGCTTCGCAAACGGGAGACACCACAGTCTGCCGACTCAATCCTGTCTTCAATGCTTGTGGAGCGCGAGTATGGGTTCTCCCTTAAGCGGCAGAACGTGGCAGAGTATGCAGGTGTTATTTCTAATGAAAAACCTCAGACAGAGGAAAGTCCTGTCAAGTATCCTGAGCCGGTGATGTATTCAGAGTGGCGTATAGAGAATGGCAAGCTGCTTCTTACGTCATCAACCCTTGCGGACGAGAAACATCCGGCTATAGTGAAAAGAGACACCGCCTCAATCTTACTTCTCATGAAAGACAGCCTCGTGCTGATGATAAA
>JAFQGS010000111.1 GCA_017415455.1 Prevotella sp.
GGCTGCCTTCGGGCATCTTTTTGTTTTGTTAACACGAAAAAAGTGGCGCCGCGGTGCGGGCGCAAAAGCCCGAAAGGGCATCAAATGCAGTGCGGAATTTTCTATTTTGAGAGTTGCGTTTGTCAAAAAAAAAGAACAAAAAACACATTCACCACACAGCCAAAATATAATTAAATCCAAACGAAAAAGGAAAATTAATGATGTTTTCGGGAATAATTTGTACATTTGCATGATATATCCGCGCAAGGAGTTTCTATACAAGGATGTTATTCCATCCCTAACAGAAAGGAGCCAGGCGCAACATTATGATAATTAAAAACAGAAAACTGAAATAAAACTATGGAACAATCCACAAACAAAGAGAACAGCAAGTGCACTTGCAAATGCAAGCGTAGAAGAAACATCATCATCATTGTGGCAATAATTGTTGTTGCTGCCGTTTTTGCCCTGACAACACCAAATAGAGGTTCTCACAAGAAAGCCATAACACAAGAGATAGAAAACGCCATAACGAAGGCGGCACAGGCAAGAGGACTGACAGAGCAGCAACTCGGCGACATCGGACAGGCTACAAAGAACGGCATGACGCATGTCTATTTAGAAAACACACTAAAGGTTGACAACTATCTGTTTTTCAATCTTGCGACAATAGACCGCAACAACAATGCCGAGCCTATGTCTTTAGGCATATTAGGCCAGGTGATAATACTCAGGGCGCAGGATATCAACTATGGCATAAACAGGGCTCTCGACATTGAGGACAGGCTGCTGGATGAATAAAGCATCACTACCGTAAGAACCGACAAATATGGAGAAACGTGACATCGCCATAATAGGAATGGCATGCGCCGGGTGTGCGGCTAATGTAGAGCGACGCCTTAAAAGCATGGAAGGTATTGAGCATGCAGACGTGAGCTTCACAACCCGCTGTGCATCTGTTACTTACGATTCACAGATTACCAATCCTCAGATGATGCGCGACGAGCTGCAGAAGATTGGATTTGACATGGCTGTTGACAACGAGCAGAACATCACAGAGATAGAACGGCGCAAGTCTTCACTACTACGCAAACGCGTCATCACATCCTGGTGCCTGGCTTTGTTAGTGATGGCATTATCCATGAAGTGGGTGAAAATAGGCGATGAGGGGTTCACTAATCAGGTTATGCTCATCATGGCATTAGCCAACATCCTATGGTGTGGCAGACAATTCTATGTCACGGCATGGAAACAGGCAACGCATGGAATGGCCAATATGGATACGCTCGTGGCTCTAAGCACATTCATCTCTTTTGCCTTGAGTTTCTATAACACATTCTGGGGCGAACAGACATGGAGCCGGCATGGAATATCCAACCACACCTACTTTGATGCGTCTGTGATGATTATCACATTCGTCCTTACAGGAAGAATGCTTGAGGAGAAGGCAAAACACAGTACGGCAAGGGCGATAAGGGCATTAATAGGATTGGCTCCAAAGACCGCTTTAATAGTCACTAAAGACGCAGAGAAAGGCAGTTATACAACAACGGAGGTTCCTATCGCCACATTACAGCGTGGAGACATCATTGAGGTAAGGCAAGGTAATAAAATCCCTGTGGATGGCATTGTAATGGATAACATAGAGGTGTCTGTCAGCAACACGTCATCACCTACTCTTCCACCCGCGCCATTTGTCGATGAGAGCATGATAAGCGGCGAGCCGGCACCTGTCGCAAAGAATGCCAACGACAAGGTCTATGCCGGCACAATAGTGAAACAGGGGAAGTTGCTTTTCCGTGCCAGTGAGGTCGGCAGCAAGACAATGCTTGCGCAAATAATAAAAATGGTTCAGGAGGCACAGGGCAGCAAAGCACCCGTACAACGTACTGTTGACAAGATTGCCATGTTTTTCGTTCCGTCCATACTCATCATCGCAGTAATAACATTTATTGTGTGGATGATGGCTGGAGGCGCAGAGGCACTTCCACGCGCAGTATTATCCGCTGTCTCCGTGCTGGTCATTGCCTGTCCTTGTGCTATGGGACTTGCCACACCGACAGCACTTATGGTGGGAATAGGCAAAGCCGCCCAGAAAAACATACTCATCAAGGATGCCACTGCCTTAGAGAGGATAAAGAACATCAAAGCTGTTGTGATTGACAAAACAGGAACCCTTACCATACCCAACAAAGACATCGACTTCACCACAACAAGCAACAAAACACTTGAGGAGAGAGAAACACTTAAGCCTCACGCAAAAGAGGCAATAGAGATGCTTCACAGCAGAGATATTGTGACATATATGATGAGTGGAGACAACGAGGATGCTGTTGCCTACTGGGCCAGGAAAGCGGGCATACGTCATTGGCAAAGTAAGGTGATGCCACAGGACAAAGAGAATATTGTGAGAAATCTCCAATCAGAGGGGTTATGCGTTGCCATGGTGGGCGATGGTATTAATGATGCCCAGGCACTTGCCGCCGCAGACGTGAGTATTGCCATGGGCAAGGGAACAGACATTGCCATGGATGTGGCACAGGTAACACTCATGGGAACAGACCTGAGAAGAATATATGAGGCCATCCGCCTTTCACAGCAGACTGTAAACACCATTCGCCAGAACCTTTTCTGGGCATTCATCTATAACATAATATGCATTCCCTTAGCTGCGGGAGTAACACACCTGTGGGGCATGGAATGGCAGATAACGCCAATGTGGGCAAGCGCACTGATGGCTTTCTCAAGTATCAGTGTTGTACTTAACAGCCTGAGACTTTATTATAAATGACAGATGAGCACAGAGTAACGGGTGAAGAATGATATTGAACATGTAAGCACAAACAAATTATAAAACAATTAATCAATATGAATATATTCAAAGCATTGTTTGGCGGTAAAGACAACACATCTCCGGAAAAGAGAAAAGAGGAAGAGGACAGAAGGAATTTTGACATCCTCAAGTATGACGGTGTCAAGGCTATGCAGACTGGAAGGTTTGATTATGCCGTACAATGTATGAAACATGCCCTGCAACTACGCGAGGATCTTGAGACAAGAGACTATCTGTCACAGGCGTATATAAAGACAGGAAATCTGAGTGCCGCATACAAACAACTGCAGAAGTTGGCAGAAGCCCAACCCGACAATATAGAGATTCCTATAAGAATGGCACAGGTGGCATATATGATGGAGGACTACACCGCCATGGCAGAGGCATGTGAGAAGGCCCTGCTTATTGACGACACTGACGCAGAAAGCGTTTATCTATATGGCAGAGCGTGTGTTGGGCAGGATGACATCTCTAACGCAAAGGCAATGTTCACAAAAGCCATTATGCTAAACAGCAACCATGAGGACGCCTATGCCATGAGAGCAACGATATTGCTTGAGGAGGGCGAGTTGGAAGAGGCAGAGAGTGATATTGAATGGTTGACTTCAAGAGCTGCAGACAACGAGGACATAATGATGCTTAAAGCCAGGTTGGAAATAAAGAAAGGCAACGACCCCGAGGCTGAGAAATGGCTTGACAACATTATTGACATCAATCCGTTCTGTCTTGCGGCGTACAAGGAGCGGGCTGCATTGAGAATGCACAAGGGTGATGTGTCTGGAGCTAAGGAAGACGAGCTCAAGATTGAGGAGATGGGAGCATACGAAGGCATTTCAACCGAGGAGAATATTGAGCAGAAGACTCAGGAAGCCTACAACAACAGCAATCCGTATTTTAACTCATGACAACCGGTAACATACCAAATACTATCTTACACCGGAATAATGTATGTAAATGGAAATTGTGCTAATCTCTCATCGAAATCAGGTATATTACTAACAGAAATATGGCATATTTCTAAAATGAAGTTCCTATGATAATATTGTAAATGTCGTTTTATACATTGTTTTGCATGATTAAGCACCAAAAAAGTCACAAAACGTTTGTCTGTTAAAAATATTTGTTATACTTTTGCAGTCATAAATAACAAAATGTAATAATTGATATGAATATTTCTTACGCATCTTTCTTTTACTTTTACTTTTACTTTACAAGTATTTGTGAAGCGGGATGTTGTATATAGAATTCAAGTTAGAAAATATCTGAACGAAATAAATGAGAATCCCGCTTAAAAAGAGCGGGATTTTTTAATATAATAACACAATGAAAAGAATCGCCATACAAGGACTTAAAGGCTCGTTCCACGATATCGCCGCAAACGAATATTTCCGGAATGAACAAGTACAGACAATCTGCTGTGCCACTTTTGAGGAAGTGTTTGAGAATATCAAACGCGACCCTACTGTTGTTGGCATGACAGCCATAGAGAATACCATCGCCGGCTCACTGCTTCACAACTACGAACTGCTGCGCGACAGCGGAACGACAGTAGTCGGTGAGCATAAGCTTCATATCTCACATTGTATCTGCTGCCTGCCAGAAGACTCTTGGGAAACAATAAGTGAGGTACACTCCCACCCTGTTGCATTGATGCAATGTCGCGGTTTCCTGAGCAAGCATCCTTCCATAAAGGCTGTTGAGGCAGAGGACACCGCCGGATCGGCAAAACTCATTGCCGAGAATAAGCACCATGGATGGGCTGCTATATGCAGCGCCAGTGCGGCAGAGATGTACGGAATGAAGATTCTTGAGAACAAGATAGAAGACAATAAGCATAACTTCACACGCTTCTTAGTTGTCTGCAATCCCAACAAGGCAGACTTCATGCGTCCGTTAGAGAAAACCAACAAGGCAAGCCTTGTGTTCTCTCTGCCACATGAAGAGGGAAGCCTCTCACAGGTTCTCAGCATAATATCATTCTACAAACTGAGCCTCACAAAGATACAGTCGCTGCCAATCATTGGACACGAGTGGGAGTATATGTTCTACGTCGATGTTACATTCGACAACCTCACACGCTACAGACAGTGCATGGATGCTATAATGCCGCTGACAAAAGAACTGAATATCTTAGGCGAATATCTTGACTTCAAACAATAACACATACAGATAATGAACAACAACACTCTCAACATAAACCCTGCGGAAAGGCTTTCACACGTAAGCGAGTATTACTTCAGTCGCAAGTTAAAGGAGGTAGCAAAAATGAATGCTGAGGGCATGGACATAATAAGCCTTGCCATAGGAAGTCCCGACATGCCACCCTCTGAGGCCACAATAAAGACTCTATGCGAAGTGGCACAACAGCCGGCAGCACATGGGTACCAGCCTACAATGGGTATACCGGAACTACGTAATGCCATGGCGGGATTCTATAAAAGATGGTTCAACGTGGACCTAAACCCAGAGACTGAAATCCAACCACTTATCGGCAGTAAGGAAGGCATCCTGCATATCACACTGGCATTCGTCAACCCCGGCGACGAAGTCCTTGTGCCCAATCCGGGATATCCGACATACACATCACTGAGCAAGATTCTGGGGGCCAAGGTTGTAAACTACGACCTGAATGAGAACAACAACTGGCAGCCCGACTTTGAGGCTCTTGAGAAGACAGACCTCAGCCGTGTGAAACTTATGTGGACCAATTACCCCAACATGCCTACAGGCGCAAGAGCAGAGAGAGAGACTTACGAGCGGTTGGTAGACTTCGCCATACGCCATAACATTGTGGTGGTAAACGACAACCCCTACTCTTTCATACTCAATGACCAGCCGATGTCATTACTACAGATTCCACGCGCAAAAGAATGCTGCATAGAACTCAACTCAATGAGCAAGAGTCACAACATGCCTGGATGGCGAGTGGGCATGTGCGCTACAAATGCCACATTCATCAGTTGGATACTGAAGGTGAAGAGCAACATAGACTCTGGAATGTTCAGAGGAATACAAATGGCTGCAGCAGCGGCATACGCCAACGACGCACAATGGCATACCACTGCCAACATTGAGACGTACGCCCGCCGACGCGAATATGCAGAGAAAATAATGCAGACACTCAACTGCCAATATGATCCCAACCAAGTAGGTATGTTCTTATGGGGCCGCATACCGGATGACATACCATGCGCCGAGACTCTCACCGAGCGGGTACTTCACGAGGCACGTGTATTCATAACTCCTGGGTTCATATTCGGCTCTAAAGGCGAGAGATACATAAGGATATCACTCTGTGCCAAGGAAGAGAAACTGAGATGCGCATTAGAACGCATAGAGAAAACATTCAGACAATAATAAACACATACAAATATAAACAAACAGAAAGGAACAAACATATGGAATTAGAATTAGAACTTCAGCCGCTTAATCTCCCCTGCGACAGCGACCGCTCTCTCGTCATTGCCGGTCCATGCTCAGCCGAAAGCGAGGAACAGGTAATGTGCACCGCACGCCAACTGGCAATGAAAGGTTGCCATATCTTCCGTGCGGGAATATGGAAACCACGCACCAAGCCAGGAGGTTTTGAGGGACATGGAGAGACAGCACTGCCATGGCTTAAGAGAGTAAAAGAGGAGACTGGCATGATGGTATCAACCGAGGTGGCTACTCCCGAGCATATTGAGGCGGCACTGAAGTACGATGTGGACCTTCTGTGGATAGGCGCACGCACTACCGCCAACCCCTTTGCCATGCAGTCAATAGCTGACGCACTTAAAGGCGTAGACATACCTGTACTGGTTAAGAACCCCGTAAACCCCGACCTCGAGCTATGGATAGGAGCCATGGAGCGCATCAACCAGGCTGGTATAAAGCGTATCGGAGCAATACACCGCGGATTCTCAAGCTACGACAAGAAGATATACCGAAATCTGCCAATGTGGCAGATACCAATTGAGTTGCGCCGACGTATTCCCCAACTACCAATAATATGCGACCCAAGCCATATCGGTGGTAAGCGTGAACTCATTGCACCACTCTGCCAGCAAGCGATGGACCTCGGCTTTGACGGACTCATTGTAGAGAGTCACTGCGAGCCGGACAAGGCATGGAGCGACGCAAAGCAACAGGTGACACCAGAAGTTCTTGACTACATACTAAACCTATTAGTAATAAGAAACGAGCATACAACCACAGAGGGTATCACAACACTGCGAAAGCAGATTGACGAACTTGACAACCAACTTATAGAACTCCTTGCAAAACGTATGCGGGTATGCCGCGAGATTGGCCAGTACAAGAAAGAGCACAACATGACCGTACTGCAGACCACACGTTACAATGAGATATTGGACAAGCGAGGCGCACATGGCGCACTCTGCGGCATGGGCCCCAAGTTTGTGAAAGAGATATTCGAGTCTGTGCACGAGGAGTCTGTAAGACAGCAGATGGAGATAATAAATAAGTAGAGATGCGAACGAGTTGACAAGAAGCTGCTTGGGCTGCAAGAGAAACAGGCAGACAAGTAATCTGTCAGGAAACAATCAAACAGCAAATGACAAACAAGTCAGACGCCTGTCAACTCGTCACCTGTTTAGCAAACTTAAACACACACATATGAGAATATTAGTACTCGGCGCAGGAAAGATGGGAAGTTTCTTCCTCGACCTACTCAGCTTTGAGCATGAGACAGCCGTATTCGAAAAAGACCCACGCAGGTTGCGCTTCACCTACAACACCCTGCGTTTCACAACATATCAGGAAGTGGAGGACTTCAAACCCGAGCTTGTCATCAACGCAGCCACAGTGAAGTACACCATACCTGCATTTCAGGAAGTGCTCCCCCACCTCCCTGCCGACTGTATCATCAGCGACATATCATCTGTCAAGACCGGATTACAAGACTTTTACGACACCTGCGGGCGCCGCTATGTCTCTACACACCCCATGTTCGGACCTACCTTCGCCAACCTGAACCAGTTGCACGAGGAGAACGCAATAATAATAAGCGAGGGCGACTATATGGGAAAGATATTCTTCAAAGACCTTTACCAGAAACTTGGTCTCAACATATATGAGTACACCTTTGAGGAACACGACAAGACCGTAGCCTACTCACTCAGTATTCCTTTCGTCAGCACATTTGTCTTTGCCGCCGTTATGAAACACCAGGATGCCCCAGGTACAACCTTCAAGCGCCACATGCGCATAGCCCAGGGCGTACTCAGCGAAGACGACTATCTGCTGCAGGAGATACTCTTCAATCCATACACCTCAGGACAAGTAGAGCAGATCAGAACACAACTAAAGGAACTGCTCAACATCATTGAGAACAAAGACGCCGACGCTATGAAACAATACCTTACTAAAATCAGACAGAATGTGGAGGTGAATAGATAAGGAGGCATTGTACAACGAAACTTAAGAATGAGGGAACAATAATGTTATAAAATAACAAACCGGCAAAGGTCATAGGACTTTTGCCGGTTTATTTGTATAAAAATTGCCCACCGTTAAGGACGATGGGCCAACCTAAATGTTTTCACAACGGAATAATCCTTATTGTGATTTGCTTAAAATTCAGTGCAAATATAATAATATTCTTCATAAGAAGAAAAAGACTAAAAGATTTTTTTTACATTTGTACAAAAATAACAAACTAACATAAATTGATATTATGAAAAAGATATTAGGACTCGATTTAGGAACAAATAGTATTGGTTGGGCTTTAGTTAATGAAAGAGAAAACGAAAATGAGAAATCATCAATAATAAAACTCGGTGTACGCGTAAATCCGCTAACCGTTGACGAACAAAGAAACTTTGAACAAGGTAAATCCATTACAACAAATGCTGATAGAACGTTGAAGCATGGCATACGTCTGAATCTGCACAGATATAAAATGCGTCGCAATGCATTGTTGGAAACATTAAAAGATAATGGATTTATAACAGACGACACCATACTGTCAGAGAATAATCGGATTGTTTTTGAAACTTATCGTTCAAGAGCAAAAGCTGCCACCGAACAAGTATCATTAGAAGAATTTGCAAAGATTCTTTTGATGATAAACAAAAAGCGTGGCTATAAGAGCAGCAGAAAGGCAAAGTCAGATGACGAAGGAACTGCCATTGACGGCATAGAGATTGCCAAACAACTTTACGACAACGACCTTACTCCCGGCCAGCTTACACTTTCGCTACTAAAGCAAGGCAAAAGAAATGTTCCTGAGTTCTATCGCTCTGACCTTGTTCTTGAGTTTAATCGAATCTGGTATTTCCAAATGCAATTCTATCCTCAATTCTTAACAGAAGAATTAAAAAAGGAATTGGAGAATAAAAACAGGAATCAGACATGGGCTATCTGTGCCAAACCTTTTTCTCTTGTTGGAATGAAGCGTACAACAAAGAGAGAAGAACAGAAGTTGGAAAACTATGAATGGCGAGTAAAATGCCTTTCTGAGAAAGTTGACTTGGAAGTATTGGCTATTGTCTTGCAGGACATTAACGGACAAATAAATAATTCAAGCGGTTATCTTGGCAACATTAGCGACCGAAGTAAAGAGTTGTATTTCAAGAAGCTTACCGTTGGCCAGTATCTAATGAAGAAACTATCTGCCAACCCTCATTTCAGTCTTAAGAATATCGTCTTTTATCGTCAGGATTATCTTGACGAATTTGAAAGACTTTGGGAAGTGCAAAGCCAATATCACAAAGAATTAACACCCGACTTAAAGCATCAGATTCGTGATATCATAATATTCTACCAACGTCCGCTAAAATCTCAAAAAGGGTTGATTAGTCTCTGCGAGTTTGAGAACAGAACTATAGAGATTAATGTTGAAGGCAAAAAGAAAACCAAAACCATTGGATTGCGAGTATGCCCAAGGTCCTCACCACTCTTCCAAGAGTTTAAGATTTGGCAAGTTTTGAATAACATTCAAGTCTCAGGTCCTATTATTCCTGACGTGCAGAAAGATTTGTTTGGCGAAACCAAGGAATACAAATATGGCAAACGCTTTTTGTATCCGGAAGAAAAGGATTTGCTTTTTAAAGAGCTGAACTATAAAGAAAAACTGTCAAAGACTGAAGTCCTGAAACTGCTATTTAAGAATTATAAGGAACTTGATCTTAATTTCAAAGAAAACATAGAGGGAAACAAAACAAATGCAGCTCTATATAATGCCTTTCAGATAATCATTGACATTACAGGTCATGGAGAATACAATTTCTCTAAGATGCAGGCAGATGAAATTATAAGCATTGTCGAACCTGTCTTCAACGGATTAGGTTTCGACACATCAATCCTGCACTTTGACGCATCACTTGAAGGCAAGGAATTTGAAAAGCAGTCGGCATATCAGTTGTGGCATCTGTTATATTCATTTGCTGGCGACAATTCAAAAACCGGGCAAGACACATTGATAGATAAAATTTGTGAGCGTTTCGGCTTCGACAAGGAATGCGCAAAGGTATTGGCTGCTGTCAATCTGCAATCAGATTATGGCAGTCTAAGCGCAAAGGCTATTAGACGAATATTGCCACACATGAAAGATGGTCTTGAGTACAGCGCAGCTTGCGAGTATGCTGGATACCGTCACTCAAAACGTTCTCTCACAAAGGAAGAATTACTAAACAAGGAACTAAAAGACAAGTTGGAACTGCTTCCACGCAACAGTCTTCGCAATCCTGTGGTAGAAAAGATTCTCAACCAGATGATAAATGTGGTTAATACCGTTATCCTCACTTACGGCAAGCCTGATGAAATACGCATAGAACTTGCCCGTGAACTGAAAAGGAATGCCAAGGAACGTGAAGAGATGACCAAAGCGATAAATGCAGCAACAACAGAGCATGAAAATTATCGCAAGATACTACAAGATGAGTTTGGTATCGGTAATCCAAGCAGAAATGACATCATAAGATATAAACTCTATCTTGAACTGAAAGACAACGGTTTCAAGACACTCTATTCTAATACATATATTCCTCAGGAAAAACTGTTCAGCAAGGAGTTTGACATTGAACACATCATTCCTCAGGCAAAACTATTTGACGATTCGTTTTCAAACAAGACCATTGAAGTGCGCAGCATAAACATAGAGAAAAGCAATGCCACTGCCATGGATTTCGTTGAGGGAAAATACGATGAGAAAGAAGTAAATAGTTATAAGGTCAGAGTTGAAGAACTTTATAAGAACGGTGTTATCAGTAAAACCAAGCACGACAAACTCTTAATGAAAGAGAAAGACATTCCTACTGGATTTATCGAGCGTGACTTGCGCGACTCTCAGTATATAGCCAAGAAAGCTCGTGAGATTCTGGAAGATATAGTAAGAGTTGTTGTGCCAACAACAGGTTCTGTTACCGACCGTCTTCGTGAAGATTGGCAGTTGGTTGACGTTATGAAAGAACTAAACTGGCAGAAATACGATAAGTTGGGACTTACAGAAATAAGAGAAGACAGAGACGGAAGAAAGATAAAGCACATAAAAGACTGGACCAAGCGCAACGACCATCGCCACCATGCCATGGATGCGCTCACTATCGCTTTCACCAAGCAAAGCATAATTCAGTATCTCAATAATCTGTCAGCACGCAGC
This sequence comes from Prevotella sp., assembly GCA_017415455.1. Classification (GTDB taxonomy): domain Bacteria; phylum Bacteroidota; class Bacteroidia; order Bacteroidales; family Bacteroidaceae; genus Prevotella. The sequence continues at coordinate 11,415 of JAFQGS010000111.1, forward strand.
GACAAGTCAAGCAGCATCTATGCAATAGAACAGAAAGAACTCTATCGCGATCAGCATGGCAAACTTAGATTCTATCCGCCAATACCGCTTGACGAATTCCGTGATGTGGCAAAAAAAATGCTTGAACAGATTCTTGTTTCCATTAAGGCTAAGAACAAGGTTGTAACACGAAACATCAATACCACAAAGACTGGCAACGGAAAAAGAAACAAGAAAGTGCAACTTACCCCACGCGGACAGTTGCACAATGAAACCATATACGGAAAGATTCATCAGTATGTGACAAAAGAGGAGAAGGTCAACGCTTCATTCAATGCTGAAAAGATTGCCACTGTTGCCAATCAGCGATACCGTTTGGCTTTGCTTGAAAGACTAAACGAGTATGGAGGTGATGCAAAGAAAGCATTCACAGGTAGCAACAGCCTTGCAAAGAAGCCTCTTTTCTTGGATGCCATGCACACACAGGCTGTTCCTGAAAAAGTAAAGACCGTTACCTTTGAGGATGTTTATACCATACACAAGGAAATAACCCCTGATTTGAAATTAGACAAGGTTATTGATGTAAAAATAAGAAGAATTCTTGAAGCTCGTTTGGAAGAATACGACAACAATGCAAAGAAAGCATTCTCTAATCTTGACGAAAATCCTATATGGCTGAATAAAGAAAAAGGAATCAGCATAAAACGGGTAACAATCCGTGGCGTCAGCAATGCTGTTGCCCTTCATGACAAGCACGACCATAACGGAGAACTGATATTGGATAAGAATGGGCATAAGCAACCGTCAGACTATGTCAGCACAAGCAACAATCATCATGTTGCCATATATTGCGATGCCAACGGTAATTTGCAAGAAAACGTTGTGTCATTCTATGAGGCGACAATACGTGCAAATCAGGGAATGCCAATAATCGACAAGACTTATCGGAAGAATGAAGGTTGGCAGTTCCTCTTTACTATGAAGCAGAACGAGTATTTCGTGTTCCCTAATCCTGATACAGGCTTCAACCCAAACGAAATTGATTTGCTTGACCCTAAGAACTATCATTTGATAAGCCCTAATTTGTTTAGGGTGCAAACCATGTCTAAAGTAGAATATGGGAATAGTGTTGTTAGGGATTATAAATTTAGACATCACTTAGAAACAAATGTTCAAGATAATAAGCTATTAAAAGACATCACATTTAAACAATTCAAATCACTTGAATTTGCCAAACATATAGTAAAGGTACGAGTAAACCACATTGGTCAAATAGTTTCAGTTGGAGAATAAACCATAACTCATCAAGTATTGGCTATGATTAAAAAGACCCTTTATTTCGGCAACCCTGCTTACTTGTCGCTACGCATGGGACAGATGGTAATAAAACTGCCTGAAGTTGAAAAGAATGACACTCTCCCAGAGATATTTAAAAGGCAGTCAGTAATCACCAAGCCAATAGAGGACATAGGCGTTGTTGTGCTTGATAATAAGCAGATAACAATAACACAGGGTCTGCTTGAAGCTTTGTTGGAAAACAACAGTGCTGTTATAACTTGCGACAGCAAGAGCATGCCGGTAGGTCTGATGCTCCCTCTATGTGGCAATTCCATTCAGAACGAGCGGTTTCGTGACCAATTGGACGCATCATTGCCACTGAAGAAACAGTTATGGCAACAAACAATAAAGGCAAAGATTGAAAATCAGGCAACAGTGCTGTCCTGCTGCACTGGCAAAGAAATAGGCTGTATGCAAGCATGGGCGAACGATGTGCGCAGTGGCGACCCAGATAATCTTGAAGGTCGCGCTGCCGCTTATTATTGGAAATCGCTGTTTGCTGATATTGACGGATTGGAAAACTTTACCCGCAATCGTGACGGCATCCAACCAAACAGCCTTCTCAACTATGGCTATGCCATATTAAGGGCTATTGTTGCCCGTGCCCTCGTGTCGAGCGGTATGCTGCCAACACTCGGCATTCATCATCACAACCGCTATAACGCCTATTGTCTGGCAGACGACATAATGGAGCCTTATCGCCCATACGTGGATGAAATCGTATTCAATATTGTAGAAACATATGGCGCTGCCAATATTGAACTCACAAAGGATATAAAGGCACGCTTGTTGTCAATCCCTACAACAGAAGTTGTTATTGCAGGCAAACGCAGTCCATTAATGATTGCGGCAAGCCAAACTACCGCTTCTCTATACCGATGTTTTTCTGGCGAACTTCGCCGTATAATATATCCAGACAAACAGATTTCAATATAACACTTATAATGGACCGTTTCAGTGAATATCGCATTATGTGGGTTTTAGTATTCTTCGATTTGCCAACAGAAACAAAGAAAGACAAGAAAGCTTACGCCTTGTTTAGAAAGAATCTACAGAAAGACGGTTTCACCATGTTTCAGATGTCTATCTATGTACGTCACTGCGCAAGTATGGAGAATGCCGAAGTCCACATAAAACGAGTAAAGTCATTCTTACCAGAATTTGGTCATGTTGCCATCATGTGTATCACAGACAAACAGTTTGGCAACATAAACGTCTTTTATGGTAGTAAACCTTTAATCTCCAATGCCCCGGGACAACAGTTGGAGTTATTTTAATGTTTATAATTATTTAACTATTTAATTCCTACTTTTCACAAGAGACTCTAATACATTTCATACAAACCGATAATTAGAATATTAAATAATACAAATAAAAAATCTCACCAGCTGGTGAGATTTTTCTTAACAAACAACTCATTTTTTTATTTTCCAAAATTCTCGCTAACAATCTATGTGTCAATGCTTTATACATAGTGTGATGTTTGTTATCTTGCAAAGATATGAA
>JAFQGS010000112.1 GCA_017415455.1 Prevotella sp.
ACAGTAATAGATAAACTTTAACCGTAACCCGTCATTTTTTAGGAACAATTATCAAAAATCGCTATAATGCAATAGTTTACATTGCTGAACTTCCGTATTCTTCCATCTGTTTCATATGGTAACGGATAGGTTACTCAGCTTTGGAATAACTTGGCATTACGTTGGTTTTTGCTGGCATTCCTCCAAAAATCAGAATTTCACAAACCCTCTGTCTGCCAATTATTTTGCCCCAAATTTCTCAATTCAACGAATTATATGTAACTTTGCGCAGTTAATTTATTAATAGTGTTATTATGCAAAAAGGCGGAGTGATGTCTATTAGAGTGAAGAGTGTTTTTTATTATCTTATACTGATCCTTAGTATGGCAATGTGGTCCATTGCTTTGTTGTCATGCTCAAGTGGCTCGTCAGATGATGAGAGTGGGGATGATACCCCAGATGTGCCCCAAGTAGTGAATGATGCCGTGATAATGTATCTGCCATGGTCTGGTAACAGTAATCAGACAGGAAGCCTCTATAATGCTTTCATGAACAATATAAGCGAGATAGAAAGGGCAATAGTGGCACAGAAGAGCATGAACGGATACAGGCTGGCGGCATTTGTGTCAACATCGCCAACACAAGCGGTATTGGTGGAGGTGGTGTACGACAAAGGCGTATGTAAGCGTGACACCTTGATGAGATATACATCACCAGTGCTGAACACATCGCAGGGGATTGCAGATATACTTGGTGACGTGAAGCGTAATGTAAAGGCAGATAATTACTCATTGATTATCGGAGGGCATGGTATGGGCTGGATTCCGGTAAAGGCAAGACAAACCATACAGACACGTTACTTTGGCGGCACGGCAGATGCGTACCGTGCTGACATTCTAATGCTTGCCCAAGCATTGGAGAAAATTGGTATGCATACACGATATATACTGTTTGACAATTGTTATATGGCGAATATAGAGGTGGCATACGATTTGAGGAATGTGACAGACTATATTATTGCATCAACGAGTGAGATTATGGCAAGAGGACTTCCTTATGAGAGAATGTGGAGATATCTTTGCGGTAATACACATAACTACAATGCTGCCTGTCAGGAGTTTATTTCTTTTTATAACACATACAGTAGTCCGTATGGCGCATTGGCAGTTATAGACTGTGAGGAAGTTGATGCCATGGCACAGCTTATGAAGGCAATAAACGCAACCTATACAATGCCTGATGAGGAGACATTAGAGGTCCAGTCGCTTGATGGATTCAGTCCGCCTGTGTTCTTCGACATGGGTGATTATGTAACGAAGTTGTGCGATGATGCGACGCTAAGGAATTCTTTCACGGAGCAGCTACGTCATTTGGTGCCTTGTGCTGTGACTACATCAGAGTTGAAGAGTATGTATGACATAGGAAAGATAAAGGTTTCTGCGTTCTCAGGAATCACGATATCCGATCCTTCAATTAGCAGTAGGGCAGAGGCCAAGTCTACAACGGCATGGTATAAGGCAACGCATTAGACAACAGAATGTGGTAAGGATACAGGTGCCTGATAGTTTTTTACATAAAAATACTATTGTTTGAATATTATTGTGTAATTTTGTGATGTTGTTAAATCGCATGAAAGCACATATCCATAAAACTATAAATGTTAACGGAAGGTTGCTGGAACTTTCCACGCCTGTTGTCATGGGTATACTTAATGTTACTCCAGACTCTTTCTATGCAGGAAGTAGAGTCCAGACAGAGGCTGACATAGCACGTCGCGCGGATGTGATAACGGAAGAGGGCGGCACTATTATTGATGTTGGTGCATGTTCAACACGGCCTGGAGCAGTAATGGCAGATGAGAAGGAAGAGGCGGAGCGTGTGAGAATGGCACTGAAGGCCGTAAGAAAAGTACAACCAGATGCAATTATCTCATTAGATACTTTTCGCCCGAATGTGGCACAGATGGCAGTGGAAGAGTATGGGGTGGCGATAATCAATGACATCTCTGGTGGAAATGACAGATATGGCACTGATGAGAAGCAAGATGGAGTGCCCGGTATGTTTGAACTGGTGGCACGTCTTGGAGTTGCTTATGTCCTGACCTCTCTGAGATCAACACTGCAGGAGGTTTTATTGGACTTCTCACATAATATGCAGATGCTACAGGATATCGGAGCCAAGGACATCATACTTGATCCAGGATTTGGATTCGGCAAAACGATAATCCAAAATTATGATATTCTGAACGGCATGGATATATTAAGCGAGACAGAAATGCCGGTGTTAGTAGGAGTGTCGCGTAAGTCTATGATATACAAGCAACTTGGAATAACCCCAGAAGAATCGCAAAACGGGACAACGGTACTGAATACAGTGGCATTGATGAAAGGGGCTGATATACTTCGTGTTCATGATGTCAGAGAGGCGATGCAGGCGGTGAAATTGTGCACACATCTGCAATGATGTATAGAGATATAATGAGATAATATGTTTGAATTCAGTATAAAGGATGCAATTGATATATTCTGTGTAGCACTAATGCTTTATTATATACACAGGATTATGAAAGAGTCGCGCTCCATGAATGTCTTCATTGGTGTGCTGGTCTTCATTGTCATGTGGCTTATTGTAAGCCAGGTGCTTGAGATGCGTTTGCTGGGAAGCATTATGGACAAGATGATAAGTGTGGGAGTGATAGCGATAATTATTCTTTTTCAAGATGATATACGCCGTTTCTTCTATCAACTGGGGGCGCATCGTAAGGTAAATATCTTTATGCGTCTGTTCTCCTCCGACAACAAAAAGGGAGAGGTGGATAAGTCCATGATAATGCCTGTGGTGATGGCGTGTATGAATATGAGTAAGGGAAAGGTGGGAGCGCTTATAGTCATAGAGCGTGAGACTTCACTGAAGGATATTGTTGATACGGGCGATGTTATTGACGCGAATATCAATCAGCGGCTGATAGAGAACATATTCTTCAAAAACTCACCACTGCATGACGGGGCTATGGTGATTTCAAACCATCGTATTCGTGCGGCAGGATGTATATTGCCAGTGAGTCATAGCGTGGATATTCCAAAGGATCTTGGTCTGCGTCACAGAGCAGCACTTGGAATGTCGCAAGATAGTGATGCCATATGTGTGATTGTTTCAGAGGAGACAGGACGCATATCCGTTGCTATAAGAGGGCAGTTCCGTCTGCGGCTTTCGGCAGAGCAATTAGAGAGTATTCTCACGACAGAACTGTTGTAATGTGTGATATTTATGCGAACAATGAAAAAACAATATATTTCAATCCCTAAATTGGATTAAATTTCATACATTTGCATATATAATTCTTAGAATATTAAGAAGATACATTGATAGGAAAAGACAAATATCTATTTAAAAATATATAACTATGGATTTAATACAGCAAATCATTGAGCGCGCGAAAAACAACAAGCAGCGCATCGTGCTCCCAGAAGCAACGGAGGAGCGCACATTGAAGGCAGCCGACATGGTGTTGGCAGAAGGTGTTGCAGATCTTATTCTTATCGGTAATCCTGATGAGATTCATGCTCTCGCAGAGAAGTGGGAACTGAAGAACATCGACAAGGCTACCCTTATCGATCCAGAGAACAACCCTAAGAGCGAAGAGTATGCAGCATTGCTGACAGAACTGCGCAAGAGCAAGGGCATGACAATCGAGAAGGCTCGTGAGTTGGTTAAGAACCCTCTCTATCTCGGTTGTATGATTATCAAGACTGAAGGTGCTGACGGTCAGATTAGCGGTGCACTGAGCACAACAGGCGACACTCTGCGTCCTGCCCTCCAGATTATCAAGTGCTCTCCAGGAATCACTTGTGTGAGCGGTGCTATGCTGCTTATCACAAAGAAGCCTGAGTATGGTGAGAACGGTGTGCTTGTAGTTGGCGACGTGGCTGTTACTCCAATGCCAGACGCTGCCCAGCTCAGTCAGATTGCTGTTTGTACGGCTAAGACTGCCAGAAGCGTTGCCGGTTTTGCTGACCCACGCGTTGCAATGTTGAGCTTCTCAACAAAGGGCAGTGCTACTCACGAGGTTGTTGACAAGGTGATTGAGGCTACTCGTCTTGCCAAGGAACTCGACCCATCATTGAAGATTGACGGTGAGTTGCAGGCAGATGCTGCTCTTGTTCCATCAGTAGGCAGCAAAAAATGTCCTGACAGTGAGATTGCAGGTAAGGCCAACGTGCTCGTGTTCCCTAACCTTGAGGTTGGTAACATCGGTTACAAGCTTGTTCAGCGTCTTGGCGATGCAGTTGCTATCGGTCCTATCCTTCAGGGTATTGCCCGTCCGGTTAACGACCTCAGTCGCGGCTGCTCTGTTGAAGACATCTACTACCTCGTTGCCATCACCGCTTGCCAGGCGATGGATGCAAAGGGATAAATAATAACGAATTAACTAATCTTTGACAGAAATTATTATAATTAATATAATTTTTTAGATGACGCGGCAAGAATATAAGGACATTTATGATGTCGTAGGAGCGGCACAAGAGGTTCATAAAGTTCTTGGGCGTGGATTGTCTGAAGCGATATATCAGGAAGCTTTGGCACTTGAAATGAGAAATCGGGGCATGGAGTTTGAAAGAGAGAAGCAACTCTGTCTGTATTATAAAGGTGTCCTTTTGGACAAAACATATCTTGCGGATTTCTACTATCGTGGAGTTCTCATAGAAATGAAAGCTATAGAGAAACTTGGTTCAGAACACCGTTCGCAATTATTTAATTATATGCGAATAACAAGATTAGATAGAGGAGTGCTTCTTAATTTCTGTGAAAAGAGTCTGCGTGCAGAGCGTTATTTATATCAATCAGATACTGATAGTTTCATATTGCTCTCGCAAGATAATTACAAACTTTATATTGATGATTAATTATAATAATTATAGTAATTTCTGTCTTTAAAAAGAATCCTATATGAAAATTTTAGTTTTAAACTGTGGTTCTTCATCTATCAAGTACGCATTGTACAATATGGATGATAAGTCAGTAATGACATCAGGTGGCGCTGAGCGTGTAGGTCTTGATGGCGCCTTTGTGAAGGTAAAGCTTGCCAATGGCGAGAAGAAGCAGGTGATGCACGACATCCCAGAGCACACAGAAGGTGTGAAGTTCATCTTCTCTCTGCTCACCGATCCTGAAATTGGTGTAATCAAAGACCTTAGCGAGATCGATGCTGTCGGTCATCGCATGGTGCACGGCGGTGAGAAGTTCAACAAGAGTGTTATTCTTGACGATGAGGTTCTGAAGGTATTTGAGGAGTGCAGCGACCTTGCTCCTCTTCACAATCCGGCAAACCTTAAGGGAGTGAAGGCTGTTTCTGAGCTGATGCCTAACCTTCCTCAGGTAGGCGTGTTTGATACAGCGTTCCATCAGACAATGCCTAAGCACGCATATCTCTATGCTATTCCTTATGAATTGTATAAGGATTATGGTGTGCGCCGTTATGGTTTCCATGGTACAAGCCATCGTTATGTTTCTAAGCGTGCCTGTGAGTTCCTTGGTGTAGATGCTGCAGACAAGAAGGTTATCACCTGCCATATTGGTAATGGTGGCTCTGTTGCTGCTGTAGATGGTGGCAAATGTATTGACACATCAATGGGTCTTACTCCACTTGAAGGTGTTATGATGGGAACCAGAAGTGGTGATATAGACGGTGGCGCTATCACATTCCTGCAGAAGAAGCTTGGATTGGATGCCGACGGTATGTCAGGACTTCTGAATAAGAAGAGTGGTGTTCTTGGTATTACAGGTATCTCTTCAGATATGCGTGAGGTTGATGCCGCTGCTAAAGAAGGCAACGAGCTTGCCCAGACAGCCCTTAAGATGTATAACTACAAGATAAAGAAATACATCGGTTCTTATGCTGCTGCACTTGGAGGTTGTGATATAATAGTGTTCACTGCAGGTGTTGGAGAGAATCAGTCATCTATGCGTGCTGAGGTTTGCGAGAACATGGAATGGATGGGTGTTAAGATTGATGAGGCTAAGAATGCCACTATTCATGGCGAGGAGGCTGTCATCTCTACTCCAGACTCAAAGGTTACTGTTGTTGTAATACCTACAGACGAGGAGCTTATGATTGCTTCAGACACAATGAGTCTGCTGTAATCAGATATTATAGACACATAAGTGTAAACGAAACAGGAGGTGGAACACGCATGTTCTGCCTCCTGTTTTTATGTTTATATATGGCGAACGTTCCCTGTTCAGGATTATCGTCTTTCAAAAGTATATGGTTTATGATGTCTAAGTATGGCATTTAGGACCCATAAACATATGGTTTATGACATGAAAACAATATATTTTTGAGATAGTCATAAGGTGATTACAGGCTGTTTGGCTGTTTTGTCATATTATGTTTGCGTTAATTCTGTATAAGCAGGGCTGCGTCTCAGATGAAAAATAAATGGTTATTTATTTTGTACTACACTCAACTTACACTACCTTTGCCTGATAAAGTAAGCAGAAAATGGAAATATCAGCATTATACGAGATATTCAAGCGGCATCCGCAAGTGACTACCGACAGTAGGGAATGTCCAGAGGGTTCTATATTTTTTGCCCTGAAGGGTGAGTCGTTCAATGGTAATGCCTTTGCCAAGGCCGCTCTTGACAAGGGATGTGCCTATGCCGTTGTAGATGAGAGTGAATATGCGGAAGAGGGTAATCCTCGCTATATCATGGTTGATGACTGCCTTGCGTCATTGCAGCAGTTGGCAAACTTCCATAGGAGGAGTCTTGGCACAAAGATAATAGGTGTGACCGGTACTAACGGAAAGACAACGACGAAGGAACTTGTCTCAGCGGTATTGTCAAAGAAATACAATGTGCTTTATACACAAGGCAACCTTAACAATCACATCGGAGTGCCGAAGACTCTGTTGCGCTTAACGCCCGAACATCAGTTGGCTGTAGTAGAGATGGGCGCCAATCATCCTGGCGAGATAAAGACCCTTGTGGATATTGTTGAGCCTGATTGTGGAATAATAACGAATGTAGGCATGGCGCATCTTGAGGGCTTTGGCTCCTTTGAAGGTGTTGTGAGGACCAAGGGAGAACTTTATGATTATCTGCGTGCTAACGGCGGAAAGGTTTTCCTTCATGCAGAGAACGAGCATTTGAGAGGTATCGCGCATGATATAGAGACTATAGAGTATGGAACATCAGTGGATAGTAATCTCTATGTGTGTGGAGAAGTCGTAGGTTGCGCGCCTTTCCTCACATTCCGTTGGCGTCATGAAAACGGGGAGTGGAACAATGTGGAGACACATCTTATAGGCTCTTATAATATTTACAATATGCTTGCAGCGGCATGTATAGGACTGTTCTTTGATGTAGAGCAGCCAGACATCAGCGCAGCGCTTTCTGATTACATGCCCAGCAATAACCGTTCGCAACTTACTGTTACAAACGACAACAAGCTAATTGTTGACACCTATAATGCCAATCCCACAAGTATGGCGGCGGCTTTGCGTAACTTCCGCGACATGCAGGTGGAGCCAAAGATGGCAATCCTTGGAGACATGAGAGAGTTGGGAGCGTCAAGTGCGGAGGAGCATCAGAAGGTTGTGGATTTCCTTCTCGCCAATTCAATTGATAATGTGTGGCTTGTTGGTGATGAGTTTGCAAAGACCCGTTGCCATTACCATAAGTTCAAGAATGTAGAAGAGGTAAAAGCACAGATAAAAGAAAACAAGCCATCAGGATTCTATATATTGATAAAGGGCAGTAATGGAATAAAGCTGTTCCAATTGCCAGAACATCTTTAGCCTATCCCCATAAGGCGGCAAGGTTATACGTTATCATATAGGGCAGCAGCGTTATATGATGACATATAAAAAATCCGGACGAGTTTACATCTGCGTAGCTCGTCCGGATTTTTCTATGTTAAGTGTCTGATAGTTCTGCTGACATCCTCGTCCTACAGCTTGCTTTCTCCCTCAATGTAGTCCTCAAGATATAGATGCTCGCCGTCAAAGACAGCATAAGTGAACTGTGATATCCAGTCGCCCAGTATAAGCATCCGCTGTTTGTGAGACAGCATGAGGTCAAGCTCTATATGTCTGTGTCCGTAGATGAAGAAATCAATATCCTGGTGCGTTTTCATATATTCCTTTGTGTATATCACCAGCGACTCCTTGTCCTCTCCCGCATATGGAGGCTCTTTACCGTCAACACGTTTCAGTCTGCTGTGCTTTGCCCAGTTAAGTCCGAATGCCATGCCCCATCTTGGATGCAGAGCGCTGAACAGTCGCTGGCAAGTCTTGTTATGAAAAATGCCGCGTATCACTTTGAAGTTACGGTCATTGTCGCCAAGTCCGTCTCCATGTGCAAGATAGAACACCTTGCCGTAAATCTCTGTTGTAAGTGGTTTTGTGTGTATTGTCACCCCGCATTCCTTCTGCAGATATCCGTACATCCATATATCATGGTTGCCGGTGAAGTAATGAATCTCCACCCCCAGGTCAGTCATCTCGGATATCTTCCCCAGAAAGCGTGTGTATCCTTTCGGAACAACATGCTTGTATTCATACCAGAAATCAAACATATCGCCCAGCAGATATACCGCAGCGGCCTTATGCTTGATGTTGTCAAGAAATCTTACCAATCTTCTTTCGTGCATCCGGGAATGGTCTATTGCCAGTGAGCCAAGATGAGCATCAGAAAGGAAATATACGTTTTTCATTGTTTTCTTAGTCAAATCCCAGTTCCACACGTGCCTCCTCGCTCATCATGCTCTTGTCCCATTCAGGCTCAAACACCAGGTTCACGTTTGAGCTCTTCACCTCGCTAAGCCCGTCAATCTTCTGCCTTACGTCCTCCAATATGAAGTCTGCCGCTGGGCAAGTAGGTGCGGTGAATGTCATGTCAACGTCCACGTTGTAGTCATCTTTCACCTCTATCTTATAGATAAGTCCCAAGTCATAGATGTTCACCGGTATCTCCGGGTCGTAAACGGTTTTCAGCACGTCTACGATTTTCTCCTCAATTATTGTTCTTTCTTCCTGTGTCATTGTTTTTCTTCCTTTGAGTTATATGTTCTCAGGCAACGTTTCCTTTATAGAGTTGTTGCTTTTTTATCTATATCCTTTGTGTAAAGAATGTGTAGATACTGCAAAGTTACAGAAAAACGGTGGAATAATCAACCTGATTTTGAATAATAGTGCTTTAAAACTTTCTATTATCGCCTTAACGTTTGTATGATGCTTTGAAATAATAGGTTAGGAGAACAAAAACGACACAATCACCGCTTCTTCTGCGATTCTTTTCATTCCCTTGCCGACAAATAATAAGCATATGAGCGATTTACAGATATACGTTGAGGCGGTAAGGATTATAAAGGAAGCGATATTGCGTAGTCGGTATCGTGCAACATCTGCGGCTAATAAAGAGCAACTATCATTGTCTTACGGTATAGGTTGCTATATTTCTAAGAACTCCCGTGATGGCTTTTGGGGCAAAGGTGCAATAGAAAAATCAGCCAGCAACTACAAAAGGATTAGCCCGGACTTCGTTGGTTCTCGGCAGCCAATATCAAATTTATACGTCAATTCTATGAGACGTGGTGCGAGGATTTGAAATCGCTAACCGCAGTTAGCGGAATTGATACCCGATGCCTGTCAATCATTGAAAGCAATAGAGATGTTCAAAGATGAATACCTTTTGGACTTTACCAATGTAGAGGAACTTGGGGAGCATGCTCTCTTTCTCCTATTGACGAAGGAGATTTGTGATAATTGTACGTAATAACTTTTATCTGTCAGAATCCGAAGGCGATGTTGTTGATGCTCAATTCAGGAGAAAAATTGAACTTTGATACCCCGAAATCGAGGGTTTTCGCAAACTTTCATTAATTTTGCATTTGCTGTTGGACTCTACACTCAATCTATGGGACTTACATATGACTTTAGTCATAAGCAACTCGACAAGCATTACAAACAGTGGGTAAAGGCTGATAATGCAAGCCCTATTCCGGAGGTAAAATGCAATTACAGCAATACGGCATAGCGCCTTAAGTCCAACGGCAGCGAGGCTTTAAAAGGACTTGGGAATACGTATAACGAATAAAAATACAATATGGATAAGGTGTTTAAAAATCTTTGTAGCACGTTGTTAGTGTTAATTATGGGAATAACATCAGTTTATGCTCATACATATACCGTCAAAGGCATATCATTTGATATGGTTGCAGTCGAGGGTGGCACGTTCATGATGGGTGATGCTGAAAGTAATGATAATCCGGCACATCAGGTGACAGTAAGTGATTATATGATAGGCAAAACCGAGGTTATACAGGAGTTATGGGTCGCTGTGATGGGTAATGACAATGATTGTAGTTATAAGGGGATGCAAAATCCGATTAATAGTGTGTCAATTTTTGATTGTCTCAAATTCATCGGAAAATTAAACGAGCTTACCGAATCTTCACGCCCTGAGGGGTTGGAGTTTCGACTACCGACCGAAGCCGAGTGGGAATATGCCGCACGTGGTGGAAAATATTCGCAAAATTATAAATATGCCGGAAGCGACAATCTTAATCAGGTCGCATGGTATAACGATAATTGTGGAAAGATGGGTCTGCGACAGGTGGCAACAAGACAGCCTAATGAATTAGGACTATACGATATGAGTGGAAACGTGTGGGAATGGTGTTGCCAGATATACGACCAACCGGATAGCCCGTTATTAATTGGATTAAACTATCCTCAAGAGTTAGACTATTGTGTGATACGTGGTGGTAGTTATACGAGCGAGAAAGAAGCTTGCGAAGTTTCCTACAATGATGGCGTTTTGGCTTTAGATCAAGGTGTTAACCATGGTTTGCGTCTTGTTCTTGCCCCAAGAATTAAATAAAAATAATCCTCAATAATATCTTTTTCTGATATGATTTTGCGTATATCATATCACTCTATTGCTTTCTGGCAAGCAATGAATATCTCAGAAATACGAACGGTTGCTGTCTCGTTACCCAATTTTCAATCAATCTGACCAACCGATTTATTCTAAGCGAGTTATCTTTTCTTGCAAAAGTTACGTAAAAACGCTGGAATAATCAACTTGATTTTGAATAATAGTGTTTTAAAACTTACTATTAGCGCATTATGCTGTTCGCATCACTCTTTATTCAGACTCAAGTATAATGAGTCTATGGAAGTGTTGGATTGTTGATAAACAGAAGGCTATTTATCTCGCAAACAGTCTGTTAATCTATCAAATCCTTTGGATAAAGATTCCAGCGTTTATGCGTCAGCTGATTATATCCAAATCTTTTTCTACCTTTGCTATATATTCATGGAAGAATCGGATGATTTGTGGATAGAAAGACTCAAGATTAGGATAAAGGTGACGGTCTTGTTCATACTTTCGCAATGTTCTGACAAGTCCGGGTATCCAACGGAAGTTACGTTGGAGTTGTTCATTCATTTCTTTACGGACATCTTCTTTGCTATAACCATTGTCCAACATATAGCAAATAACTGCAGCTCGAACCAACGACTCGTTGACAACGGTTTCCCAATTGCTGTATGCTTGCTTGTTCATAGCCCAAAATGATGACGCCAACAAGGCTTCGCCCGCTTCTTTCATAGCTTCTCTATTATCTTCCATATCCAGCAAATAATTGATGAATGAATGATTGAATTCATGAATTAGAGTGGGCAGATAGTCGGCATTGTATTGCGGGATTCCTTCTTTGTTTACATAGTATCCTACTACGGCATATACTTCCTTTATTTCTCCCTTACGATGTCTGTCAATGCCGTAATTACCGCCTCCATTACAAAATCCGATAATGATGCCAAACCTTTCCTGTGCTTCCTTTCCATAGAACTTGGAATACCAATCTTGGTTGAACCCATTCATCACTTTTTCCTTATAGGCTTTGATCCCTTCTTGGTACAGGGAGGCATGGTCGATGAAAAACGTATGAAACTCCGTATCTTGATAGAATTTCTCCAGAAGTGAAAGGAATTCTTCTTTGTTTACTGTGTCCCAACGCTTGTCCTGTAAATCATCTTTTTCTTCTTCTATTAGTTGGAAGCCATCATTCTTTCTTTGTAAGCGGATAGCCATATCCATAACAGCATCAAAGGAAACACCCTGTTCCTTTCGCAAGTCTTTCATATAAGATACCGTCGGGTGTGAACGATGTTTGTGGAAACAACTGTCCATATCCGTAATGTATTGTCCGCCCAAGTCCATACTGTATTCGGGAAATCCAGCCATACGTGAAAGGATACCCATCAACTCTACATTCTCATTGACTTCTACTTCTATTGCTTGTGCCTTTAGGTTCCCGGTTATAAAGAAACAGATGGCGATGATAAAACTTTTGAATATAAATACTTGTTTCATAACGTTCCGAACTTTGTTGTTTCAAAGTTATGGTATTTTTGTCTGAATAGCAACGAACTTCTCCTTCAAACTTTGTACGTCACGACGGATGTCTGTCTTCCTGGTTATCGTCTTCGTTAACGTACAGCCTTCGGCTGTTAAAATAAATCTGCGGTGATAGACTGATATTATTTTATACTTTTGCCCTACATTCCTACAGCCTGCCCTGTTCGCTGTAGCTGTAGAAAGCCCCGTCGGTTATTATCAGGTGGTCCAGCAAGTGTATGCGCATAATCTGGCAAGCCTCCTTCACTCGCTTTGTAAGCATGTCATCCTCTCTGCTTGGTCTCAGGCTGTTACTCGGATGATTATGGCATAATGCCACCACCGTTGCGTTGTTAAGCAGGGCATGCTTCAGTATGATGCGCACGTCAACCGCCGTCTCGCTTATGCCTCCATGAGAGATGGGCAGGCATTTGATAAGCCTGAAGTTCTGGTTCAGCAGCATAATCCACGCCTCCTCCGTGTCAAGGTCCTGCATCTTGGGGTGCATAAACTCGTAGATGGCCTCTGCCGAATCCATTCTTTCTCTTTCTTCAGCCTTCTCACTCTGTCTTCTCTTCCCAAGCTCGCATGCCGCCAGTATGGTGATAGCCTTTGCCTCGCCAATGCCGTTATATCTCATCAGTTCGTTGATGCTCATCTTCCCCAAGGTGTTCAGGTTGTTGTTGCAGTCGTTGAGCACACGCTTCATCAGTTCCACGGCACTCTCTCTTGTGGAGCCCGAGCCGATAAGAATCGCCAGCAGCTCCGAGTCAGACAATGCGTTGGCGCCTTTCTGCGCAAGCTTCTCTCTCGGCCTGTCCTCCTCCGCCCATTGGTTGATGTTCAGTTTCTCCATATCCGTTGCCTGCAGGTTTAAGGTGCCGTTAGTTGTAGAAATTCTTTTCAAATGCCTGGAACTCATCCTGTCCAAGCACACACCTCTTCCACCATGCCTCGATGAAACCGAATCCGTAACCCGTAAGCTGTACAAACGCCGCTCCTATGGATATCATTCCTATGTGCATGCTTTTGTTTCTTATAGCCGAGTCAATGAAGATAATCAGCGAGAAGAGTATTATTGGCGCCAGGGCTGCTATCACGAGATAATACCACTGATAGAAATCCTCCTTGTTGCCGTATTCCATCATTATCCTTCCGAAGCAAGCCACGAGGAACAATGCTATTACTCCCACGGTGAACACCATAGGCAGCAGATGCACAATCTTCATTGAGCCCGGATGGCGCTTGTGCAGATTGATACGTGCTATGCCGCTGTTATACACCTGTTTGAAGAACTTGCGCATGTCTGTGCGGCGCTTATGCCATACCCATGCTTCCGGAAACAGGCGGCAGCTGCATCCTGCGTCAAAGATACGTATGCTGAAGTCAATATCCTCGCCGAAGCGCATCTTGGAGAATCCGCCAAGTCTCATATAAACCTCACGTCTTATTCCCATATTGAAGGAGCGCGGGTAGAACTTGTCCAACTTTTTCTTTCCGCCGCGTATTCCGCCTGTAGTGAAGAAGCTTGTCATGGAGTAGCTTATGGCCTTCTGGGTGTCAGTGAATGAGTCATGCGCTTTGTCGGGACCACCGAAGGCATCAGCCGGCTGGCGTTGCAGCTCATCCTCCACAGCCTGCAGATATCCCTCTGGCAGCACCACGTCGGAGTCTAACACAATAAGATATTCGCCCTGTGCCCTCTCTGCCCCGTAGTTGCGGCTTTGTCCCGGCCCTGAGTTCTGCTTCACAAAATACTTCAGGTCTATAAGCTCTGTGTATTTGTCGCAGATGTCCTTGCATGGTATTGGTGAGCCGTCCTCCACTATTATTACCTCAAAGTCTTTCAATGTCTGTGCGCAAAGGCTTTCAAGCAACTCGTCAACCTCATCGGGGCGGTTGTAAACAGGAACGATTATTGAATATCTCATGATTTGTGTTTTTTCTTTTGTTGTTGTGCCCAGGCCTCCCTGTTTCCGGCAGTATTAAGTAAGGCGGAAGTGAAGATGAAAAAAAGAATTTTGGATTATGAGCATAGGTGTGACCCCCTGTTCATAATCCAAAATTCATATCTCATAGTTTTATTCTTTCAAAACTATTTATTCCTTTATTCTCTGCAGGTAGCTTCCGTCGCGTGTGTCAACCTGTACGAGCTCTCCCTCGTTGATGAAGAGAGGAACGCGAATCTCAACACCTGTCTCCAGTGTAGCAGGCTTTGTTGCGTTTGTTGCTGTGTCGCCCTTTATGCCCGGCTCGCTGTGAGTGATGCGCAGGATAGTCTTAACAGGCATCTCTGCGTAGAGGATAGTGTTTGTGTCTGCGTCGCTAACAACCTCAACGACGTCGCTCTCCTTCATGAAGTCCACGCCAGTGATAAGGTCCTTGGCGATTGGAATCTGGTCGTAAGTCTCCTGGTTCATGAATATGTAATCCTCACCGTCTATGTAGAGGAACTGGTATGAGCGGCGCTCTACGCGAACATCCTCAAGTGCCTCTCCGATGTTGAAACGCTTTTCAAGTACGCGTCCGCTGACAACGTCCTTAAGTGTAGTACGCATGATGGTGTTACCCTTACCTGGCTTTACGTGCAGGAAGTCGATGCAGAAATACAACTTGCCGTCCATGCGGATGCAAGTGCCTTTCTTAATGTCTTGTGATTTGATCATAAAATTATTATAATAATGTATTAATAAATCGATTTAACGGTGCAAAGTTACAAATTTTATCTGTAACCGCAATGTTTTTGCACTAACAACGGAATAGTAATCGCATTTTTATTTAATACAAGGCGAAAAAAAGGATATATTTCCTCCTGTTCTTTCTCATCTTCGGACATGATTCCAAGTACCTTGCAAGTTAAAACTAAAGCAACAAATATGAATAATAAAAAAGTCATGGGAAAAGATTTTCTCATGATTTTATTCCTGCAAGCCTTGCAAGAATTAGCGGGATAGGATAAAATGATGTATTTTTGCGGTGGAATTTAAATAGACAGATGCTATATGGGTAATGATTCAATGATAGATTTCGGTCCGGTAGAGGATAAGATGCAAGGCATCATTAAGGTTATTGGCGTTGGCGGCGGTGGTTGTAACGCCGTCAGGAATATGTACACCCAACAGATATCTGGTGTCACGCTGGCAGTGTGCAACACCGATAGTAAGTCGCTGGCGCCGTCGCCGGTCCCAACCAAGATTCTTCTTGGCGAGGGACTTGGCGCCGGAGGCATTCCCGAAATCGGACGCAGCGAGGCAGAGAAGAACATTGACGATATAGACCATCTGCTGAGTGACGGCACGAAGATGGTGTTTGTCACTGCCAGCATGGGCGGCGGCACCGGCACCGGCTCTGCTCCCGTCGTTGCCAAGGTGGCAAGGGACAAGGGTATGCTTACCGTCGGTATAGTCACCATCCCATTCTACTTTGAGAAGAAGCAGAAGATTATCCGTGCCCTGAGGGGAGTGGACGAGATGCGCAAGAATGTTGACGCAATACTGATAATAAACAATGAGCGCCTGTGTGATGTCTATGCCGACTCTGACGTGTCCGTTAAGGAGTCGTTCGCAAGGGCAGACAACATACTGAAGGATGCCGTTACGGGTATCTCCGAGCTGATAACCGTAAACAGCGAAGGCGGCATAGACCTTGACTTCCGCGACGTGGAGACGAC
>JAFQGS010000113.1 GCA_017415455.1 Prevotella sp.
AACTGATATGCAACGGCGAGGTCATAACATAGCTATGACAGGCATTTCTATATGAATTACTGGAACTATAGTGCCTATAGGGACTATAGAATTTATAAAAATCGTGCTGAAAAAATCGCTTCTCGGCTGCCTTTGAGCATCATTTTGATTTGTTAACACGAAAAAAATGCCGCAGCGGCGCAGTCGCAAAAGCATGAAAGGGCATCAAATACACCTTGTGAATTTCTATTTTGAGAGTTGCGTTTGTCAAAAAAAAAGAAAAAAACTATGCCTGCAAAATAACAGATTCTCATCTCTGAAACAGAAAGGAATCAGGCGAGGGCAGAGGTCGGTAGAGATTTGCTGCCTGTCAGTGAAATGTCATGCCGGCAGTCGGTGCCGTTTACTTCATTAATGAGAAAGTAAAGCACAATCCGTGTCCATAGTCGTTGTTTTTCACCGTTATGCTGCCACCGTGTAGCAGCACAGCGTTCTTAACAATGGCAAGTCCCAGTCCTGTGCCGCCCATCTTTCTGCTTCGGCCTTTGTCTATGCGGTAGAAACGCTCAAAGAGGCGGCTCAGATGCTCTTGTGGAACACCCGTTCCATTGTCAGAGAATGTAAAGAGCCATTTGTTGTCCTTGTCTTCCGCGGTTATGGAGATTGTTGTGTCGTCACCGGCATAGCAGATAGCGTTGTCTGCAAGATTGCGGAATATGCTGTAGATGAGTGATGAGTTTCCTCTTATCACAATGTCATCGGGCAGGAACTTGTGTATTATCATATTGCGCTCTGCCAGTTGCGGCTGCAGGGCATGGGCGATGTCGCATATTATTTGTGTGACGTTCACATCCTCGAAACCAATCATCTCGGGTGCGTCGTCAAGTCTGTTGAGTGTGGAAATGTCTTGCAGGAGCGATGTAAGGCGCTTACTCTGGTCGTAGCATCTGTTCAAGAACTGCTCCTTTGTGTCTTTGTTAATCTGTGGATTCTCAATCATCGTCTCCAGATAGCCATGGATGCTTGCCACGGGTGTCTTCAGTTCGTGTGCGATGTTTTGCGTAAGCTGTCTCTTAAGCTTGTTCTGCTCCTGCTTGGTGGACTGCAGGCGCTTGTAAATTTTGATGATTCTCTCGGCTATCTCTCCCAGTTCGTCGGCAGGGAAATCAACCAGGTCCTCTGTGTCGAGGCTCTCGTTGTGAGCGGCTCGGCGCGCAAATATCCTTAGTTTTGTAATGTTTACACTCAGTCTTCTTACAAAACGGTATAGCACCAATGTAAGAATGAGTATTGTGGTGAGTGTAAACCAGATGTACTGAAGGTCGGTATCCAGTAGTTTCGCAAGCTCTTTGTCGTATGGCAGGGAAGTTCTGATGATTATGTTGTCATCGGGAAAGTAAGTGGCAGAGTAGAAATACTGCTGGTTCATGGTGGCGCTATGTCTGCTTATGGCATATCCGGCACCATCACTCATAGCCATTTTAATCTCTTTGCGGTCTGAGTGGTTCTTTATGTCACCGTAATTCTTGTGCTGATTGTCGAATATAACGTTTCCGTCAGTATCAAGTATTGTTACTCTGAGAGAATGGATGTTGTGGTTCTTTATATATTCGGACAGCATCTCCTCACTCATCCCACCCTCATACTTAATAGCCTCTGCCATGCATAAGTTGTAGTTCTGCAACCTCGTATTCAGTATCTCAACCTTGTATTTCTTCTCACGTATATGCTGAAAAACGATGAAAGCGGTGGCAAATATCAGGAATATCGCCAACACGCTGATGTAAAGTTTCGTACCTACTGATGTCCTTCTCATAAGTGATATGCTCGGAATAATGGTTCTAAGCGTCAAAAAGATATCCGAATCCCAATCTTGTGACGATGTGCTTGGAATAAGGACCTATCTTCTTGCGCAGTCTTGTTATGTTCACATCCACCGTCCTGTCAAGGACGAATACGTCATGAGGCCAGATGCGGTCGATAAGTTCCTGACGTGAGAAGACCCTTGATTTCTCCTCAAGGAGGAGCTTGAGAATCTCAAATTCGGTCTTCGTGAATGACACATCCTTGCCGTCAACGCTTACCGTCTTCTTGTCGATATTGAGCAGCAACCCCTCATATCTCAGCGTGTTTATCTGCTGGGCAGAGTCATGGCTGGCGCTTCTTCGCAATACGGCGCGCACTCTCAGCATCACCTCTTTTATAGAGTAAGGCTTTGAGATATAGTCGTCGGCTCCCAGGTTGAATCCCGTCACGGTGTCGTTCTCTGTGTCGCGGGCAGTGACAAAGATAACAGGTATCTTACATGTGGCCTTGTCTTCTTTCAGTATTTTTGCCATGGCAAATCCCGACATGCCTCCCATCATGACATCAAGGAGGATAAGACTGTATCCGGATACGCCTCTCCCTAATGCTTCCTCTGCAGAATTGGCTGTGTCAACACTATATCCTTCCAACTCAAGATTGAACTTAAGAATCTCGCAAAGATCCTGCTCGTCGTCTACAACAAGTATTTTATAACTGTTATTCATATTCTTCTTTAATATCACTTTGGTGTTGCAAAAGTACGAAACATTAAGAACAAAAGAGTTACAACGGTATTACAATAATGCTACATATTGCTTTATCTTATACCGGCGGCTCCTCTCTCGCCACCTGGGTCTTAGGCCAGTTGACGAGATATAGTTTCTCTGTGGCACGCGTAAAGGCTGTATATAGCCAGTGGATGTAGTCGGGCGTAAGCATGTCATCAGCCATATAACCTTGGTCAAGATAAACATGCGACCACTGGCCACCCTGTGCTTTGTGGCAAGTCACGGCATAAGCGTATTTTATTTGCACGGCGTTGTAATGCTGGTCGTTGCGTATCTTCTCCATGCGCTCAGGCTTTCTGATGATATCCATATAGTCTTCCATGATGTTGTTGAACAGCGATTCCGACTGCTGTCGTGTCAAGGCAGGCGCCTCGCTGTCTATAGTGTCTATAAGGATTGTCACGTTAAGCTCATAGTTGTCATAGTCGGGGAATTGCAAAATGGCGTCAGCGAATCTGAATCCATACAACTCGCGCATATTACGGACACGCAAAACGCAAGCCCTGTCGCCATTGGCTATGAAGGCAAGCGGGCATTTCTCCTCCTTCTCTGTCCAGTAATAACTGTTCTTTACTATCATGAGCATGTCGCCGGTGCATATCTCCTCCTCGCGTCCTAACACCATAGCCCTGATGCCTTTGTTGTAGATATTAGCGCGCTTGTTGCTCCGTGTGATTACGATTGTCTCGTCAATGCCAACCTTGGAGTAACTTCCCGACAACTGCTCTATCAGTTCGTTGCCTGGCACTATTGCTATATCCGCGAAGACACTGAGACGTATCCGGGGTAGAAGGGTGGTCTCGTCGTGAGTAATCATCTGCCGTATGACAGTGGCGTTATAAAGTATTCCAGAACAGCTGCTTTGCCTTACAACCTCGTTCAGGTTAATGCCGTATGTCCTTAGGCCATATCCTTGAAGTATCTCGGGCATCAAGGCTGGCGACTCTTCGGCACCAACGGGTGGCAGCTGTGCCTTGTCTCCTATGAGCATCAGGCGGCAGTTGGTGCCGGAATAGACGTATTGCATGATGTCATCAAGCAGGCGTCCGCTGCCGAAGAATGCCGAATCGGCAAGTCCCTCATTGGATATCATGGATGCTTCGTCTATGATGAAAAGCATGTCTTTGAACAGATTGTCGTTCAGGCTGAATCCGTTGATATACCCTGTGAACTTCTTTTGCCTGTATATCTTGCGGTGAATGGTGAACGCCGGATATCCAGCATACAGCGAGAAAACCTTTGCCGCCCTTCCGGTGGGCGCCAACAGCATCACCTTTTGTCTCAGATGAAGAAGTGTTTTAACGATAGCCGATGCCAAAGAAGTCTTTCCCGTGCCGGCAGAACCGCACAATAGCATTATGCTTCGGCTATCCTTGGAGGTAAGGAAATCGCAAAATTCATGGATGGCAGTCCTTTGCTCCTCTGTGGGTGTGAACTGGAAAGAGTTTAATATCTGATATGTCAGTTCGTCTTTAATCATTAGATTTTATGGCAAAGGCTTGATTTTACGGATAAATTGATGTAATTTTGCAAACGTACATTTATGCTTGCTTATTGCAAAGATAATGCAAGTCGAGCGCAATGCAAAATAAAACGTGGTTTTTATTTTCATTGCCGAGGCGCCGCTTATCTTCTTTCCGTAGGATAAAAGTAATGCAAGTCGAGCGCAATGCAAAATAAAACGTGGTTTTTATTTTCATTGCCGAGACTTAGAACATATCCTTTTTTGAAGGTAAGAACAAAACAAGTGGGATGTGTTATAATATTAAATGAGATGTCATTTTCCATAAGTATCAATGAGAGTAAACAGAAATAACAGCATATTAGGGCTCATAGTCTTCGTCCTACTGGCACTGTGTGTTGTCAGCATATACGTTCCTGCAAGGTTTGATGAGCAGAGAAAGGAGCGTGAGAAGGCTGTTATAGACTGTCTTGATGCTATAAGGAACGCACAGGAAAACTATAAAAGCCGATATGGGAAGTACTGTGACAATTTGCAGATACTGGTTAATGAGCGCCTTCTGGCAAGCACTACACAATATATACCATATTCAGGGAAACAGAAGTTCTCGTTGAAAACGGTAGTGAAAAAGGATAAGGGAGGGAAGGATATCTCATTGATGGAATGCGGAGCAACTTATACTCAGTACCTGAAAGGGCTGAACAGGGCAAGCATATCAACGCTCATGGAGGAGACAGTAAGTAATGGGATTTATCCCGGATTGAAAATAGGTGACATAGAAAAGAACAATCATAATGCAGGCAACTGGGAATAACAGCATCATCAAAAGGCCGCGGCTAACAATCAGAATAGGACAGAACTCACTTTCATTCGCCGCCATTGACAGCAATGTAGAGAATCAGATAATATATGAGCCATATATTATTAAAAGTGGAGTGTCCATAGCAGCCAATCTTCGTGAGGCCCTGAAAGCAGCAGACATCTTGTCTGTAACATGGTACAGGGCGCTGGTCTTGCTTGATTCTCCGGTCATATTGATTCCTATTGAGGAATTTGATGAGGCTCAGAAGGATGTTATCTACAATCATTCCATTACCGGACAGGAAGGTGCTGTTGTGCTATCAAGCGTCATACCGATGCTTAATTGTGTGGCGCTTTATTCCATAAGCAAAGACCTTAAGACAGTGGTTGAGGACAACTTCGGCGATGTTTGCTTCTCACATGTGTGCATTCCGGTGTGGACTCACTTAAATCGTAGAAGTTATACGGGCAGTAACAATAAGCTCTTCTGTTATTTCCACGACAAGAAACTGGATGTGTTCAGTTTCAGACAGAACCGTTTTAAGTTTTCAAACAGTTTTAAGGTGAAGCATGCTCATGATGCTTCTTATTTCATTCTTTATGTTTGGCAGCAACTGTCATTTAACTCAAAGACAGACGAGTTGCATCTTGTTGGTGACTTTGCGGAGCGTGAACAGCTGGTGGAGGAGTTAAGAGAATATCTTAAGAACGTATATATCATTAACCCGACAGCGGAGTTCAACCGTGCGTCTATCACTCAGATAAAAGGCATTCCATATGATATCGTGACACTTTTCATAAAAGGACGCTGACAGGTTTATCGCATGTCTATAATAAATAGGTGATGTATTAGGAAGTCCTTCATTATAAACAGTAGTATAATAAAATATTTTTCAGATGAGGATAATAACTGGAATATTCAAGGGACGACATTTTGATGTGCCGCGTTCGTTCAAGGCACGCCCTACAACTGATTTCGCAAAAGAGAACATATTCAACGTGCTTAACGCGTATATTGACTTTGAAGACGCCACCGCCCTTGATTTATTTGCAGGCACAGGAAGCATCTCCCTGGAACTTATATCACGTGGATGCCGGCAGGTTATATCAGTAGAGGCAGACCGGGAGCACCACAACTTCATAAGGCAATGTCTTAAGAAACTTAATGTTGAGAACTGTATATGCATACGGGGTGACGTGTTCCGGTTCATAAAAAGTGGCAGACAGCAGTTTGATTTCATATTTGCTGATCCTCCATATGCGCTGAAAGAGCTCCCGCAAATACCTTCGCTGATATTTGAGAAGGGTCTTCTTAAGGAGGGTGGAGTGTTCGTTTTTGAGCATGGCAAGGATCAGGACTTCTCCAATTGTGAGCATTTCGTTGAGCATCGTGCCTACGGAAGTGTCAATTTCTCTATCTTCAGAGTGTGATGAAAGTAGTGTTTCTCGTACATTACAGGAACAGATAATAAAATAATAACATATAAATCAAGGGCTGTCATTCTGCATGGCAGCCCTTGATTTATATAGTTGTAGGTTCTTGTCGTGTATAATTCTCCTGTTATCCTGTTGTTATGTCAGTTTTGTTTCTGCCCTTTTCTCACAGTAAAGGGGCAAGAAGCCTTACCAGCGACTCCCATAAACGTTGTAAGAAAGGTATTCTTATGTTCAGCATGTCATCATCAACAATAGTGCAGTTCTCCAGGTCTTTCTCAAAGAGTTGTCTCATTTTAATGGCATGCTGTGTGTCATATACAAAGAGGTTTGCCTCCATGTTGTTCTCAAAACTGCGGAAGTCCACGTTCGTTGAGCCGCATGTTGCTATCCCGTCATCGCTCACCATCAGTTTGGAATGATTGAATCCAGCATTATAGAGATATACCTTCACACCGGCTTCTATCACCTCAAGGATAAAAGAACGGCTCGCCCATTCCACAAGTTTGGCATCTCCCTTGCGCGGAATCATTATCCTTACGTCTACTCCCGACAGCGCGGCGTTCTTCAATGCGAACATAACAGGTTCGGTAGGAAGGAAATAAGGAGTCTCTATATATACATATTTCTTAGCCTCAAGCAGCACTCTCACATATCCATGCATTATGTCTGCCAGTTCGTTTACAGGGCTGCTGGTTACTATTTGCATAATGGCACCGCTGTCCTTGATGCCGTTTTGTTCTGGATAGAATGTCTTGGATGATATCAGTATGCCTGTTACGAAATACCAGTCAACAAGGAAAGCCTTCTGTATTCCATATACAGCGTTGCCTGTTATGCGTAGATGTGTGTCGCGCCAGGCTTGTTTCGCAGTGCCTTTAACGTATCTGTCGGCAATGTTCATGCCTCCTATATATCCGGTTTTGCCATCAATCACGCATAGCTTACGGTGATTGCGGTAGTTCACTTTGCTTGTAAAGGCGGGAAAGTGGACAGGCATGAATGGATAAACTCTTACTCCTCCCTCTTCCATTCGCTCATAAAAAGAGTTCTTTACGTTCCAGCATCCCACGTCATCATATATCACTCTCACCTCAACACCTTGCTTTGCTTTGTCTATAAGAGCGTCAGCAAAGATGTTGCCGAGTGCGTCATCATTGAAGATATACATCTCTATATGTATATGGTGGTGGGCGTTGGCGATGTCATGCAGCATGTTTTGCACAAACTGATAACCGTCAGTGAGTATCTCCATGTCACTGTCTTTGAATGGCAAAGCCCAGTTCTGGCTTGCGAAATATGTCACAAGCAGGTTGTATCTCTCAGATTTCAGGTTCTTTTGCTCGGCAAATGCCAGCATAGAACGTTTTGTAAGGAGGTCCAGACTATGTCTGCTGATATACTTTTCTTTTCTGATGTTCTGTCCGAAGAAGAAGTAAAGCACTATTCCTACGATAGGTAAGAACATCAGCACCATGACCCAAGCCACTGTCTTTGCAGGCTGACGGTTGTCCATCAGCACCGTGACAATGGCGATGATTGTCACAATGACGTATGCCACAAACAGCAGAGAGTCAATGGTTATCATATATTATATTATTATTTCGTTGCCCAGTTCCTTGGCGATGACATTTCTGAGGTTTTGCTTTTCCTTTATTTCCTCCATGATAGATTTCATTTTCTCCATGTCGTTTGATGCTCCGCCAAGTTCTATTCTCAGGTTTTTCAGTTTCTCCTCAACATAGTCAAGGCGGTAGTCAAGTATAAGATGCACCGTTTTGTTTCTCAAAGTCTCCTCTCCCTGAGCCATTTGGTTGCTCTTGCTTAGTTGGAAACGGTCGGCAAGCATTTCCGAAGCGGCATTGCTTATCTCAAAGTCCGGGTGGTTAAGGAAGTAAGTCTCAGCTTTGAATGACGGTTCGGAACTATGCTCTACAGCCTCTGCCAGCATGCGTGCGTATAGCTTGTTCTTAAAGGAAATGCTGTCAGCAGAGAGGTCATAGTCAATATATTGAGCCACATTTATGTCAATTAGCGAGCCGTCTTCAGTCTCTACGTTGCGGTATATCACAGCATCACCATATCTTACTATCATCTGTATGAGCATGCTTTCCACCTTTGAGGCCTGTTGCTGAGGTGTTGCCGGCATGAGAGGCTCTGCTGTTTCCGTTGTCTTTTTAGCCTGCTCGCGTTCTGTTTCTTTGCGTTTGTCCTCCTTGTCCTTCCTTATGAACTTGTTCATTGATGATATAAGTGTAGCCTCATTCATACCAAGTCGGGCGGCACAGTCCTTCAGATAAGTGGCGCGTACTATCTGGTCTTGAATCACCGAGATGCTTCTCACTATGCTGCTGATGGCCTCAGAGCGCTTTATAGGGTCTGTTACTCCGTTCAGCATCAGCCTTGTCTTAAACTCAATGAAGTCTGTCTGGTGCTGAGCAATATACTCCCTCATCTCCGATGCCGTGTGCTTTCGTGCGAAGCTGTCAGGGTCTTCGCCGTCGGGAAGCAGCATAACCTTCACGTTCATGCCCTCTGCCAGCAGCATGTCTGTTCCTCTTATGGCGGCGTGTATACCAGCGTCGTCACCGTCGTAAAGCAGAATAATGTTTGAGGTAAAGCGGTGAAGGATGCGTATCTGATGCACACTGAGCGCCGTTCCAGAGTTCGCCACCACGTTCTCTATGCCGCATTGGTGCATTGATATCACGTCGGTATAGCCCTCAACCATATACACACAGTCTTCCTTCGCTATAGCCTTCTTTGCCTGATAGATGCCATACAGCTCACGTTCTTTGTGATATATCTCCGAGTCGGGTGAGTTTACATACTTCTGTTGCACACCTTTTGTGCGCGAGTCGAGCAGTCTTCCACCGAAAGCGCAGACCTTTCCGCTTACGCCTAACCATGGGAATATTACCCTTCCGGCATAACGGTCGCTCAGTTCGCCGTTCTCACGCTTGTAGCACAGGCCTGTCTTCACCAGATACTCCTCTTTGTATCCCTTTTTCTTTGCCGTGTCCGACATTGCGGTACGTGACAGAGGAGAGAATCCCAGTTGGAATTTCTTTATGACATCATCGCGGAAACCGCGGCTGCGGAAGTATTGCATGCCTATCGCCTTGCCGTCTACGTCATTGTGAAGAATGTCCTGGAAATATCCGCATGCCCATTCGTTGACAATGAACATGCTCTCGCGGTCGTTCTGTTCCTGCCTTTCCTCATCGGTAAGTTCCTTCTCCCTTATTTCTATATGATATTTGTTTGCAAGCCATCTCAGCGCCTCCGGATATGTCATCTGTTCATGTTCCATGATGAAACTAACCGGGTTTGCCGACTTGCCACATGAGAAGCAATGGCATATTCCGCGTGAAGGTGAGACATAGAACGACGGTGTCTTCTCGTTGTGGAATGGGCAAAGGCCCTTGTAGTTGGCCCCCGACTTCCTCAGCGTGACAAATTCCGACACCACATCTACAATATCTGCGGCATCCTTTATTCTCTCTATCGTTGCTCTGTCAATCATTATTCTCTTTCCGATACTTTATTATCCTCATGCAAAGATAATGCAAGCCTGGCGCAATGCAAAATAAAACTAAGTTTTTATTTTCACTGCCGAGGCACCTCTTATGACTTCTCTGCCATGCTCTCCGCCACCATCCTGAGAATCGTCTCGCCGTAAGTCTCAGCCGTCTTCTTGCCAACAAAAGGTATGTGTAGCAATTCTTTCTCCGAGTGGGGCAGGTGAGTGCATATTGATAAGAGCGCTTTCTGGCGCAGAATCATGTACGCAGGTATCTTCTTTTGCTTGCTTTCCTCTGCGCGCCACGATACCAGCCGCTTGTAAAGCGTGCCCTTCGTTATGTCTGAAACATTGTTGTCTTCCATCTCTTTTGTGTCCCTCTGCTCCTCTGTAGGCTTTCCGACGGCAGCCATCTTGCGCAGAGAGCGCACGTCGGTGATGCTCAGCAATGCCCTCTTGTGCATGAATTCGGTAAGATGGAAGCCGTTGTCGCATACGTATCTCAGTATGTTGTATTTCATGAGATATAACAACTCCAGTTCCTCCATGCCGTCGGCATAGCGCTCTCTCACCTCCGAGTTGTCAATATCGGGATGTTCGTCGGCAAGCAGGCGGGCAAGTGGCGACAGGTGACTGGCGAAGTATCCTGCGGCAGCCAATATTCGTTCCTGCAAGTGTTGGTCGTCAGCATAACCGTCAGTAGAGGCTATCATGGCGTTATATTGCACTGAGAAGCGCTGCGACACGCTCACAATCTCGCTCTTGAAGCGCTCCGTCTCCTCCTTATATGATTTCAGAAGCTGCGGATATAGGCGGTAGAGGTGCTCGTCGATGGTGCGTGTGTGGTGTGCAAGCGACATGCTTATGGGCATGAAGTCGAACAGAGACGTGAGCGTCTGGGCATAATACTGCCTTTGGAGTGCCTCCACACGCTGTGCGTCGGGCGTCGTAAGGCGTGCGCTGTCGGTAAATGTCCTCACGGCATTGTCGCTTATCACCTCCCTGCCTGATAAGGGAGCGCTGAGCACCATGCCCTCAAGCGTGCGGCAACGGCTTAGCGCAACGTATGTCTGTCCATGTGCAAACGAGCCGCTTATGTCTATTATCGCGCGGTCGAAGGTAAGACCCTGGCTCTTATGTATTGTTATGGCCCATGCCAGTTTGAGAGGATACTGGCAGAATATGCCGTCAACCTCCTCCTTTATCTCTTTGCTTTTCTCGTCAAGAACATAACGGGTGTTAGCCCATTCCTCCTTCTCCACGTCTACGGTCTCACCGCTATCGCTGCATCTCACGGTTATTGTGTCATCGTCGATGGCGGTTATCTCGCCTATGGTTCCATTGCAATAGCGATGGTTTTTGCTGCTGTCGTTCTTCACAAACATCACTTGTGCGCCGCGTTTCAGAGTCAGTGTGTGGTCTGTTGGATAAGAGTACTCGGGGAATTTCCCGTCAATGTACGCCTCAAAAGAGTATGCCCTTCCTTGCAGACGGTCTAACTGCTCACTGTTTATGGCGTGTGCCTGGCTGTTGTGTGTCACCAGTCTGATGTACTGCTCGTTGTCTTTCGGCTTGAAGTCGGGTATGTAGCGGCTGTTGAGGGCGCTCAGGATGGCAGGCGTTATGCGGTTCTCACGTATGCCGTTCAGCAAGTCCACAAATGTGATATCACTCTGTCGGTATATCGTTTGCAGTTCCACGGTGCAGTAGTCTGTCTGCCGTAGTGCTGTGGATGAGAAGAAGTAAGGTGTGGGATAATAGTCTCTCAGCATCTGCCACTCGTCTTCCTTCACCACCGGTGCGAGCTGCTGCAGGTCGCCTATCATAAGCAGTTGCACGCCGCCGAAAGGCTTGTCGCGGTGGCGGTAGCGGCGAAGCACCGAGTCAATGGCGTCAAGAAGGTCGGCGCGCACCATGCTTATCTCGTCAATAACGAGAAGGTCCATGCTGCGTATTATCTTTATCTTCTCCTTGCTGAAGCGGTAACGTGATGACGAAGGACCACTGCTGCCAAAGGGAACGGTGGGCAGATATGGTGCGAAAGGCAGCTGAAAGAACGAGTGTATGGTAACACCCTGGGCGTTGATAGCCGCGATGCCCGTCGGCGCCACCACCACGATGCGCTTCGATGAGGTGTCGCGGAGATTGCGGAGAAATGTTGTCTTGCCGGTGCCTGCCCGTCCTGTGAGGAAGAGGTTGGCGCCAGTGGTGTTGGCAATGGTTGCTGCTAACGCAAGCTCTGGATTGTTCATAAAGCGTATTAGGTGTCTGTTCAGAATAACATATAGGTTTGGTCTCCTTGTGACTCATGCCTTATCAGGAGACATTCAGGTATGGAATGGCGCCTGTTTGATGCCTGAATGGAAGACGTTCAGGCATGGAATAGCGTCAGTTGTCTTTCCAGAAGGCGGGAGTAAAGAGCACAATCACACTGAAAATCTCCAATCGTCCCATCAGCATCAGTATTGAACAAATCCACTTTCCGGCATCAGGCAGGCCGCTCCACGACATTGTCGGGCCTATCTCCATGCCCAGAGTGGGACCTACATTGCTTGCGCAGCTGATGGCAATGGTTATGGAGTTGGTGCTGTCTACACCCAGGCTGATGAAGCAGAAATAGGCAAACAGGCAAAGCATCATGTACAAGACGAAGAAGACAAGTAACCTTACCTGAGCGGAATTATGAATAATATTATTGTTGATGCGTACAGGCAAGACGGCTTTAGGGTGCAGGATATGCTTCAGCTCGTTGCGGATAAGCTTGAGAATCATCACCACTCGCACACTCTTGAATCCTCCGCTGGTGCTGCCCGAGCATGCACCGAATACCATGCAGACACTTAATATAACCCAGGTGATGTGCGGCCATTTGCCAGCGTCGTCGTTAAAGACTCCAGTTGTTGTCATAAAGGAAATCACCTGGAACAAACCATAACGCAGAGCGTCGGCAAACTGATAGCTGCCTTGCGACATAAGGATGAACATTATGGCACTGCTTGCTATGAGAACCCACATGATATAGAACTTAAACTCGGCGTCTTTGAACAGTGATTTTATCCTTCCGCGAATCAAAGACATGTAAAGAAGGGTGAAGTTCACGCCCGAGAGGAACATGAATAATATTGATATGTAGTCTATCGTGGGATCAGAGAAATACTCAGTGCTGCTGTTGTGGGTTGTGAATCCTCCTGTAGCAGTTATTCCCATGGCATAGTTTATACCGTCAAAGATGCCCATCCCGGCAAGTTAAAGGCTTGCGGCGCATGCTATTGTGAGCACAATGTATATCATCCAGATATATTTCGCGTTGTTGCTAAGGCGCGGATGCATCTTGGTTCGTATCGGACCGGTTGCCTCTGCGGAAAAGACTCTCATGCTTCCGCCCACAAGTGAGGGCAGGATAGCTATTGTAAAGAAGGCTATTCCGAGACCTCCTATCCATTGTGTCATCGACCTCCAGAACAGCAATCCATGAGGTAACGACTCCACATCGTCGATGACCGAGGCGCCGGTTGTCGTAAAACCAGACATCGTTTCGAAGTAGGCGTCGGTGAAAGAAGGTACGTATCCGCTAATCCAAAACGGCAGACTGCCGAACAGACTGAACACAAGCCACGTGAGAGTAACCAGCAGATAGGCGTCGCGGCGGCCCATGCTGTTGTCCGCATGATGGCATTTCAGCTTGAGAAAAACGGCAACTGCCGATACGAGTGCTATTGTGATGGCGAATGCCAGGGTGTCGTTCTCTCTGTAATAGAATGACACCGCCAGGCAGAGACACATCATTATTGCCTCTATGAAGAGCAGTGAGCCGATAATCTTGTATATCAACGGTTTGTTAATCATAGCCGAATATTATTTCTGTGCCGCTGCTGTTGCGCGCCGGATGATGTGCGTCTGATGTGTTGCCTGCCGTCGGAACCAGCATGGTTCCATATCTTCCAGTGTGCGCCTGGGCATTGGGCTTACGTCAGGGTACGGTATGTCGTAAGCCGTAGCGGCATTTCTTATGTTGTTTAAGTAAAGAATTTCTCTATTTTGTTCATATTGACATTATGGCAGAAGACCATAACCGTGTCGCCAGCCTCAATCTGAGTGCTTCCCGACACGAGATGACCCTCGCCGTGGCGGACCAGTCCTCCGATGGTGGAACCTTGTGGAAGACCGAGCTCATAGACTTTCTTGCGCGTTACCTTTGAGCCTTGTTGTGCCACGAACTCTGCCACATCGGCGTTGGCTGACATAAGAAATCTTATGTTGCTGACGTCGCTGTCGAGCATCATCTGGTATATATGGCTTGCCGCAAGGGCCTTCTTGTTGACGATGGTGCCTATGTCCAGGCTCTCAGCCATGCTCACATAGTCAAGGTTCTCGACCATTGCCACGGTCTTTCTCACGCCCATTCGCTTTGCGGTGAGGCATGCCAGGATATTTGTCTCGGCATTACCCGTAAGTGCTACGAATGCCTGTGTGCTCTTGATGCTTTCCTCTATGAGGAGCGAGAGGTCGCGACCGTCGCCGTTGATTATCATCACCCGGTCGGAGTCTAATACCTCATTGAGGTAATGACAGCGGTTCTCGTCATTCTCTAATATCTTCACCTCCATGTATTCGGGCATTGTCTTCACGGCGCGTATTGCCGTATTTCCGCCTCCCATTATCATAACGTTCTTCACGTCAACATAATGTTCCTTGCCCACTATCTTGCGAATGTAGGGTATGTAGTTTTTTGTTGTCATGAAATAGGCTATGTCTGACAGTTGCAGAACATCGTCACCGCGTGGTATGATGGTCTCGTCTCCGCGCTTTATCGCCACGATATGATATGGAGTCTCTGGCTTACAGAGCTCTTTCAGGGGCTCATTCAGAATCTCGCAAGTCTCTCTCAGTTTTATTCCGAGCATCACCAGCGCCCCGTCGTGTACGTCCCAGCGTTGTCTTACCCAGCTCATCTTCAGTCCGTTGGTGATGTCTTTAGCCGCAAGACTTTCCGGATAGATGATTGAGTTGACACCAAGCTGGTCGAAGAAAGCCGTCAGTTTGGGGTCAACATATTCGTTGTTGTTCACCTTTGCTACTGTTTTCTTTGCTCCGAGACCTCTTGCCAGCACGCAGCTTGTTATGTTCTTGCTCTCGTCGGGTGTCACGGCAATGAACAAGTCTGCGCTTTCCGCTCCGGCCTCCTTCAGCGTTTCGATGCTTGTGGATGACGAGTGGAGTGTCATGAGGTCGTAATCACTGCTTATGTTGGCAAGTCTTTCCTCATCCTCGTCTATCAGAATGATGTCGTTGTCATTTCTTGACAGGAGTTTGGCAAGGTGTGCTCCAATGGCGAAAGCACCTGCAATGATAATCTTCATAATATATGTTGCTTGTTGTTTGTTTCCCTTGTTATTTGCGATTTGTGAGCAGCGTGACTGTGTTAAGGCATTAACCGGACTGTGCTAAGGCATCTTTCGAAGTGCATTCAGGCATCAGTCAGGCCGCGTTTGGGCATCATTCGTAATCCGCTCTGTAATATGTTGTGCATCAGAAGGTTATGATGCGGCTTGCGTACTATCGTGAAGCCTTGTCAGAACAGTCTTCACCGACTCCGCGTCTAAGCCCACAATCTGCTGCAGTTCTGCCACAGTGCCATGCTCAACAAAGCTGTCGGGCAGTCCCAGTCGTGTCACATGAGTGTTGTATCCGTTGTCCATCAGCCACTCGCTCACGGCAGAGCCGAATCCGCCATTTGCCACACCGTCCTCAATTGTGACTATCTTGCTGTATCGTTTGCCAACACTTGCAAGCAGTTCGGTGTCGAGCGGCTTGGCAAAACGCATGTCATAGTGTGCCACAGACAGGCTGTTGTGTTCCGTTTCGGCCTTCTCTATAGCTTTGGCGGCGATGTTTCCGAGCGGACCGAATGAGAGAACGGCAATGTCGCTGCCCTCTTTCAGACAACGCCCTTTGCCCACCGGAATCTCCTCCAGCTCACATCTCCAGTCTGTCTTCACGCCATTTCCGCGCGGATAGCGTATCACAAACGCTCCCTTTCCCGGCAGTTGGGCGGTGAACATCATCCTTCTCAGCTCATGTTCGTCAAGAGGCGACGCTATGGTAAGGTTAGGAATGGCCCTCAGTGCGGCAATGTCGAATGCCCCATGATGCGTCGCCCCGTCCTCACCAACAAGTCCGGCGCGGTCTAAGCAGAGCACCACCGGGAGGTTGAGAATGGCCATGTCGTGTATGATATTGTCGTAAGCGCGCTGTGAGAAGGCGCTGTATATGTTGCAGAACGGCAGCAGTCCGTCCTTCGCCATGCCTGATGAGAATGTCACGGCATGCCCTTCGGCGATGCCAACGTCGAACGCCCGGTCTGGCATCTCTCTCATAAGAATGTTCATTGAGCATCCTGTCGGCATGGCAGGTGTCACACCTACGATTCTCGGATTAGCCTTAGCCAGTTCAAGAAGAGTCTCTCCGAAGACGTCCTGGAAGCGTGGCGGCTTGTTTGTCTTCTCCTGAACGATGCGCTCTCCGCTCTCAACGTCAAACTTACCCGGCGCATGCCATATCACAGCCTGCTGCTCGGCGGGCGCATATCCATGCCCCTTCACGGTGTGAATATGCAGCAGCTTGGGTCCGGTCATTTGCCTGAGCTGCTTCAACAGGCGCACAAGCTCAATGACATTGTGCCCGTTGAACGGTCCGAAATAGCGTATGTTAAGTCCCTCGAAGATATTCTGCTGATGGCTGATGGCCGACTTCAGCGCATTATTCAATCGTATAATGCCCTTCCGTCTGTCGTCATTGAAGAATCCCTTGGCATTAAGCCATCGTGCCAATTTGAATCTTATGCGGTTGTATGTCTCGTTGGTGTTAAGCTTCAGAAGGTAATGTCGCATTCCGCCTACACTCTGGTCAATGCTCATATTGTTGTCGTTCAATATGATAAGCATGTCGTTTGGC
The DNA here is from genome assembly GCA_017415455.1 of Prevotella sp. GTDB lineage: Bacteria > Bacteroidota > Bacteroidia > Bacteroidales > Bacteroidaceae > Prevotella. The sequence continues at coordinate 16,748 of JAFQGS010000113.1, forward strand.
ATTGAGGAAACATTGTTAAGACCTTCGAAAGCAAGCCCTCCGCTCATGGCTCCGTCGCCTATTATGGCAACAACTTTCCTGTCGTCGCGCCCCGTTTTCTTAGCAGCCACAGCCATGCCGAGCGCCGCTGAGATGGAGTTTGATGTGTGTCCGCATACGAAAGAGTCGTATTCGCTCTCCTTAGGAGACGGGAATGGCATGATGCCATGCAGCTTCCTGTTGGTGTAGAACAGCTCTCTTCTGCCCGTAAGAATCTTGTGTCCGTATGCCTGATGGCCCACATCCCACACCAAACGGTCCTCGGGTGTGTTGTAAACATAGTGCAAAGCCACCGTAAGCTCAACCATTCCAAGGCTTGAGGCAAGGTGACCGGGGTTGGCTGAAAGCTCTTTAAGGATGTCAGCACGTAACTCATCGCACAGCTGCGGAAGCTGTTCGATGCTTAGTTTACGTAAGTCTGAAGGATATTTAATAGAGTTTAATAACTCAAAATCGCTTTGTTTCACTCTTAATACATTATTAAATAACAGGACAAAGATAGTAATTTATTATTAATAAAGCAGTGATTTGGCATTTTTTTAGCAATCAGCCACAGCATTTAAGAGATATTTCCGATGTTTTTATGTATCTTTGTCACCACCTATACTATGACAATGCACGCATTGTATCATGTAAATACGAAATTAATCAAAACTTTAATACAATGACAATCAAAAGCAAAACACTATTCACATGTGCGTTTATGACAATGATGTCGATGAGCGCAATGGCACAAACTAAGGGCGGAGGAATATCTGCAGAGATGCTGAGTGAGATTAAGAAGGCGCAGACACAGACCGCGTCAGACAAAGCATTGTTCAACGCTATGGCGTCAAACAGCATCGACGCGTTGGCCAAAAGCCATTCAACAGCAGGCAACCTGGACGCCTATTTCAGTGTAGAGACAAAGAAACAAAGCATCACCGACCAGAAGAGCAGTGGCAGATGCTGGATGTTCAGCGGGCTGAACGTGATACGTGCGGATTTCGCTCAGAAGACAGATTCACTGACAATAGACCTCTCTCAGGACTATCTCTTCTTCTGGGATCAGCTTGAAAAGGCTAACCTTTTCCTGCAAGGAGTGATTGACTGTGCAGATAAACCGATGGAAGACGAGCGTGTTCGCTTCTTCTTCAAGGCCCCTCTCAACGACGGTGGAACATTCTGCGGTGTGGCAGACCTTACTTCTAAGTATGGATTTGTTCCCTCTTCGGTAATGCCGGAGACATTCTCCAGCGAGAATACAGCCCGCATGAGCAGTCTGATTCGTTCCAAACTGCGTGAGTACGGACTCCAACTCCGCGAAATGGTGAGCAAAGGCAAGAAGGCAGCTGCTATAAAAGCAGAGAAGACAAAGATGCTTGCCACGGTGTATAAGATGCTCGCCATGACCCTGGGAGAGCCTCCAACGGAGTTCACTTATGCTTTCAAGGACAAGAACGGACGCCCTGTTGGAGAGCCTAAGACATATACTCCGCAGACATTCTTTGAGGAAGTGACAGGCAAGAAGTCATTGAACGGCACCTTTATCATGGTTATGAACGATCCAAGACGTGAATATTACAAGACATATGAGGTTGAATACGACCGCCATACATATGATGGTACGAACTGGAAATACCTCAATCTGCCAATGGAAGAGATTGAGACTCTTGCTATTGCGACATTGAAAGACGGCAAGAAGCTGTACAGCAGTTATGATGTTGGTAAGTTCCTCGACCGTAAGAGAGGCTATTGCGACATCAACAACTTTGACTATGGCACGCTGTTTGGTACCACTTTCGGCATGGATAAGGCACAACGCATCATGACGTTTGACAGCGGAAGCACACATGCCATGACGCTTACCGCAGTGGATCTTGACGCAGAAGGCAAGCCGACAAAGTGGAAAGTGGAGAACAGTTGGGGTCCGACCAATGGTCATAACGGCTGTATCATAATGACATCAGAGTGGTTCCGCGAGTTCATGTTCCGTCTTGTAGTGGACAAGAAATATGTTTCTGACAGACTGTTGAAGATGAGCGAGCAGGCGCCTGTTATGGTAATGCCGGAAGATCCGCTGTTTGTTGAGGACAATTAAGCCGTATACTGTTCTTCGTTCAGGCATGAGGATGATTGCCGCTCATGCTGATTCTGCCTCGTTGCAGGCGTTGTGCGGATGAGGCTTACGCATGAGATAGCATGAGAGTGACCGCAAGTCATGGGCGGGAACGGGATAAGATAAGAGAAGGTGGAAAACGGAATGCTCCGTGTTTTCCACCTTCTCTTGTTTCTGTTGTCGTATATATGGACAGTTTCTGATGCCCGCATATATACCAGATATGTCTGTTCTGTGCACCAGGATGATACAGCAAAGCCCCTTGGCGCATGTGAGACGTTTCCCGTATTGTGCCCTTATACAAGTCTTGAGATAATAGCCTCGCGGTCGCCCGGCAGCATATCCACCACCGGAATCTCAATCATTGTGTAGCATCCAGGCTGTTGTCTCATAGTGGCACGTGCCACATTGACAAGCACCTGTGCCGTGAGCGCAGGATTGTTGATGCTCATGTTGAACTCGAAACGCTGGTTCTGAGTCTTTCCGCTTACTCCCTTGCGAATCAGGTTTACGCCATGTCCCATGTCCTGCAGCGCATCCACGCTCTCCACCTGATATACATGAGTCTCGTCATGCGCAAAATACGGGTCTTCCTTGATTGCCTTTGTCACAGCGTTGAGGTCGGCACCGTCCTCCAGTTCAACGTAAACCATGCGGCGGTGTATGCCCTCTCCCTTAGGAATAGTCATTGACAGCGCGTTTCTTACGCCCTCCTTTGAACGCACGCAGACGCTGTGTCCCATAGACATTCCAGGTCCGAAGTTGGTGTAAGAGAGACCTTTTGGTGCCAGACTCTCCATCAATGTGCGTACGATACTGTCTGACCCCGGGTCCCATCCAGCTGCAATCACAGCCACTGTGCCATTCTCCTGACACACCTTCATGAGGTTTCTGCGGTACTGGCATATCCCAGTGTGTATGTCAAAGCTGTCAACCGTGTTTATTCCCATGCCCAGGATGCGTGTGGCATACTCCTCACAGCTGCGTGTTGGAGTGGCAAGTATAGCCACGTCAACGTCTTTCAGCTCTGTGATATCCTTCACAACGTCGTATGGAGCCAGTTCGGAAGGCTTGTTCTCTGCGCCGTTGCGGCGGACAACACCTGCTATTTCGAAGTCTGGCGCAGCCTCCAATGCCTCAATGGCGAAGCGTCCTATGTTGCCATAACCTACTACGGCGGCCCTTATCTTCTTCATGTTCGTAATCCTCCTTATGTTTAGTTAAATTTGCTTGTCGGGCGCAAAATTACGCTTTTTGACTGAAATGGCTTACAAAAAGCTTTGTTTTTTCATGTTTTTGTAACATTTTTTAAAAATAAGATGATGTGCATGCGCAATCAGATGCAATATTTCCGATGAGCTTATATATGTCCGGGAGGACACTGATTATATACGTGCTGGCTGGTGAATCGTTATTCTTCTCATTCTACTTCTCAGTACACTTGTGGTAAATGCAAAATGTAACTGAAATGGCAAAATATCTGACAATGTGTCAAATTGTGCTTCTTTGAAAATCGGGAAATGCCAAATGAAGACAGGATTGTGTCAGAAAAATACGAAATTTTGTGTGCAGTTGTAATGCGTTGAAATACAATAATATATGGATGTTGATGTAAAAGTGTGCAATCGCAGACTGTTTAAAAGATGTCTAAATGCCATGAAAACGCCCTGAAAATGGCATAGTTAGCACTCCTAAGCATGCCGGAAAACAAGCATAAACATGATGGAAAGAATGCCGGTTGATGCCTGAATGACCTGCATTCTGGCATGAAGTCAATTCTTTTTCATATCAAAACGTGCTTTATTCGGCCACGAAACAACATCTGAAACATATTTTTACGGATAATAAACGATAAAGAACGGGAATACGAAAAATACAAATAGTAAGCGAAAATAAGCAAATGATGACAAAATGTCAGAATGTGAATATGTACGGTTTGTGATATTGTTGAGCTGTGAATATCATAAAAACATAGTTTGTGGAATGCTTTCCGACGTACGGGAAATGTACTCATGATAGTAATGATGCATTCCGTGAAGATGTTTTTTAGTGCCTTTTTGAAAACCCACATACAATAATATGCGCACGCCTGCGTTATATAAATTGTATTAAAAAGGAAAAAAGCAGAAATGATAGAATATGTAGTTGGAGAACTTACGGAGATAACCCCCGCTTACGCAGTTGTTGAAGCGGCAGGCGTCGGATATGGTCTGAATATCTCTGTAAATACATATACCGTCATTCAGGGAGCAAATAAGACAAAGCTCTATGTGTATGAGAGCATACGCGAGGATGCCCATGTGCTGTTCGGTTTTGCCGGAAAGCAAGAGCGCGACACCTTCCTGCTCCTGATAAGTGTGAGCGGTGTGGGAGCCAACACGGCGCGAATGATACTCTCAGAGCTGACTCCCGCAGAGCTGTGCAATGTCATAACAACAGGCAATGAGCGCGTGCTGAAAGGCGTAAAGGGCATAGGACTGCGCACTGCTCAGCGCATCATAGTGGACCTGAAAGACAAGATTGGCACGCTGGGTATAGCCGGCGACGCTCCGGCAAGTGTGGAGAAGGAAACCGCAAACATAGACAACAACGTGAAGAACGAGGCTATAAGCGCCCTCACAATGCTCGGATTTGCACCTGCACCGACAGCAAAGGTAGTGGTGGCGATAATGAAGGAAACACCGGGAATAGCCGTAGAGCAAGTGGTTAAGCTGGCACTGAAACAAATTAAATGATGAGACATCTGAAGCATTTACTGGGATTAGCAGCCGTTTTGCTCAGCATTAATGTGCTGGCATGGAACGTTGTGCCCCAACTTCAGGACAACAGGACACGCAACACGCAGCAAAAACAAGCCGAAGAAGAGGATAAGACAAAAGACGGCAAGGCAGAAGACAAAGACAAGCCGGCGGCAAAAAAGCTGGATATTACAGCACAGCCAACACTTCAGCTTGATGAAGACACGATACCCGACTCGCTGATAAACTCAAGATGGAAGGTGCAGCGCACGGTGCCGATAACACATGACGACCTGCGTAAGGGAGTGGCAGACCTGGCATGGCCTGAGAGCATGAAGCCTGAGACAGAGTATGACGACACGCTGAATACCTATTTTGTCGGCTCGAAAATGGGCGACTCATTCCTGTCCACTCCTATAGCAATGACACCGGAAGAGTATCTGAAGTGGACCGAGAAACGGGAGTTTGACAGCTTCTTCCGTTCAAAAAACGATGAGATATACAAGGAGAAAGGCAAGGAGAAATTCTCTTTCACGGACATGCACTTCGACCTCGGACCGGCAGAGAAAATATTCGGACCGGGAGGAGTCCGCATTAAGACGCAGGGAACAGCAGAGCTTAAATTCGGCGCAACACTTAAGAACATAGACAACCCTTCGCTGCCAATACGAAACAGAAAGACAACAACCATTAACTTTGACGAGAAGATAAACCTCAGTGTTAACGGTAAGGTGGGTGACAAGGTGAACATGAACCTTAACTATAACACCGACGCTACATTCGACTTTGATGCCCAGAATCTTAAGTTAAAGTATGAAGGTAAGGAGGATGAGATAATTAAACTGGTGGAAGGCGGTAACATATCATTCCCCAGCAACTCGTCACTGGTGAAGGGAGCAAGCTCACTCTTCGGTATAAGAACCGACTTGCAGTTCGGCAGACTGAAACTTCAGACGGTGGTATCCCAGAAGAAATCATCAACAAAGAGTGTGGCATCAAGGGGCGGCGTGCAGCTGACACCATTTGAGATAAGCGCCGCCGACTATGAGGAGAACCGTCATTTCTTCCTCTCTCAACACTTCCGCGAGACTTACGACGCCGCAATGAAGACCCTGCCAAATCTCACAACGGGAATAAAGATAAACCGAGTGGAGATATGGGTGACAAACAAAACAGGTAATACTAATAACACACGAAACATCGTTGCGCTTACCGACCTTGGTGAGAACAAGAAGATAAGCAATCCTATGTGGGGAGTGTCTGGAGCACCAGTGCCGGCAAACAATGCCAACAGTGAGTACTCTACAATGGTGAACAGCTATGCCGCTGCAAGAGACATAGACCAGACAAGCACCGTGCTTGACGGTATGGGAGGATTTGTCGGAGGTGTGGACTATGAGAAACTGGAGAGTGCAAGGCTGCTGAACTCTTCCGAATATTCAGTTAACACAGCATTGGGATATGTGTCGCTGAAAACCTCTCTGCAAACCGACCAGGTGCTGGCGGTGGCGTATGAGTACACCTATGGCGGAATGACTTATCAGGTGGGAGAGTTCGCGTCAGACATATCCGATGTACGACAGGCGCTGTTCGTAAAGTCGCTCAAGAACACAAGCAACAATCCGAGACAAGGAAACTGGGACCTGATGATGAAGAATGTCTATTATCTTGCGTCATCAGTTGAGAGAGATAAGTTCCGCCTTGACGTGAAGTTCCAGAGCGACACGGCAGGCGTGTACTTGTCATACCTGCCTGAACCACAGGTAAAGGAGCAGATGCTTATAAAGCTATTGGGTGCCGACCGACTGGATAACAACAACAAAGCGCACAGCAACGGATACTTCGATTTTGTGGAAGGATACACCGTTAGCAACGGAAGAGTGTTCTTCCCTGAGGCTGAGCCTTTTGGAGATTATCTGTACAAGACACTTACGAGCAAAGGTATTGCGCCTGAGGTTGCCAGGAAATATTGCTTTACTGAACTATATGACTCAACCAAGACCATAGCAAAGCAGATAGCGGAAAAGAACAAATATCAGTTCGTAGGACAATATCGCGGAACGTCGGCAAATGTCATATCGCTTGGAGCATATAACGTGCCGCGAGGCTCTGTGGTGGTGACAGCAGGCGGAGTGACGCTTATTGAAGGCTCAGACTATAGTGTTGACTACTCTGCCGGAGAGGTGACCATCCTCAATCAGAGCATCATTGACGCCGGAACATCTGTCAACGTGTCGCTGGAAAGTAATACCGACTATGCCCAGGAGAGGAAAACCATGCTCGGATTGAACTGGGAATATATGATAAACAAGGACTTCCTGGTGAGCGGAACATTCCAGCATCTGTCAGAACAGGCACTGACCACAAAGGTGTCGATGGGTTCCGAGCCGCTGAACAACACCTTGTGGGGATTGAATCTCAACTGGAAAAAGGAGAGCCAGTGGCTTACAAACCTGTTGGACAAGCTGCCGCTGCTGCATTGTACGGCACCGTCGCAGATATCTTTCACAGGAGAATTCGCACAGCTTATAGCAGGACAGTCAAGCGGAACACAAGACAACGCATCCTATCTTGACGACTTTGAGAATACGAAAAATGCCATAGACGTATCCACACCTACATCATGGATTATATCAAGTGTGCCGACAATGTTCCCAGAGTATAAGGACAAGACAGGTCTGTCGAGCGGTTTCAACAGAGCATTGATGGCATGGTATAACATAGACCCGCTGTTTACACGCCGCAGCTCATCACTTACCCCGTCGCATATAAAGAGCGATCTCAACCAGTTGAGTAATCATTATGTGCGTGAGGTGTATGTGAAGGAGCTCTATCCTAACCGAGATCAGAGCAGCTATAGCGGCGCTACGGCAACGCTGCCGATACTGAACCTTGCCTTCTATCCTACAGAAAGAGGACCGTATAACTTTGACACAAATCTTGATGTAGGCGGAAACCTGAATAATCCGACACAGCGCTGGGGAGGAATGATGCGTAAACTTGACACCAACGACTTTGAGACAGCCAACATAGAATATATAGAATTCTGGATGCTCGACCCGTTCATATACAGCAGTGAACAGTCTGACGCAAACCAGTATGGTGGAGATTTTTATATAAATCTTGGTGAGGTGAGTGAGGATGTGTTGAGAGACGGACGCAAATTCTATGAAAGTGGAATGACGGTTGACGGCTCAGGAACATACGCAACAACACAATGGGGAAAGATTCCGACACAAGCAACGGTGACGTATGCTTTCGCAACGACAGGCGGCTCACGTGCACATCAGGACGTAGGATACAATGGTCTGACAGATGAAGAGGAAAGAGCGTTCGGTCCTTATCAGGAGTTCATCAGCAATATACAAGGAAAGGTGACGCCGGAGAAGCTTGACTCTATAATGAATGACCCTGCAAATGATGATTATCATTATTTCCGTGGTTCAGACTTCGACCAGATAGAGGCGCCAATCCTGCAGCGTTACAAGAGGATAAACAATCCGCAAGGCAACTCACCAGACAGTGACAGCAGGAATGAAAGCTATGATACGTCATACAAGACGACACCGGACGTGGAGGATATAAACCAGGACTACACCCTGAATGAGTATGAGAAGTATTATCAGTATCATGTGAGCGTTCGTCCTGAAGACCTTGTCGTGGGCAGAAACTTCATCGTTGACAAGCGGGAAAGCTCTGTGAAGCTGCGTAATGGCAACACAGAGACGGTCACATGGTATCAGTTCCGCATTCCGCTTGATGAGTATGAGGACCGCGTTGGTTCAATCAGCGACTTCACATCAGTGCGCTTCATGCGTATGTTCTTGACCAACTTCAAGAAGCCTATAGTAATGCGTTTCGGTAGTCTTGACCTCGTAAGAGGAGAGTGGAGGATATATGAACAGCCTCTTGGCAATGTGGCTACGGAGCGTGGAAAGATGGCAGTGAGTGCGGTTAATATTGAGGAGAACAACGACAAGATCCCTGTAAACTATGTGTTGCCGCCAGGAATACGCCGTGAGCAGGATCCAACACAGCCGCAACTGGTGGAAAGCAACGAGCAGGCTCTTAATATAGTAGTAAGCGATTTGGCTAACGGAGAAGCCAAGGCTGTATATAAGAACACTACGTTAGACCTCAGACAGTATAAGCGTCTGGAGATGTTTGTGCATGCCAATGCCATGGAACAGAACACAACAAGACTTGGAGATAACCAACTGGCGGTGTTCGTTCGAATGGGTAGCGACTATAAGAATAACTATTATGAGTATGAGATTCCTCTGAAGCTTACACCTCCAGGGCATTACGACCGCTATTCGGCAGCTGACTGCAAGGCGGTATGGCCGGAGGAGAATATGCTTGATATCCCGCTTGGAGTGTTCACTGCGCTGAAGAAAGCACGTAATAAGGCGAAGGCAGAGGGCATGGCTTCATATAACCAGGCATATAGTGTTTACGATGAGGACAAGCCAAACAATAAGATAAGTATTGTCGGAAATCCTACTCTTGGAGAGATAAAGACAATGATTATCGGTGTACGTAACCTCTCGGGTGATGCCAAATCGGGAGAGATATGGGTAAATGAGCTTAGGCTCAAGGAGTATAACAACGAAGGCGGATGGGCTGCGCAAGGAGCTCTCAATATGCAGTTGTCGGATGTGGGTAGTGTCAATGTAAGCGGAAAAATACTCACAGAAGGATTCGGAGGATTGGAAGAAGGTGTGGCGGAACGCTCTAATGACAACTTCAAGTCGTACAGCGTCACAGCAAATATTGAACTTGGTAAGTTCTTCCCAGACAAGGCGAAGGTGTCCGCACCGCTATACTATTCAGTTACAAAGGAGGAGACA